>CAYODZ010000217.1:0-11660 GCA_964402835.1 uncultured Gammaproteobacteria bacterium | reverse complement strand
ATCGTGAACGTGTTTGGTGTGTTGCTGCAGATGCGTTACCTGCCCGACCGCCGTGACCTGAATCGCAGCTTCCCCGGCAGCGAAGGCGGCTCGCTCGCGGCGCGGCTCGCGTATGTGTTCGACAACGAAGTGCTCGCGCACGCGACGCACGCGATCGACCTCCATACGGCCGCCGCGCATCGTACGAACCTGCCGCAGGTGCGCGCGAACCTAGACGACCCCGAAACGATGCGCCTCGCGCGCGCGTTTGCCGCGCCCGTCATCATCGACGCGAAAACGCGCGACGGCTCGCTTCGCGCGACCGCAGCCGAACGGGGCCTGCCCGTGCTGCTGTACGAGGGTGGGCAGGCGATGCGCTTTGACGAGGAATGCATCCGACTCGGGGTGCGCGGCATCCGAGAGGTCATGCGCGCGCTCGAGATGCTACCGCCCTCGAAGCGTCGACGTATGTCCACGGCAGAACCCGTCGCGGTCTCCCACACGAGTTGGGTACGCACACCGAACAGCGGCATTCTGCGGGCGTCGGTGGGGCTCGGTGAGCACGTGACCGCCGGCCAGTCGCTCGGCGTCGTCGGCGACCCGTTCGGGGATGGCGAGGTCAGCCTTGAGGCGCCGTTCGGCGGCATCGTGATCGGTCACACGCAATTGCCATTGGTGCATGAGGGTGATGCGGCGTTCAATATTGCGCGCGTGCAGCGCGCGGGTGATGCGGTCGCGCGGATCGAGGCGCTGACCGGTGACCTCGATGACTCCGACCTCAGGAAGCCGGACGAACTGCCGATGGTGTGATATCCATCGCGGCGCGAAGGCGCCGCTCCTACAACCCTGGCACCTGTAGGAGCGGCGCCTTTGCGCCGCGATGCCGGGCCGCCAATCCAGTACAATGCGCCGCCATGGCTCAATACATTTATACGATGAACCGGGTCGGTAAGGTCGTCCCACCCAAGAAGCAGATTCTTCGCGACATCTCGCTCTCGTTCTTCCCCGGCGCGAAAATCGGCGTGCTCGGCCTCAACGGCTCCGGCAAATCCACGCTGCTGCGCATCATGGCCGGCATCGACACCGACATCATCGGCGAGGCGCGGCCCCAGCCCGGCATCAAGATCGGCTACCTGTCGCAGGAGCCGCAACTCGACCCGAAGAAGGACGTGCGCGGTAACGTCGAGGAAGGCGTCGCCGAACTCAAGGCGCTGATGGACCGCTTCAATGCGGTGAGTGACGCGTTCGCGGACGAGAACGCAGACTTCGACAAGCTGCTCGCCGAACAGGCGGAGCTTCAGGACAAAATTGACGCTGCCGGCGCATGGGAGCTCGACCGCAAGCTCGAGGTCGCTGCCGACGCATTGCGCCTGCCCCCCTGGGACGCCGATGTGACGAAGCTCTCGGGCGGCGAGCGCCGCCGTGTCGCGCTGTGCCGGTTGCTGCTGTCGAGCCCCGACATGCTGCTGCTCGACGAGCCGACCAACCACCTTGATGCCGAATCGGTCGCTTGGCTCGAGCGCTTTCTCGCCGAATTCCCGGGCACCGTGATTGCGGTGACCCATGACCGCTACTTCCTCGACAACGTCGCCGGCTGGATTCTAGAGCTCGACCGCGGCCATGGCATTCCGTGGGAAGGCAACTATTCGTCGTGGCTCGAGCAGAAAGAAGCGCGGCTCGCGACCGAAGACAAACAGGCAGGTGCACGCCGTAAGGCGATGCAGGCCGAACTCGAGTGGGTGCGCCAGAATCCAAAAGGCCGCCAGGCGAAGAGCAAGGCACGCCTTGCGCGCTTCGAGGAACTGCAGTCGCAGGAGTTCCAGGCGCGCAATGAAACGCAGGAGTTGTACATCCCGCCCGGTCCGCGGCTTGGCGACCTCGTAGTGCAAGCTGACGGCGTGAAGAAGGCCTACGGCGACAACCTGCTATACGAAGACCTGACTTTCAACCTGCCCCGCGGCGGCATCGTCGGCATCATCGGCCCGAACGGCGCCGGTAAGACCACCCTGTTCCGCATGATCACCGGGCACGAACAGCCAGACGCCGGCACGCTGCGCGTCGGTGAGACCGTCGAACTCGCGTACGTCGACCAGTCGCGCGACGCACTCGACGACGACAAGAGCGTCTGGGAAGAAATCTCCGACGGGCTCGACAACATCACCGTCGGCAAGTGGGAGATGCCATCGCGTGCGTATGTCGGCCGCTTCAACTTCAAGGGGACTGACCAGCAGAAACGCATCGGCGATTTATCGGGTGGCGAACGGAATCGCGTGCACCTCGCGAAGACGCTGCGCGCGGGTGGCAACGTGTTGCTGCTCGACGAGCCGACCAACGACCTTGACGTCGAGACGCTCCGCGCGCTCGAAGAAGCATTGCTCGCTTTCCCAGGTTGTGCGGTGGTGATTTCGCATGATCGCTGGTTCCTGGATCGCGTGGCGACGCACATCCTCGCGTTCGAGGGCGATAGCCAGGTGACCTGGTACGAAGGCAACTACGCCGACTACGAGGTGGACCGCAAGCGCCGCCTCGGTGTGGATGCGGAGCAGCCGCACCGAATTAAATACCGACGTATCTCTTGAGCTATCGCGGCGCAAAGGCGCCGCGATGGTCGGGCCCCAATGTTTGGTATTCTCCCAGACATTCCGTTGGGGGGATTACCATGTCTGCACGCTCGTTCTTGCCGTTGTTCGCAATGCTGTTCTGCGCCACCGCCGCCGCACAGGTGCCGACCTATCAGACGGTCACAGGCCACGCGGTCGGCGAACGCATCACCGTCGCATCGGACGCCGAGGCTTACCTTACCCGCCTCGCGGAGGCCTCCGATCGTGTGAGCTTCGAGATTCAGGGCCGCTCCTGGGAGGGTCGGCCGCTGATGCTCGCGGTCATCACCTCGCCTGAGAACCACGCGCGCCTCGACGCTATTCGAGACATCGCTAAGCGTCTCGATGACCCGCGCCTGCCGACACCGTCAGCCGATGAACTCTCGCGCCAACCGGTCATCGTCTGGCTGGGTGGATCGATTCACGGTTTCGAGCTCTCCGGCACCGAAGGATTGATGCTGCTCGTCGAGCATCTGACGACGCGCGATGACGTCGATACCCGTCGCCTGCTCGAGCGCACCGTCATCCTGGTCGACCCGATGCTGAACCCCGATGGCCGCGATGCATTCGCACACCGCAACCACAAAGGCATCGGTCGATTCACGAGCGCGCACCGCGACGACTGGTCGAATGACTTCACTTCCTGGGAAGCGCTCACCTACCGTGGTGGGCATTACCTGTTCGACACGAATCGCGACTGGTTTGCGCACACGCAACGCGAGACGCTGTGGCGCATGCCGACCTTCCGTGCGTGGCGGCCACAGGTCGCCGTCGACTTGCACGAGATGGGTGTCGACAACGAGTTTTTCTTTGACCCACCGACCGAGCCGATCGCACCGTATTTCCCGAGCTTTGCGACCAGTGGCTTCGACTTGTTCGGCGCTGCGTACGCACAGGCGTTCGACGCCGCGGGCTTCGACTACACGACGAAGCAGTTCTACAACTACTTCTATCCGGGTTACACGACGTCCTGGACGAGCTATCAGGGCGCGATTGGCATGCTGTACGAGCAGGGCTCGTCGCGTGGCCTCGCGCTCGAACGCAGCGATGCATCGGTGCGTACGCTGCTCGACGCCGCGACGCAGCAGTACACCGCGGCGTTGACCGCGGTGCGCGTCTCCGCGGAAAATCGCGAGCGACTCCTGCGTGACTACCGAGCCGGTGCGACTGCGGCGATGGACGACGGCGCACGCGGTACGCGACGCTACGTGATTCCTGCGGGCGGCGATCCGCAGCTCACGCACGAACTCGCCGCGGCGCTCGAGCGTAACGGCATCGAAGTTCATGCGACGACGGAAGCCGGGTCGATGCGCGGAATCCAAGGCAGCCTGCCAGTGGGCTCACTTATCATCGAAGCCGCGCAGCCTCGGAACCGGCTCTTGCGCACATTGCTTGAGCGTCACCTTGAATTACCGGAGGCCTTTCTCGAACAGGCGCGCGCCCGCGTCGAGCGTGCCGAGAATCCCCGCTTCTACGACATCACCGCGTATTCGTTGCCGTTGCTATTCAATCTCGACGCGCACGCGACGGGCGCCGCAGCGCCCGCGTCGGCGCGCTGGCGTGCGCTCGAACCGGCGGCGCCTGAACCGGACGCTTACGCATGGCTGATTGATGGTCGACAAGCGGCCACCGCCGCCGTCGCCGCGCTACTGCGACGGGACGAAGTACGCGTGCGCATTTCACCGGTCGCGTTCACACACGGCGGCTACGCGTTCGGCAGCGGAACTGCGGTCGTGCGCAACACCGCTGCCGGAGACGTGCACGGCAAGCTCAGCGCGCTGGCCGCGCAGTTCGGGCTCGAGGTTCGGGCTGCCGCCGGCGGCCTTGCCGGGGGTGGCCTGCCTGCCTTGAGCGCCGGCGAGATGTTTTCGCTGCGGCCGCCCGAGGTCGCGCTCGTCGGCGAACACCCCGTCCACGCGCAGTCATTCGGCTGGGCTTGGCACGCGCTCGACCAGCAGTATCGGATTCCGACGACTGTACTGCGCACGCGCTCGCTGGGAAGCACGCCGCTTGAGCGCTTCACGACCCTGGTGTTGCCGGCGCTCACCCAGGCCAACGAACTCACGACGCTTTTGGGTGACGACGGCATCGCGCGGCTCAAGCGCTGGGTGAACGATGGCGGTACCCTCGTTGCCATCGGTTCGGGCGCGGAGTGGGTGCAAAAAACGCTCGAACTCGCCGTGCTCCGCGATTGGCACGAGGTCAATGAGGAATCCAAGCCGCAACGCATCACCGTGCCAGGCGCATTCGTGCGCGCGACGCTCAACCCGAACAGTTGGCTCGCGTCCGGCTACGGCGACAGCTTGCCGGTGCTCGCGACGTCGAACCGTCTGTGGCTCGCACCGGAAGGCGCGCCGAATCGCAACAAGCGAATCGTTGCGCGCTACGCCGACGGCGATGCATTGCACGTGGCCGGTCACTTGTGGCCGGAGAACCGCGAGCGCTTGCCCGGGGCGGTGTTCCTGTACGAGGAACGCGTCGGGCGCGGCCGCGTGATTCGATTCGCGGAAGATCCGAATTTCCGGGGCTATTGGCGTGGCGCCGATCGCCTGTTCCTGAATGCGGTGCTGCTCGGGCCCAGCGCGCCATGACCCTTCCAGTCGATGCACGCGAGCTACTGGATTACTGGTTCGGCCGCCCAGGACCGGACGGGCTTCCGCCCGACGACCGCTACAGCCTTTGGTTTGGGGCCGCTGAGGGCGTCGACGCGCAACTTCGGACCGCATTTGGGAAGTTGGTTGCGGATGCGTCCGCAGGCCAACTCGATGATTGGTCGGAAACACCGGAGGGCCGTCTCGCACTCATTCTCCTCACCGACCAACTCCCGCGTAACTTGTTTCGCGGGCGCTCGGGCGCCTTCGCGACCGATTCGCGCGCGCTCGAGCTCGCTCTGACCGGCATCGCGAACGGCGATGACCGTGCATTGGCGCCAATAAAGCGAGTATTCTTCTACCTGCCCCTCGAACACGCCGAGGATCTCGCGATGCAGGACCGCGCGGTTGATTTGTTCGAGCGGCTCGAACGGGATGCACCGGAGGGCGGCGAGCGAATGTTCGCGTTGTTCACCGACTACGCCCGCAAGCACCGTGAGGTGATCGCGCGTTTCGGTCGGTTCCCGCACCGCAACGCCTTGCTCAACCGCGAGTCGACACCCGAAGAAGTCGCGTTCCTCGCAGAGCACGGCCCAGGTTTTTGAACCAACACCAGGAGAAAAACAAGATGAAAGCACTCCAACTACTCGCAATACTCGCGGCCGCCACCGTGCTGCCCGCTTGCGGCGATCAGTCTGCGGACAACGACGCCGAAGCGAGTATGCCGCCGCCGGTCGAAGAAGGGACCGATCGCGCACCGGCTGCCAATGCCGATGACGGCAACCTGCTCGACAAGGCCATCGCAGGCGAACATCGCAGCGAGGGCAACCGCGCGCGGGACCAATACCGGCATCCGAAGGAAACGCTGGCGTTCTTTGGTCTTGAGCCCGGCATGACGGTCGTCGAACTCTTCCCCGGGGGCGGCTGGTACACCGAAGTGCTCGCACCGGCGCTCGGCGAAGACGGACGGCTACTCGGTGCGCAGTTCGAAGCGACCGCGCCGCCGGCCTATCGGCCCGGCACCGTCGCACGCTACCAAGAGATGCTGAAAGGCCCGGCGTTCGCGAACACCGAAATGGTCACGCTCGACGATTCGGGCGCATTGCAGGGTGTCGATGATGCATCGGCCGACATGGTGCTCACGTTCCGTAACGTTCACAACTGGATGGGCGCCGGTACGTTTGACAAAGTTGTCCAGGAAGCTGCACGCGTGCTCAAGCCCGGTGGTGTGTTTGGTGTGGTTGAACACCGCGCGGCTGAAGGCGTCGACCCGGCCGAGAGCGCACGCCGCGGCTACGTGCCGGAAGCGTATGTAATCGAGCGCGCCGAAGCCGCTGGCCTTGTGCTCGAGGCGCGTTCGGACATCAACGCGAATCCGAATGACACGAAGGACTACGAGCGCGGCGTTTGGGCGCTGCCCCCAACACTCGCCGGCGACGATGCATCGCGTGAAACGATGAAAGCGATCGGCGAAAGCGACCGCATGACGCTCAAGTTTGTTAAGCCCGCCGACCGGTAAGTCGACGCCATAACGAAGGTCGAGGGCGGGAGTAGTCGATCCCGCCCTCTTTTCGTGTGACCGACTGTAGGAACAGCGATTGGTCGCTCATGAAAGGCGCATCCGATAGTTTCTGTACACACGCAGCGCGCAGATGGTTGATTACCGTGGACTCGACGAGCGCGTAGTCGTTCTCGCGCGCAAGCATCTCGAAGAATTCAGCGGAATAGTAGTTGTTACAGTGGTTCGTCCAGCGGTCCGTGGTCATCAGGCCCTCGACCGCCGGGACGATGTGGATTGCGACGCCGCCCGGTTTCAGCCACGCATGCAGGTTCTTGAAGCAGGTGTACTGCGCCTCGAACGGCTCAACATGTTCGGTCGTGCCGGAGTTCGTGATGATGTCGAAGTACCCCGACCACTCGGGCTTGTCGATTTCGACCGAGAGGTCGAGCGGAACGGCGCCATCCTTGCCGTTGAAATCCAGCGAAGTGTGCTCGACGCCGCGCTGCGTGTAGTACGCCTTACCGGTACGCGCACCCGCAAACGCGCGACGCGCGATGCGCTGGTTACCGAGTTCAAGCATGCGCGTACCGGCGAAACCACCGATTGTCGACTCGACCGACGCTTCGATGAATCGAAGGTAGCTCCGTCTCAAGCCCATTCGATGCTCCTGAAGATCGCCTCGAGGCGCTGTCGGGCGTTCTTGAAGGTCGGCTGTACCGGCGCGCCGATGGGGGCGTCCTCGTCCATATAGACACGCTGCACCATTTCAATCTGCAGCGCATCGACACCGTCGAGTGCGCCGTAGTGATGCGTGATGAAGCCGCCCTTGTAAGGCGCGTTGCGGGTCACGCGAAGGCCGGCAGCACGGTACGCGGTGTCGACCGCATCGGTCAGGGTCGGCGCGCAGCTCGCGCCGTCGCGATCGCCGAGGTAAATATCGTACTCAAGCGCCCCATGAATCAGATTCTCGCGCCCCGCCACGGAATGCAGATCGAGCAACACGACCCGCCCGAACGCTGCGCGGGTTTCTTCGATTAATTCACGCAATCGTGCGTGGTATGGACGGTGCCAATCGTCGACCCATCGTGCGGCCTCCTCGTCGCTCGGTGGCGTTGCCCACACGGTGTCGCCCCAGAAGGTCTCCGTCGGAACGACTTTGGTCTCGACGCGGCCCGGATAGAGCTCGAGCGGTTCCGGTGAGCGATTCAGGTCGCCCGCGAAGCGCGAGACCGTCGCGTGCACCACAGGGATGCCGAGCCGCGGCAGAAAGTCATAAAGTTCGTGCAAGTGCCAGTCCGTCATCGGCAGCGCCCGCATCGCATCGGATGCGAGCCGCTCGCGCAGTTCTTCGGGGAGCCACGTGCCGGTGTGCGGGATGCTCGCAATCACGCCGATGGGCTTCGCAGCAGGTAAGAAACGGAATGGCGTCACGCGAGGGGCTCCCCGCCGAGGAACACACGCGCGATGTCGTGGCGCGAACCGCCTGTCAGCCATGCATCCGGCCACCGCGCAGGTTCGATACCGCTCCACGGCGCGCCGCCTGCATCGAGGACGACCAGATCTGCGAACGCACCGACCTCGATGCGGCCCAGCGAAAACCCGGTCGCCTGCGCGCCACCGGCTGCCGCCGCCTGCCACAGGGGCACGCCGATGCCGGATTCATCCGCAAGGCGTGCGCGTCGCTGATCGCGTAAGCGTTGCCCGTACTCGAGCCAACGAAGTTCTTCGATGGCGTCGATGCGCGCGTTGCTGTCGGTGCCGATTGCGAGCACCCCACCCTGGGCGTGGAACTCGGTCGCCGCGAACAGGCCATCGCCGAGATAGGCCTCGGTGAGCGGGCACAGCGCGACGCACGCGCCGGCGGCTTGAATTTGCGCGCGTTCCGACGCATCGGCATGCGTTGCATGGACCAGCGTCCATCGCGCATCAAGTTCGATGGTGTCTGCAAGAAGCTCGATCGGTCGCTTGCCGTGCGCGTCGAGGCATTGGTCGACCTCCGCCTGCTGCTCGCTCACATGAATATGGAATAGCGTGCCGCTGCGCTGCGCCACAAGGTCCCGCAGATGGTCGACCGGCACAGCGCGGAGCGAATGAATTGCGATACCGATGTGCGGATGGTCAAGTGCATCCACGAGCTTCAGGAATTCATCCACGGACGCATGCGTGAACCGGCGTTGCGCATCGCCAGCCGGCTGGCCGAAGCCGCCCGAATGGTAGTACACCGGCAGGAGGCGCAAACGGATGCCCGTATCGCGCGCGGCCTGGATGACTGCGTCGGCCATGGCCGTACCGCGTGCGCCGTCGTTCAAATGGTGCAGGTAGTGAAACTCAGAGACTGCGGTAAAGCCGGTCGCGAGCATCTCCGTGTACGCGAGCCGTGCGATCTTGTACATCTCTTCCGGGTCGAGCCGGTTTGCGAGCGAGTACATCGCGTCTCGCCAGCTCCAGAACGAATCGTCGCCTGCCCGGGCCTCGCCGTAGCCGGCCAGCGCACGCTGGAATGCGTGGCTGTGCGCATTGCCTAAAGCGGGGAGCGCGAAGTCGCCATCGTACGGCCCGGTCCCCTGCCCCACTGCCGAGATGCAGCCCGCCTCGTCGATGGTGATTTCGCAATCGGCGACGATGCCGCCAGGGGTCAAGGCGTGTTTAAATGTCAGCTTGCGCACCGCGCCAGTTTAAGACAAAAACGAATGCACGACTTCCTCATCCACAACGCTCGCGTATATCCGATGACGGGCGGCCTCGCGACAGCGGCGGAAACGACCGTCGCCATCGACGCGGGGCGAATCGCGGCGCTCGGCGTCCCGGCGAACACGCCCGCACGCCGACGCTTGGATGCGGGCGGCCGCGCGTTGCTGCCGGGCTTCATCGATTGCCATACGCACGCCGTCTACGCCGGCGATCGCATGGCCGAGCACGCACGCCGGCTCGCGGGCGAAGATTATGCGGCGATTGCAAAATCGGGTGGCGGCATCATGAGCACCGTCCGCGCGGTTCGTGCGGCGAGCGAGGCACAACTCGTCGCTGAATCGCTGCCACGCATCCGCGCGCTCGCAGCGGAAGGCGTCACGACCATCGAAATAAAAAGCGGTTACGGGCTCACGCACGATGACGAGCTGAAAATGCTCCGCGCGATTCGCGCCGTTAGCGAGCGCGTGCCGCTCACGGTTGTTCCGACCTTTCTCGGTGCACACACCGTCCCAGCCGGTGAGGATCGGACCGCGTACCTCGACGACCTGATTGAGCGCACGCTGCCCGCGGTCGCCGAAGACGGGCTCGCGACGGCTGTCGACATTTACGCGGAACACATCGCATTCGACGCGGATGACCTTGATCGATTGTTTAAGGCCGCGCGCGCGCACGGTCTCGGCGTCAAGGTCCACGCGGAGCAGCTCTCGGATATCGGCGCGACGGAACGCGCGGCTGCTTTCACACCGCTCTCCGCAGACCACCTCGAATGGCTGACGGATGCCGGTGCACGCGCGCTCGCGCACTGTGGCGCGGTCGCGGTGCTACTGCCCGGCGCGTGGGTCTGCTTGCGCGACACGCACAAACCGCCGGTCGCGTTGCTGCGCCAACACGGGGTGCCGATTGCGGTCGCGACGGATCTCAATCCCGGAACGTCGCCTGTCGCAAGCCTGTTGGCCGCCATGCATCTCGGCGCACATGCGTTCGACCTCACACCGACTGAGGTGCTGCAAGGGGTTACCGTCAATGCCGCGCGTGCGCTGGGCCTCGCGGACCGCGGTACCATTGCCGCCGGGCTGCGCGCGGATGTTTGCCTCTGGGACATTCCCGCACCTGAGTTCCTGGTTTACCAGCTCGGCGGTTTGCAGCCCGACGTCGTATTCATCAACGGGGTGGAGCAGTGACGAACAAATCATTAAAGCTGGATGGTGTATCGCTGACGGTCGAGGAACTCGATCGTTTCGAGTCAGCGCGTGCACCCGTAGCGCTCGTGGACGAGGCGCGCGAGCGCATGCTTGCCTCTGTCGATGCGGTCCGCCGTGCGGTCGAGGGTGGCCGCGTTGCGTACGGCATCACCACCGGATTCGGCGCGTTCGCGCGCAAGCACATCAGCAAAGACCAAGTCGCGGCGCTTCAATACAACCTCGTGCGGTCACATGCGTGTGGCGTCGGCGAACCGCTGCCCGCGCCGATCGTGCGACGCATGTTGCTGCTCAAGGCGAACAGCCTCGCGGTCGGTGCGTCGGGTATCCGGCCCGAAGTCGTCGACACGCTGCTTGCGCTGTTGAACCACGACGTCTTACCGCGTATCCCCGAGCGCGGCTCGGTCGGCGCGTCAGGCGACCTTGCCCCGCTCGCCCATCTCGCGCTCGCGCTGATCGGCGAAGGCGAGGCTGACCAGAAGGGAAAGGTGCTTCGAGGCGCCGACGTACTCCGTGCTGCGGGGGTGAAACCCATCGAACTACAGGCAAAGGAAGGCCTCGCGCTACTCAACGGTACGCAGCTGTCGACGGCACTCGCGATTGAGGGGCTGCTGCGCGTGACGCGCCTGATGGACCTGTCGATCGCCGTCGGCGCGCTCAGCGTCGAGGCGCTTGCGGGCAGCTACACGCCGTTCGACACGCGCATTCATGCCGCGCGACGGTTGGCGGGCCAGCAGGCCGTTGCGGAGAAATTCCGCGAATGGCTGACCGGCTCGGACATCCACGACAGCCACGCGGGGTGTGACCGCGTGCAAGACCCCTACTCGCTGCGCTGCATGCCGCAAGTCATCGGCGCGGTCTTCGACACGGCTGCCCATGCGAAGTCCGTACTCGAACTCGAGATCAACGGTGTATCCGATAACCCGCTTATTTTTGACGACGACGTCGTCTCCGGCGGTAACTTCCACGCCGAGCCGATTGCGTTCGTGTCTGATTTCATGGCCATCGCGGCGACCGAACTCGGCACGCTGAGTGAGCGCCGCACCGATTTGCTGACGCGCCAGGTCAACCCGAACCTGCCGATGTTCCTCGCCGCGCA
>CAYODZ010000216.1:0-31426 GCA_964402835.1 uncultured Gammaproteobacteria bacterium | reverse complement strand
GACGAGGAAGAGCAGGCCTTCGTGTTCGTGGTCGCCGAAGGCAAGGCCAGCCGGCGCGAAGTGACCACCGGACTGTCCTCGGACAGCCACATGGAGATCGTCTCCGGGCTGGAGCCGGGCGAGCAGGTGGCCACCGGCCCGTTCCGGGTGCTGCGCGCGCTGCGCGACGGCGACCTCGTCAAACCGGCCAGCGCGAAGGACGACGACGACGACGACGACGCGCAGACCGATGGCGACGACTGAGCCGCTCGCCGGCGGCGACACCGCCACCGCGCAGCCGCGGGCGGTGATCGAGCTGCGCGGCATCCACCGGACCTACCGTATGGGCGACCAGACCGTGCGCGCGCTCGACGGCCTCGACCTCGACATCGGCCGCAACGAGTACATCGCCGTGATCGGCGCGTCGGGCTCCGGCAAGTCGACGCTGATGAACCTGCTCGGCTGCCTGGACCGCCCCAGCAAGGGCAGCTACGTGCTCAACGGACGCGACGTGGCGCAGATGAGCGAAAACGAGCTTGCCCAGGTGCGCAACCGCGACATCGGCTTCATCTTCCAGAGCTTCAACCTGCTGCCGCGCGCCGACGCCCTGCACAACGTGATGCAGCCGCTGGTATACCGCCGCCTGCCGCTGGCCGAGCGGCGCCGGCAGGCGACCGCCGCGCTCGAGCGCGTGGGTTTGGGCGCTCGCATGGACCACCTGCCCAACCAGCTCTCCGGCGGCCAGCGCCAGCGCGTCGCGGTGGCGCGCGCGCTGGTCGGGCACCCGGCGATCCTGCTCGCCGACGAGCCCACCGGCAACCTCGATTCCGCCACCACGGTGGAGATCATGGCGCTGTTCGACCAGCTCCACGGCGAGGGCCAGACCATCATCATCGTCACCCACGAGCCGGACATCGCCGCGCACTGCCATCGCGTGGTGCGCCTGCGCGACGGCCGCATCGAGTACGACCGCCGGCAGGAGGCCAAACGATGATCTTCGTGTTCACCGAAAGCCTGCGCTCGGCCTTCGCCGCGATCCGCGCGCACAGCCTGCGCTCGTTCCTGACTGCGCTCGGCATCATCATCGGCGTGGCCGCGGTGATCGCCGTGGTGTCGATCGTGCAGGGCCTGTCGCACACGGTGAACGCGCAGTTCCAAGGGCTCGGCTCGAACTCCATCACCGTGACCTCGTACACGCCGATGCAACAGCGGCTGCAGGGCCGGCTCGCGAAACTCACCGAGAACGACCTCGAGACCATCGAGCACCGGGTCGAAGGCGTCTCGCACGTCACCCCGATCCTGTTCGACCCCAACAACCAAATGCGGAGTGTTGGCTACCGGACCGAAAATACCTTCACGCGCGTGTTCGGCGTCGGCGCGAGCTACATGGAGGTCAATCAGGCATACCCCCAGAGCGGACGGTTTTTCAGCCGCAGCGACGATGAGAGCCGGCGCTTGGTATGTCTGGCCGGCACCGACGTCGTCGAGAATCTTGACCTGCCGGACGGTGGGCTCGGCGCGTTCATCCGCATCGGCAGCGACTGGTGCAAGATCATCGGCATCATGGAGGAGCGCGGCGAGATTCTCGGCTTCTCGCAGGACGACTACATCCTGTTGCCGTACAACACGATGCAGCGCCTCATCGGCAGCACGACGCACTACGATATTCAGATTCAGATGCTGGTCGACGACCTGGACCGCATGGATGAAACCATCGCGCGCATCGGCCGGGTACTGCGTCAGCAGCATGGCCTGAAGGGCGATACACCCGACGATTTCCGTATCCAAACGGCCGAGCAGCTCACCGAATCGTTCAACGCGATCGTCAACATGATCACCGCGGTCGCGGGCGGTATCGTCGGTATTTCGCTGCTCGTCGGCGGCATCGGCATCATGAACATCATGCTCGTGTCGGTCACCGAGCGGACGCGAGAAATCGGCATCCTGAAGGCGCTCGGTGCGCGCCGCGTCGACATCCTGCTGCAGTTCCTGATCGAGGCGGTGCTGCTCTGTGTATTGGGCGGCATCCTCGGCATCGCGCTCGGCTACGGCGTCGGCGCGCTCGTCTCGGTCATGCTGCCGGGTTTCCCTCCGGCACATGTGCCGCTTTGGGCCATTCTGGTCTCGGTCGGGTTCTCCGCCGCCGTAGGCATTCTGTTCGGCATTCTCCCCGCCGCGAAGGCATCTCAGCTCGACCCCATCGAATCCCTGCGCTACGAATAGGGTCTGCTATCATCGGGGCAGGCCGTAGGCCACACGCGGTCTTCCTTTTGGGGCTAATGGAGACAATCCCGATGCGCAGAATCCTACTTGCGTGGGTATGCATTTGTTTGCCGCTGGGCGCTCTGGCGCAGCCGGCGACGCCGGTTGAACCGGTGAAGGACGAGTATCACGGCGTGGAATTAACGGACCCATACCGATGGCTTGAAGGCAGCGCGGCCCCCGAAGTGGGCGACGACGAGGCCCTGGATGCCCGTGTCCGCGATTGGTCGCTGGCCCAGAACGAACACACCCGGACCCGGCTCGACGCCGTCCCGGGGCGCGACGCGCTCGAGGCGCGCATCACCCCGCTGATGGAGATCGGCGACATCGGCCTACCGCGCGTCCGCGGCAAGCTTCACTTCTATAGCGAGCGCAAGGGCGACGAATCCCAGCCCGTGTTGTACGTGCGCGATGGCGCCGACGGGACGCCGCGTGAACTGCTGAACGTGAATACGCTGGACGACGAAGGCCTCACCGCGCTCGCATGGTATTCGCCGAGCCAGGACGGCAAGCTCGTCGCGTTCGGTACTTACCGCTCCGGTGACGAGAATTCCACGCTGTATGTGCTGCGCACACGCGACGGCAAATGGTTGTCCGAAGAAATCCCAGGCAAGGTCGGCGGCGTGAGCTGGCTCCCGGAGGGCGACGGTTTCCTGTATCGCCGCCTGCGCTCGCTCGACGATCCGTATTCGGGTCAGGTGAAGCTGCACCGCCTCGGCGAGCACCACAGCCAGGATGCAATGCTGTTCGAGCAATATCGTGAGGGCCCCCTCGCGACGACCTGGGGTCCGTTCGCGACGCTCGACAAGAATGCACGCTGGATGCAACTCGGCTACTACACGTCCACGAGCTCGAACGACCTCTGGTTCTATGACTTCCGCGAATGGCAGAAGACCGGTGAACTGAAACGCCAAGATTTGTTCGTCGGCGAAGAGGGCACCGCATTCGGCGAAGTCGTCGGCGACACGCTCTATATCCAAACGACCATCGACGCGCCGAATGGCCGCGTCATCGCCGTCGACCTCAAGAAGCCTGAACGCGATAACTGGCGCACCATCATCGCCGAGCGCGACGACGCGGTACTCGATAGCGTCTCGATTGCGAAGGGTCGCCTCGTCGTGACTTGGCAGAAGAACGCGCACAACCAGGTCGAACTGTTCGAGATGGACGGCAAGTCGCGTGGCGCGATGGAATTGCCGGGCATCGGTTCGGTTGGCATCGCCGCGGAGCAAGACCGCAGCGAGATCTTCTATTCCTATACGAGCTTCAACGAGCCGCGCTCGAT
This sequence comes from uncultured Gammaproteobacteria bacterium, assembly GCA_964402835.1. Lineage (GTDB taxonomy): Bacteria > Pseudomonadota > Gammaproteobacteria > Natronospirales > JAIVGZ01 > JAIVGZ01. The sequence continues at coordinate 27,900 of CAYODZ010000216.1, read as the reverse complement.
TTACCGCGCCGATACGCGTCGCGGTGGGCCGACCCTGTGGGAGCGCCCGGACGTTCCGGTTGACCCGTCCCTGATCGAGGTCAAGCAAGTCTGGTATCCGTCGAAGGACGGTACCAAAGTCTCGATGTTCATCGTGCACCGCAAGGGGCTCGAGCTAGACGGCTCGCGACCGACCCTGCTGTACGGCTACGGCGGTTTCAATATCTCGATGACGCCATCGTTCACGGCGACCTTGTATCCGTGGCTCGAAGCCGGCGGTGTTTACGCCGTTGCGAACCTGCGCGGCGGCGGCGAGTACGGCAGCGAATGGCACCGCTCGGGCATGCTCGAGAACAAGCAGAACGTGTTCGACGATTTCATCGCTGCCGCGGAGTATCTGCAGGCGGAGGGCTACACCGACAGCGACCACCTCGGTATTTATGGGGGCTCGAACGGCGGCCTGCTGACGGGCGCTGTAATGGTGCAGCGGCCTGAGCTCTTCGGCGCCGTGGTCATCGGCGTGCCGCTGCTCGACATGTTGCGTTACCAGCACTTCCTGATGGCGCGTTACTGGGTCCCCGAATATGGTTCGTCGGAAGTGCCCGAGCAGTTCGAGTACATCCGCGCATACTCGCCGTACCACAACATCGAGCCCGGCACCGCGTACCCTGCGACGCTGCTCACCGCGGGTGCGAACGACATGCGCGTCCACGCGCTACACGCGCGCAAAATGGCCGCGGCGCTGCAGGCCGCAAGCTCGAGCGACCCGGATGAAGATCCGGTGCTGCTGTGGGTCGATTACGACGCGGGCCATGGTCAGGGTAAACCCCTGCGCCTGCGCGTCCGGGACGTGGTGGACCGCTATATCTTCCTGGGGTCGCAGCTCGGCCTGGACTTCTCGCACGCTCACTGACGGAGTCGACCGGTGCAGGTAAAGCGGTGGCTCGTCATTCTGGGGACCTTCGTCGTGTTGGCGATGACGCTGCTCGTCGCGGCGGACCTCAAACGCGAGTGGGGCCAGCGGACTGAAGAGGCGTACCGCCACTTGGGCGGCCTCGTGCGTACGCTCGAGGAACACGCGGTCCGCACGCTGCATGGCACCGACCTTGTCCTCATCAACGCGGTCGAGGCGATAGAGGCCCGCACCGATGGGCGCGGCGCGCCCACCGGCTTCAATGGGTTGCTCGCCCATAGCGCCCGCTTGATGCCGCACGTGACGGCAATCGCAGTGCTCGACGTCAACGGCACCGTCGTCGAGGATTCGCGGGGTAACGGATTGACCGGCACCGATCTGTCCGCGTGGCCGTGCTTCCACGACCACCAGGTCGAGGGTGGTAGCGGCACGCTGCATATCGACCTGCCGGAGCGGCCGATCGGGGGCATGGAGGGCGCGCTGACCCTGAGTCGCCGCGTGACCGCGCCCGACGGTTCATTTGGCGGCGCCGTCGTCGCCTTCGTCGAACCGAAGTATTTCACCGATTTTTACGCCGCAGTCCGCGTCGGCGAGGGCGGCACCATCGTGATGGTGCGCAACGACGGCAAGCTGATGGTGCGCGCACCGGTCGGGCGCTTACAACCCGGCGAACTCGTCGCCGAGCACCCGGTCTTCCAGCAAATTCAGGCGAACGGTCGCATGGGTGTGCTGGAGACGGTCGATCCGCACAATCAGCAAATCGACCTCGTCGCGCATCGCAGCCTCGAGGCGTATCCCGTGCTCATCGCCGCCGGCGCACAACTCGATGAAGTGCAAGCGGGCTTCTACCGGCACGCGCGCTCGTCGATTTCGGCGCTGGTTGCCATCACGCTCGCGATTGCGATGTTCATTTGGTATTTGTTCGTGCACCTTGCCCGGCACGAACACACTTCACACGCGTTGAATCTGCAGAAGAGCTATTTCCAGCAGCTGTTCGACGGCTCGCCCGAGGGCATCGTGATTCTCGACAACGTCGACCGCGTCGTTGACGCGAATCGCGCGTTCCAGCAGATGTTCCAATACACCGTCGACGAGTTGCGCGGACGGACGCTGAATGAGCTGATTCTGACCGAAGATTTGCTGATCGAAGGCACGGCGCTCTCGCAGCGTGTGCTCGAGGCGCATTCCGTGCAAGTCGAGACGATCCGGCGCCGCAAGGACGGATCACTGGTGCACGTCTCGATTCTCGGGGTGCCGGTGAAGCTGCACGACGACCAGGTCGGTGTGTACGGCATCTATCGCGACATCGGCGAACGCATCGAGGCCGAGCAGGTGCTGCGCGACAGCGAGGAGCGCCATCGCGTCGTCGCTGAGCAGACCGGGCAACTGGTGTACGACTACGACGTCGCGACCGGGACGGTCGCCTGGTCGGGTGCCATCCGCAAGATCACGGGCTACAGCTTCGAAGAGTTCCAGCACGTGGACGTGAACGGCTGGGCGGACATGATTCACCCAGAGGACCGCGAGCTCGTGCTGCGGCTACTCGACGAGGCACGCGAGAACTGCTCGCCGTATCACGCAGAATACCGGATGCGTCGCAAGAGCGGCGGTTGGGTCTATATCGACGAGAACGGCCTGTTCTTGCGGAATAGCGAGGGCGTCGTGCACCGCATGCTCGGTTCGATGAGCGACATCACCGAGCGTAAACGCATCACGAGCGAGATGGCCTGGCAGGCGACGCACGATCCGTTGACGGGCCTCGTCAACCGCCATGAGTTCGAAGAGCGTGTCGCGCGACTGATGTTCAACCGTCGCGGCCAGCGGCACCATGCGTTGCTGTACATCGACCTCGACCAGTTCAAGGTCGTGAACGACACCTGCGGCCACCAAGCTGGCGACCAATTATTGCGCCAGCTGACCGGTCTCGTCGCGGCAACCGTGCGCGAGACCGATACCCTCGCGCGCCTCGGTGGCGACGAATTCGGTTTGCTGCTCGTCGATTGCGAGCCCGAGCGCGCGCTTACGATTGCCGAGAAACTCGTCGGCACCATCAATGAATTCCGGTTCGTTTGGGACGACAAGACGTTCACGATCGGGGCGAGCATCGGCCTGGTCGAGATCACGCAACGAACGGACAGTGTCGCTGCGTTGTTCAGCGCCGCCGACAGCGCGTGCTACGCCGCGAAGGACAAAGGACGCAATCGGGTCGTCGTGTATCGCGAGGGCGATCAGGAGCTCGCCGCCCGCCACGGCGAGATGGCGTGGGTGTCCCGCATTACCAAGGCGCTCGAGGAGAACCGCTTCGAGCTGCATCGGCAGGGCATCCACCGCGTAGCGGCGACCGACTCGAACCGCGATCACTACGAGCTGCTCGTGCGGATGCTCGACGAGGACGGCGTGGTGATTCCGCCGGGCAGCTTCATTCCGGCAGCGGAACGGTACAACTTGATGCCGGCGCTCGACCGCTGGGTGATTCGTGAAGCGTTCCGGAAGCTTGAAGCTGCGGCCGATCCACGCGTGGTGATTGCGATCAACGTGTCGGGAACGACGTTGAGCTCCGAGCATTTCGTGTCCTACGTGCACGAGCAACTGCAGGAGTTCCGGATCGATCCGTCCATGATTTGTTACGAGATTACGGAGACGGCGGCCATCGCGAACCTGCAGCGTGCGCGTGAGTTCATCGCGGAGATGCATAAGCTCGGTTGCAAGATTTCGCTCGACGACTTCGGCAGCGGTCTGTCGTCATTCGCGTATCTGAAAACGCTCGCAGTCGACTACATCAAAATCGACGGTGCGTTCGTGAAGGACATTGCCGTCGATAAAGCAGACCGTGCGATGGTCGGCGCGATTATCCGCGTCGGCGAGGCGATGGGTGTGCGGACGATTGCCGAATACGTAGAGAGCGAGGAAGTGCTCGTGCTGCTGAAGAAAATGGGTGTCGACTTCGTGCAGGGCTTCCACATGGATCAGCCCACGCTGTGGGACGTCTGATGTCAGCGGTCGACGGGCGTGAGGTCCAAGCTCTGAAGATCGCCGCGGCGGTAGTAAATACCCTCGCGCTGCAGCGTCGCGAACGCGGCGTCGCGTTCTGCCGGCGTGTCGTACCAGCGGAACGCCTCCCAGTCGGCCCCGAGCAGATGGGGCGCGCGCATCGGGTCGTCCGCGGGAAGGGTCATTCGAATTCCGTGTCGCTTCATGGGGAGTTAGTGTAACTTGTTCATCAGGAGGACTTCCATGCGCGCCGGACCACGGGACCTACGAAGGTACTGGGCGCTCATCGCGCTCTTCCTCGCCTTCAGCGCGGCCTCCCTCTATCTCGCGTCCCGCAGCACCATCGAAGAGTTCTGGCTGTCGCTGTTGTCGGTCGGTTCGATCGCGACACTGGGTGTCGTTCTCATCAACGCGACCGTGCGCCGCTTGCAGGAGTCCGAGCAACGCTACCGACACCTGTTGAATACCGCCAACGACGGCGTCATCGCGGTGGACCCCGCGACCGGCCAGATCCTGGGTTGTAATCCGAAGCTGGCGGCGATGACCGGGCGCGATGAAGACGAGCTCGTCGGGCGTCTGTACCGCGACCTGTTCCCGGAAGCTGAACGCGTAGACCTCGTGGATTCCGCGGACCGGATTCTCGACGGCGTTCAGCAGTTGCACCTCCTGCATCGCGATGGGCGCCTCACGCCCGTCGAGGTCAGCGCGAACTACACCTTATGGGACGACCGCGAGGCGATGATTGCCCTGTTCCGGGACGTCACCGAGCGCCGCGCGCACGAGCGGCGGATCGAATACATGGCGTCGCATGACCCGCTGACGGGGCTCGCGAACCGACGCGAGTTCGAGCGGCTCGCGGAGTTGATGCTCGACGAGCGGCGCGGGCGCGGTCACGCAATGCTGTACATCGACCTCGACCAGTTCAAGGTCGTCAACGATACCTGCGGCCACGCGGCGGGTGACGAGCTCCTCCGGCAATTGACCTCGCGCCTTCGCCGCTGCATCCGTGACACCGACACGCTCGCGCGCCTCGGCGGGGATGAGTTCGGCGTGCTCCTCACCGATTGCTCCCTCGCGCAAGCCGAGCAGATCGCCGCAAAGCTCGTCGCGATGGTCAATGAATGGCGCTTCAAGTGGAACGACCAACATTTCACCATCGGCACGAGCATCGGCCTCGTCCCACTCGATGCCGGCACGACCAGCCTCGCGACGCTGATGAGCGCCGCCGATGCTGCGTGCTATGCCGCGAAGGAAGCGGGTCGGAATCGTACGGTGATCTACCGGCCCGGCGACTCCGCGCTGGTCGCGCGCCAGGATGAGATGCATTGGGTCGCGCGCATTACCGACGCGCTCGCCGAGAATCGAATTGAGCTTTTTTGCCAGCGTATCGTCAGCGCGTCGCAGAATCCGGAGGAGGGCGAGCATTGCGAGCTATTGGTCCGGCTCCGTGACCGCGACGGAACGCTCATCGAGCCAGGTCGGTTCTTGCCGGCGGCTGAGCGGTTCAACTTGGCGCCGGCCGTCGATAGACGGGTTGTGGAGCGCGCATTCACCGGCGTCCGCGATGCGCTCGACGGAAAAGCGAGCGCCCTTGATGTCTACGCCATCAACCTGTCCGGCGCGACGCTGTGCGATCCGGATTTCGGTCAGTACGTGCATGACATGTTCAAACGGACGCGCGTTCCGCCGCGCATGATCTGCTTCGAGATTACGGAAACCGCCGCGATTGCGAGTATCGACGCCGCGCAAGCGTTCATCGCGAGGATGCATGAGCTCGGTAGCCATATCGCGCTCGACGATTTCGGCACCGGCATGGCGTCGTTCGGCTACTTGCGCAGCCTGTCAGTCGATTATCTGAAAATCGACGGCACTTTCGTGCGCGATGTCGCGACCGACGAGGTCAGTGCGGCCATGGTCCGCGCAATCTACGAACTAAGCCGTGCGATCGGCGTACGCACCGTGGCGGAATTCGTGGAGACAGAGGCTGCGTTCGCGCGCGTGAAGAGCCTCGGCGGCGATCTAGCGCAAGGCTTTGCGCTGCACCGCCCAGAACCTTGGCGTTGGGACCAAAAGCCAGAAAAGTAGGCGCGAATCTGCGATTCGCGATTCTTTAGATTTTAGTGAACACCAGCGTCGCGTTCGTTCCGCCAAATCCAAAGCTGTTCGACATCACCGTCTTGAGCGTTGCGTCACGGGCTTCGCGGACAATCGGGAACCCTTCTGCGACCGGGTCGAGGTTTTCGATGTTCGCCGATGCCGCGATGAAGCCGTGCTCCATCATCAACAGCGAGTAGACCGCTTCGTGGGCGCCGGCTGCGCCGAGTGAATGCCCGGTCAACGACTTGGTCGATGCGATTGGCGGCAGTGAGTCGCCGAACACCGCTCGGATGGCCTCGAGCTCCTTCGCATCGCCGACGGGCGTGCTGGTACCGTGGGAGTTCAAGTAGTCGACTGGACCTTTCACACCCTCGAGCGCCATCTTCATGCAACGCGCCGCGCCTTCACCGCTCGGCGCGACCATGTCGTGGCCGTCGGAAGTGAGGCCGTACCCGGTGACTTCGGCGTAGATTTTCGCGCCGCGCGCTTTCGCGTGTTCGTATTCCTCGAGCACGACCATGCCGCCGCCGCCAGAAATCACGAACCCGTCGCGGTCAACGTCGTAGGTGCGCGATGCACGCTCGGGGCTGTCGTTGTACTTCGAGGAGAGCGCGCCCATCGCATCGAACAGACCGGACAGGCTCCAATGGAGTTCCTCGCCGCCCCCTGCGAACACGACATCCTGCTTGCCGTATTGGATCATCTCGGTGCCGTTGCCGATGCAGTGCGCGCTGGTCGCGCAGGCGGAGCTGATCGAATAGTTCACGCCCTTGATGTGGAACGGGGTCGCGAGGCACGCCGTCGTGGTGCTCGCCATCGTTTTCGTGACCGCGTAGGGGCCGACGCGCTTCACGCCTTTCTCGCGCAGCGTGTCTGCCGAGGCGACGACGTTCGCGGGCGAGCCGCCGCCGGTGCCGACGATGAGCCCGGTCCGCTCGTTAGAGACGACGTCGTCGCCGAGGCCGGAATCCTTGATGGCTTGCTGCATCGCGATGTGGGCGTAAGCCGCGGCGTCGCCCATGAAGCGAAGCGCGCGACGGTCGACCAGCGCGGCAGTATCGACGTCGATTGGACCGTGAACCTGCGAGCGGAACCCGAGGTCGCGGTATTCCTCACTGAAGCGGATGCCCGCGCGGCCGTTCTTGAGGCTATCGAGGACCTCGGCAACCGAGTTGCCGATGCTGGAGACCACGCCGATACCCGTGACGACCACACGCCGCATCAGAAATCCTCCGTCGAGGTGAACAGGCCGACCTTGAGGTCGGTGGCCGTATAGATTTCGCGCCCGTCAACCAATACGCGTCCGTCGCCGATGCCCATCACCAGTTTGCGCAGGATGACCCGCTTCATGTCGATGAGATAGGTGACCCGCTTCGCCGTCGGGAGCACCTGGCCGGTGAACTTAACGTCGCCGACGCCGAGTGCGCGGCCGCGACCGAGGCCGCCCGACCACGCGAGGAAGAAACCGGTCAATTGCCATAGCGCATCGAGGCCGAGGCAGCCGGGCATCACCGGGTCACCCTTGAAATGGCAGTCGAAAAACCAGTGGCCGGGATGGATATCGAATTCAGCGGTGATTTCGCCTTTGTCGTGGATGCCGCCCGCGTCTGCGATGCGGGTAATCCGGTCGAACATCAGCATCGGCGGCGCCGGCAACTGGGCATTGCCGGGACCGAACATTTCACCATTGGCACACGCGAGCAGGGCGTCGCGGTCGAGCGATTCAATTCTTGGCATAAGCCCCTAACTATACCAGCCTTCGATCAGTTCCCTGACATGCCCTTCGAGTCCGAGCAGACCTGCCTGACGGCCTCGATCGATGGCATCGTCGGCTGGCGCACCCTCCATCGCGGCGGCGACCGCGACCAGCGCACCGACCCGGTTCGCAGTGCCGCAATGGACGAGTACCGGTGCGTCGCCGGCCTCGTCCAGCGCCGCCTGAAGCGCGCGGGCATTGTCGCGGGTCACGCCCGCCGCACCGCCGACCGGGATATGCCGGTAGTCCATACCGAGCGCCTCGACGACTTGCCGCTCGTCAAAACCGATGGCTTCGCCATCGACGCGCAGGTTCACGACCATCCGGTAGCCGGCCGCCTTCGCCGCCTGCAGCTGGGCGGGGTCCGGCTGGCCTGCCGCGAGCATGCGACCGACGGGAAAGGCATACGGAACGTCCAAGGTCACGGCCAGGATCTCCATAGGATGTATAGGGCCATCGGGATGAGTAGGGCGCCGAAGCCGCGCTTCAGGGTCGCTTGCGGCACGCGCCGCCCGATGCGATTGCCGACTACGCTACCGCCAATTCCGATGGCGGTAAATACACCAATCACCTGCCAATCGACCGCAAGTTCGAGCGCGTCGAGCACGACCAAATACTGCGCGAAGCCAGCGAACGACTTCAGCGCGATGATGACAAGGCTGGTCCCGACCGCACGATGCATGTCGAGCCGGCCGAGGAGCACAAGCGCGGGGACGATCATGAAGCCGCCCCCGACCCCGACGAAGCCGGTCAGCGCGCCCACGGCGACACCATCCAGCGCGAGCTTCGCGATGGGGCGACGGTGGTCCGCTGCACCGGGCGCGGGTGACACCGTCGGCGACCCGCGCAACATGAACCAGGCCGCAATGAGCATCACGAGGGCGAATACGATGAGTTGGACTTCGCCGGACACAAATGCTGAAAGCGCCGCACCACCGACCGTCCCGAGGATGCCAGGAACGCCGAACCATAAAACGCTGCGCCAGTGCACGTGCTTCGACAGCGCCCACGGCACAGCGCCGGCGAGTGCGATTGAACCGACGATGGCGAGTGAGCCGGCGATGGCGATTTTCTCCGGCTGGCCGATGACGTAGACGAGCACCGGGACGGTGAGAATCGAGCCGCCGGAGCCAAGCAGTCCGAGGCTGACGCCGATCAGGAGCGCACCGAGGACGGCGAGTGCGTTCAAGGCGCGGTTCTCCGACCGGGTCGACAGTAAATGTCGTGCAGCGTCTCGATAACGCGCGACGCGTGGGTACCTGCGAGCGAGTAGTACACGTGCTGGGCGTCGCGGCGTGTGCTGACAAGTCCGTCGGTGCGTAGCACGGCAAGGTGCTGCGAGAGCGCAGACTGGCTCAGCGCGAGCCGCTCGTTGAGTTCGCCGACCGACAGCTCTCCGTCCGCGAGCAGGCAGAGAATCATGAGCCGGGTCTCGTGCGCGAGGGCCTTCAGGAGCCGGGAAGCATCGGCGGCGTGCGCGCGCATCCGTTCAGGTTTAATCTTCATGAGGCAGAGAATATATCAGAGTTATCTAAAACACAAGTTGCTAAATTAGGAAATGATGATATATTAGCTCCATCGAATTTCGGAGGTACTTATGGACATCGAAGTTAAGGAGTTCTTCCACGGTCCGACGTGGACTTGGAGCTACGTAGCGATCGATCGTTCGACCGGCAAGGCCGCGATCATCGACCCCGTGCGCGACTACGATGGCAAGTCCGGCCGTACCGGCCATCATTCGGCCGACCAGGTTGTCGCATTCGTCGAGGCGCAGGATCTCGAAGTCGAGTGGATTCTAGAGACGCATGCGCACGCCGATCATGTAAGCGCGGCGCCGTATCTGCGCGAACGGCTGGGCGGCAAGCTCGCAATCGGCGAGGGCATTCGTGAGGTGCAGCGCACTTTTCGCGAGATCTTCCATCTCGGTGACGATTTCCCGGCCGACGGCTCGCAGTTCGACCATCTATTCGCGGACGGGGAGACGTTCAAGTTAGGCAGTATCGAAGCCCGCGTGATCGCGACACCGGGGCATACCAACGACAGCGTCAGCTACCTAATCGGCGATGCGGTATTCGTCGGCGACACGTTGTTCATGCCCGACGGTGGCACCGCGCGCTGCGACTTCCCGGGCGGCAGCGCTGAGCGGCTGTACGCGTCGATCCATCGTTTGTACGAGCTGCCGCCTGCGACGCGCATGTTTCTCTGCCACGACTACGCGCCCGGCGGCCGCGAGTACAAGCACATGACCACCGTGGCCGAGCAACGCGCGGCGAACATCCACGTGCGCGATGGTGTGTCGTCGGATGAGTTCGTGCAGATGCGCACCGAGCGCGATGCGACGCTCGAGATGCCAACGCTGCTGTTGCCCGCCGTGCAAATCAACATCCGCGCGGGTGAGTTTCCGGAACCCGAAGCGAATGGCGTGCGCTATCTAAAGATCCCGGTGGACGCCCTGTGACGCCCGCGTACACGTTCGGACTCATCGGCGGTTTGATGATTGGTGGCGCCGCGGCGCTCCTGTTCTGGCTGAACGGCCGCATCGCGGGCGTCAGCGGCATCACGACGCGCGCATTTCTCGAGCGTGGTGTGGCCGGCCGCTGGCGTTGGTGGTGGCTCGTCGGCTTGATCGCGGGCGGTGCAGGCGCCATCGCGCTGCACGCGGGCGTGCCGTTCACGCCGCGCACGGGATTCCCGGTCCCACTCCTCATCGCTGCGGGTTTACTCGTTGGCTTCGGTACCCGGTACGGTAGCGGCTGCACCAGCGGTCATGGCGTCTGCGGGGTCTCGCGTCTATCGCCGCGCTCGTTGTTGGCGACCGGCGTGTTCATGGTCGCCGGCGCGGCGTCGGTTTTCGTCGTCCGCCATCTCGTGGGGATTGCATGATGCGCACGAACCTCGCGGCGCTGGCGAGCGGCCTGCTGTTCGGCGCGGGGCTCGCGGTATCCGGCATGGTGGACCCCCTGCGGGTCCTCGGCTTCCTGGATGTAGCGGGCGACTGGGACGCAACGCTCGCGTTCGTGATGGGCGGTGCGGTGCTGGTCACAGCGCCCGCGTTCTGGTTCGCACGCCGCCGACGCGCGCCCGTGCTCGCGCCGAAATTCGACCTGCCCACTGCGACGCTTATCGACCGGCGGCTGATTGTCGGCGCAACGTTGTTCGGTATCGGTTGGGGTATCGCGGGTTATTGCCCGGGCCCGGCACTCGCAGGGTTCGCGGCGATGTGGCACGAGTTGGTGTGGTTCATCCCTGCGTACGCGCTCGGCGCGGCGCTCGTGCGCCCGTGACGTTCCTACTGTCGCTCGTCGTGCTCGTGATCGCGGTGGCGACTGCGGCGCACGCGGTGTTGTACAAGCGGGATACGCGCGCGGTCACCGCCTGGGTCGTTCTGATCATCGTCGTCCCGCTTGCGGGCGCGATCGCGTATTGGTTGCTCGGTGTGAACCGCATACGCCGAAAGGCGACGACGCTGCGACCGCAACCGGCGGGCCGTCGCGCAGAGCGTGCAAAGGCGTACGACCCGCCGATTCCTATGCTTCAGCCGCTCGCGCGGGTTGGTGACCGCGTGACGCCGTTTCCGTTGACGGGCGGCAACGCCGTAGAAGTCTTCGAAGACGGCGATACGGCGTTTCCTGCGATGATCGCTGCCATCAATAGTGCGGAGCGCTCCATTGCGCTCGCGACGTATATCTTCAGCGTCGACGAAGTCGGCCTCCAGTTCCGCGATGCGCTCGTTGAGGCCGCGTCGCGCGGGGTCGAAATCCGTGTGCTCGTCGACGCCGTCGGCGCCACGCGGCTGAGTGGCGACGACATCGTCGAGCTCTTGCAGCAGGCCGGCGTGAACGCGCGCTATTTCATGCCCGTCGCGCGCCCGCTCCACGCGCTGTCGTTCAATTTGCGCAACCACCGCAAACTCCTGATCGTCGACGGCGAACACGCGTTCACGGGCAGCATGAACATCACCGTCGCCAATCGGCTCGCCGACCCTGGGGACGCGCAGCCGATGCGGGATATCCAGTTCGAAATTCGAGGCCCGGTCGTTCGGCAGTTGCAACAAGTGTTCGTCGACGATTGGGCATTCGCGGCCGACGAGGAACTCGCCGGCCCCGCCTGGTTTCCCGAAATCGGGCAGTCCGGTGATCGCTGCCTGCGCGCAGTCCCCGACGGCCCGGATGAGAATTTCGAAGCGGTCAAGCTGTTGATCTACGGCGCGCTTGCCGGCGCGACCCGCAGCATCAGTATCGTGACGCCGTATTTCTTGCCCGACAGCGCATTGATTGCCGCACTCAATACCGCCGCGTTGCGCGGTGTCCGCGTCGACATCGTATTACCCGAAGTGAGTGACAACCGACTGGTGCGCTGGGCGTCGCAAGCGCTGTACTGGCAGTTGCTGGAGCGCGGCTGTCGGATCTGGCTCACACCGCCGCCGTTCGACCATTCGAAATTCATGTCGGTCGACGATGCGTGGACGATGATCGGCTCCACCAATTGGGATCCTCGCAGCTTGCGCCTGAACTTTGAATTGAACGTCGAATCATTCGACGCCGAGTTGGGTGCCCGCATGCGGCGGTGGTTCGATGCGCGCCTCGCAACCGCGCGTGAAGTGACGAAGGCCGACATCGACAGCCGACCGCTTGCCCAACGCTTGCGCGACGGTGTCGCGCGCCTGCTGACGCCGTACCTGTAAACTGGTGTCATGAAAGTCACCGTCCACGGCGCGGCCGGCGAGGTCACCGGTTCCTGCCTGCTTGTGGAATGCGGCCGTAGCCGTGTACTCATCGAGTGTGGGCTGAAGCAGGGCGGGCCGGCAGAGTCCGCACGCAACGCCGGCCCGTTTCCATTCGATCCCGCATCGCTCGACGCGGTCGTGCTCAGCCACGCGCACATCGACCATTCAGGCCGGCTGCCCCTGCTCGTCAAAGCGGGAAGCACGGCGTCGATCTATACGCACCGCGCGACGCGCGACCTTGCACGCATCATGCTGCGCGACTCGGCGTTCCTGCAGGAGAAGGACGCGGAACACGAATCCCGCCGGCGACAGCGTGCCGGTAAATCCGTGGTGGAACCGTTATACACCCAAGCAGATGCGGCGCGCGCGGTACGCCGGATGCGCGGGCTCGATTACGGCGCGCCGACGCGCATCGCGCCGGGCGTCACGCTGACGCTGCACGACGCCGGTCACATCATCGGCTCCGCGATTGTCGAGCTCGTGCTCGAGCATGACGGCAAGCGTCGGCAAATCGTGTTCAGCGGCGATCTCGGCGCGCGCAACGCGCCGGTGATGCGCGACCCCGCCGTGCTCAGAGACGCGGACCTCGTCATCCTCGAGGGTACATACGGCGATCGGCTGCATCGCCCGTGGCAGGCGACGCTCGACGAAATCGCTGGGGTTTTCGAAACGGCGTCGGCCGGCAACGGCAATATCCTGATTCCCGCGTTCGCCGTTGGTCGTACGCAGGAGCTGCTGTACCTGTTCCGTGAGCACTACCGTGAATGGAACCTCGACCGCTGGCAGGTATTTCTCGATAGCCCCATGGCAATTCAGGCGACCGAGGTCTACGCGCGGCACTGGTCATTGCACGAAGCTGGCGACAAGTACGGGCCGCAGCCATTCGTGCTGCCTAATCTTCGTTTCACGCAGACCATGCTGCAATCGCAAGCCATCAATGAAGTCCGCTCTGGCGCGATCATCATCGCTGGCAGCGGCATGTGCACCGGCGGTCGCATCCGACACCATCTGAAGCACAACCTGTGGCGAGAAAACTGTCATTTAATGATTGTCGGGTTCCAGGCGCGCGGCACGCTCGGTCGCCAACTTGTGGACGGCGCGGACGAAGTCAGACTGTGGGGCGAGAAAATCAAGGTCGCCGCGACCGTGCATACGATCAACGGCCTCTCTGCGCACGCCGATCAGGTGGGACTCGTCGAGTGGTACCGGAATTTCAAAGGAAGTCCGCCGGTGGTGCTCGTGCACGGCGAGGGCGAGGCGCTCACCGTACTCGCTTCAGAGATTGGGCCCCAAGCCACGATTGCACGCGCAGGCCAGACCTTTTAGGATTGTTCGATGGCGGACGCTATCCTGCTGGCCCGAATTCAGTTTGCGGCGAACATCAGCTTCCACATCCTGTTCCCCGCCATCACCATCGCCCTCGCGTGGTTCCTGCTGTTCTTCAAGCTGCGCTTCAACAAGACCGGCAACCAGAAGTGGCTTGATGCGTACGGTTTCTGGGTAAAGGTCTTCGCGCTGAGTTTCGCGCTCGGCGTAGTAACCGGCGTGACCATGAGCTTCCAGTTCGGCACGAACTGGCCAGGCTTCATGGAAAAAGTCGGAAACATCGCCGGGCCACTGCTTGCGTATGAAGTGCTGACGGCGTTTTTCCTCGAAGCAACCTTCCTTGGCATCATGCTCTTCGGCCGTCGCTATGTCGGCGAGAAGCTGCACACCGTGTCTATATTCATCGTCGCTGCGGGCACGACGACCTCGGCGTTCTGGATTCTTGCGCTGAACTCTTGGATGCAGACGCCGGCCGGTTTCGAGATGATCGATGGCGTTGCCCACGCGACCAGTTGGCTCGCGATCCTGTCCACACCGTCGTTCCCGTACCGCCTTGCGCACATGCTCTTGGCATCTGGCCTGACCGCATCGTTCCTGATTGCCGGTGTATCGGCCTATCGGTACCTGCGCGGTGACGAAGACGCATCGGTCATCGCCGCGTTCCGGACCTCCGTGTTCGCAGCGGCTTTGCTGATTCCGCTCCAGATCGGCGTCGGCGATTTGCACGGATTGAATACGCTCGAGTACCAGCCCGCGAAAGTCGCCGCGATGGAGGGCATTTGGGCAGACCAACGCGGCGCACCCGCGCTGCTGTTTGCGATTCCGGATGAAGAAACCCGCTCGAACAAGTTCGCAATCGGTATCCCGAAGGCCGCGAGCCTGGTTCTTACGCACGAACTCGACGGCGAAATTAAAGGCTTGAACTCGTTCATCGGTGAGCACCCGCCGGTCGGGCCCGTGTTCTACAGCTTCCGCGTCATGATCATGGTCGGCATCCTGATGCTTGTATTCTCCTGGCTCGCGGCGTGGCAGATGCGCAAGCAGGCGATGCCGAACCCGTTCGCGCTGAAGGCGATGGTCTGGATGACGTTCTCAGGCTGGGTCGCGACGCTCGCGGGCTGGTGGGTCACGGAAATCGGCCGCCAGCCGTGGCTGGTGCAGGGCGTGATGCGCACCGCCGAGGCGGCGGGGCCGGTGTCGCCGCAGATGATCGGTGTCACGCTCGCCGGCTACCTCGCGCTATACCTCGTACTGCTGTTCGCCTACATATCCGTGTTGTTCTACATGGCGCGTCGCGCCGGGGCGGAGGCCTGATGGACGAAATACTTCCGCTCATTTTCTTCGGCTTGATGGCGCTCGCCGTGCTTATTTACGTCGTGCTTGACGGTTACGACCTCGGCGTCGGCATCCTGATGCGCGGCGTCGAGGACGCGCAACAAGATCGGATGGTCTCGTCGATCGGCCCGTTCTGGGACGCGAACGAGACTTGGCTCGTGCTGGGTATCGGCTTGTTGCTCGTTGCGTTCCCACTCGCGCACGGCGTGATCCTGACCTCGCTGTATCTGCCCGTCGCGGTCATGCTCTTCGGGCTGATCCTGCGCGGCGTGTCGTTCGATTTCCGCATCAAGGCGCATGCAGACCACAAACCGCTTTGGAACCACGCATTCTGGGGTGGGTCGCTCGCGGCGGCGCTCGCCCAAGGCTTCATGCTCGGGCAGTACATCATCGGCTTCTCGTATGACCTGACCGGCGTGCTGTTCTCGCTATTGATTGCCGTGTGCCTCGCCGCCGGCTACGCGCTGCTTGGCGCGTGCTGGCTGATGATCAAGGCATCGGGTCCAGTCGTGGAGCGTGCGGGCGGTTGGGCGCGCACGGCGCTGTGGTTCACCGGACTTGGCATTGTCGCAGTGTCGCTCGCGACGCCGTGGGTCAGCGAGCGTATTTTCGAGAAGTGGTTCAGCGTGCCGAACATGTTCTTCTTGATGCCGCTACCGATTCTCAGCGTCATCGTGTTCTTCATTTGCGACAACCACCTGAGAAAGATTGCGCGCGGCGAGAGTACGCGTATCTGGGTGCCGTTCGCGTCGGCAATCGCGTTGTTCGTGCTCGCGTTTATCGGCCTCGGCTACAGCATGTTCCCGTATCTCGTAATCGACCGCATCGACATCTGGGATGCCGCGGCTTCATCGAGTTCGCTCATGATCATCCTGGTCGGGACGCTAATCACGCTGCCCTTCATCCTCGCGTACACGGTTTTTGTATATCGCGTGTTCTGGGGTAGGACCGAAGAGCTTCACTACGACTAGACGACTTTAGAGAAGCGCCCCGCGTCCTGCGCAAGGTAGGCATCGAACACCATCGCGACGACCCGCATCACAGGCCGCCCGGCCGGTAACAGCTTGAACCCTTCGTCATCCAACGCGACCAATCCGTCCGCCGCAAGCGCTTGGAGTTGCACGAGCTCGTTCGCGAAGTAGTCTGCAGAAAGAATGTCGTAGCGCGCATCCAACGCAGCAAACTCGACGCGGCCCGTACACATCAGCGTTTGGATAAGTTCGCGTCGGAGCCGGTCATCGTGCGTGAGCTCGAGCCCGCGCGCGACCGGCAGCTCCCCGCTGTCGATCGCGGCGTAGTACTCAGGCAGCGCTCGGTGGTTCTGGGCATAGCATTCGTCGAGCATGCTGATGCCGCTGATGCCGAGCCCCACCATGTCGCAGTACGCATGCGTCGAGTAGCCTTGGAAGTTGCGCTGTAGCGTGCCGTCGGCGAGGCCGCCGGCCAGCGGGTCGGTGGGCAGCGCATAGTGGTCCATGCCGATCATCACGTAGCCGGCCGCTGCGAGGGTGTCGTCGGCGAGTCGGAGCAGCTGTAGCTTCTCGTTCAACTTCGGCAGGTCGGCCGTACGAATCTGGCGCTGTGCCTTGAACAGCTCCGGCAGATGCGCGTAGCTGTAGAGCGCGATTCGATCGGGGCGATGCGCGACGACTTGGTCGATGGT
This sequence comes from uncultured Gammaproteobacteria bacterium, assembly GCA_964402835.1. Classification (GTDB taxonomy): domain Bacteria; phylum Pseudomonadota; class Gammaproteobacteria; order Natronospirales; family JAIVGZ01; genus JAIVGZ01. The sequence continues at coordinate 11,114 of CAYODZ010000216.1, read as the reverse complement.
CGCGCCGAAGCCGGAGAGGGTCTGATGCGGGAGGCCACAGATCAGGTCGACGTTGATGGCCTGGAAGCCGCGCGCCCGGGCGTCGTCGAGCAGCGCAAGCGTCGCTTCGGCGTCCTGCAGGCGATTCACGGCCGCCTGCACCTTCGGGTCGAAATCCTGCACGCCAAGGCTCACGCGATTAAAGCCGAGATCGTGCAGCGCATCGAGCAGCGCGTCGTCGGCGTGGCGCGGGTCCAGTTCGATGCCGAACTCCCGCTGCGGCCCGTCGTCCAGGTTGAAGTGCGCGCGCAGTGCGGCCATCACGCCGGCGATACCGGCGGGGCCGAGCGTCGACGGGGTGCCACCGCCAAAGTGCAGCTGTTTGACGATGCGATCGGCGTCGAATAGCTCACCCTGCATCTCGATTTCCCGGCGCAGATAGCCGGCGTACCGCGCCGCCATCCCCGGATCGCGCGTGATGATTCGCGTACACGCACAGAAGAAGCACGGGCTCGGGCAGAACGGTACATGCAGGTACAGCGACAGCGGCGCCGGTATCAGGTCACTGTTCGTCGCGCGTGCAGCCTTCGTCCAGGCATCGGCGTTGAAGCCGCCGTGGAAGCGGTTCGCGCTTGGATATGACGTATAGCGCGGTCCGGTGACCTGGTACTTCTCGTAGTCGGCGACGCTCATTGCTGGGCCGCCGGCAGGGCGTCGTCGTCACCGACCGAGACCGGCTCGGCGCCGCGATGGCCGCCGCGCCAGAGCTTCAGCGCGAACAGACCTAGGAACAGACCGCCGACCGAGAAGATCACGTCGCCCGGCACCCGCATCCAGACCAGCGTCTGCACCAGTGGCATGCGCAGGATGTCCGGCGAACGCGCGAGCCAGTAGCTGTCGGTGATGGACGCGTGCGCCTGGATCAAGCCGACCGGCAGCAGCGACATGAACACCATGGCCGCAAGGCCGATGTTCAGCGACCAGAACGCGTACGCGAGCAACTTGTCGCTCCAGCCCACACGCGCCGACAGCCCACGCAGGCAGAACAACATCAGCCCGATGCCGAGTAGTCCGTACACGCCGAACAGAGCTGCGTGCGCATGCACCGCGGTGGTGTTGAGGCCCTGCACGTAGTACAGCGACAGCGGCGGGTTGATCATGAAGCCGAGCACGCCGGCGCCGAGCATGTTCCAGAACGCGACCGCGACGAAGAACAGGATTGCCCAGCGGTAGGTCGCGACCCACGGCGTCGCTTTCGTGTGCCGGTAGTTCTCCCACGCTTCGTAGCCAATCAGCACCAGCGGTACGACTTCGAGCGCCGAGAACACCGCGCCAATCGCGATGACCGAGGTTGGCGTGCCGGAGAAGTACAGGTGGTGCAGCGTGCCGAGGATGCCGCCGAACAGGAACACGATGGTCGCGAACAGTACCGCGAGGCTCGCGATGCGCGGCCGGATGAGACCGAGCTTCGTGAACAGCAGCGCGATGACCGCGGTCGCGAACACTTCGAAGAAGCCCTCGACCCAGAGGTGGACGACCCACCAGCGCCAGTACTCGACGATGGAAAGGTGTGTGTGCTTGCCCCAGTTAAAGCCCGCGCCGTAGAACAGGCCGATCGCGACCGTGGAAAGGAACAGGATCCACAATAGCGTGCGGCTCTCGGACTTGCGCTTGAGCGCCGGCCATAGCGAGCGGCCGACGAGCACGAGCCACAGCAGCAGCCCGACGAACAACAGAATCTGCCAGAAGCGACCGAGGTCGACGTACTCCCAGCCCTGATGACCGAACCAGAAGTTGTTGTCGAGGCTGAACGCTTGCTGTACGCCGAGCCATTCACCAACCATCGAGCCGACGACCACAAGGAGCAGCGCGCCGAACAGGACATTCACGCCGAGTTTCTGGAAGCGAGGCTCATGACCGGAGATGGCCGGCGCGATGTATAAGCCCGTCGCGAGCCACGCGGTCGCAATCCAGAAAATCGCGATCTGCGTGTGCCAGGTGCGGGTGACCGAGTACGGCAGGATGTCCGCGAGTGGATAGCCGTAGAACTCATGGCCTTCGACGGCATAGTGCGCGGTGACCGCGCCGAGTAGGATCTGCGCGAGAAACAACGCGATGACGGTGAAGAAGTACTTACGCGTCGCGCGCATCGATGGTGTGACCTTGATGGCGGCGAGCGGGTCCGTCTGCGGCGGTACCGGCGCGTCATCGTGTCGCTTGGTCGCGGCGTAGTACCAGATCATGCCGCCGAGGGTCGCGAGCAGCAGTAGGATGCTGGCCATCGACCAAATCGCCGCGCCGGCCGTCGGCACGTTGCCCACCAGTGGCTCGTGCGGCCAGTTGCTGGTGTAAGTGATGTCGTCGCCGGGCCGCTCGGTCGATGCGGACCACGCGGACCAGAAGAAGAACGCGGGCATGAGCTCGCGACGCCCGAGGTCGGGGATCGCGTCGTTCGGAATCGCGTACTGCTCGCGCAGCGCTTCCAGCGCTGGCTCGGCGCCGAACAAGTCGCGGTAATGCAGCGCGGTCTCGCGAATCGCCTGTGCGCGTTCGTTCGACACCGTGATTGTGCCGCTGGCCGCGTCCCAAGTGTTGGTGCGCATCTCACGCTTCAGGCGCGATTGCAGTTGGGCCTGGAAATCAGGTTCGAGCGCGGCATAGTCGACGTGGAAATCCTGCTGCGACCAGTGCTGCAGCAGCGCCAGCGATTCGCGGCGCAGCCAGTCAGCGGACCAGTCGGGTGCGAGGTAGCTGCCGTGGCCCCAGACCGAGCCGACTTGCATCCCGCCCATCGATTGCCAGACTTGGCGGCCTTGTTCGATGTCGGTGCGGGTGTACAGCGTCTCGCCGTCTTGGCTGACGATCGCCGTCGGAACCGGCGGCATCTGCTGGTAGATCTCGCGGCCGATGAGGCCGAGTGCGCCGAATGACAACAAGAACAATAGACCGAGCGACCACCACAGCGTGCGTTGCGAACCCATGACCCATCTCCCCCAATGGTTATTGGGAGCGGATGTTAGGCGGGGGCAGGGCGGTCGTCTTTGCGCTAGGTCAAACGGTCTGGCGGTGGCGCCACCACCACGCAGCCACGCGCGCAGCGACCACCGGGTGGATCAGATAGCCGTACGAGCGATGCGGGTTCAGGCCGACTTCTTCGTCGCGGTAGTGCGTGTAGATGCCTTGGAAATAATCGGTGATGTCTTCAACGAGGCCGAGTTCGCGCATCTCGCGAAAATCCCGCGACAGCCGCGGGTCGAGCGAGATGAGATCGCCAATCGCCGCGATGTTGTGCCAGCTCTCAATCAAATGCGGGAATCGGTCCGCGCCGTCGCGGTCGCGGCCGCGCAAACGCTCCTGTACGAAACGGATGCCGAGCGGGCTGCCCATCGACACGAACTCGAGCTTGCCCTCAATGTGCTCTTCGTGCGTGAGTTCCCAGAGCGCGTCCCACGCAATGACCGAGCCGAGGCTATGGCCGAGCACCATCACTGGACGACCTTCCGCGAGCCAGCGCCGTAGCGGCGCTTTCAGCGTTTCGCGAATCTCGCGGCCGATGCCCTCTTTATGGTCGAAGTAGCGGTCCGTCTCGGCGATGATGTCCTTGACCTTCTGGTCGGACACGAGCTTCAGCAGGATTGGGAATCGATCCGCAAGATTCCGGACCGCGAGCTGCACCTTCACGCGCCAGCTCTCAGATTCGCGCAAATCCTTCTGAGCGTCCCAGTCGCCCGCCAGTAATCGCTCGATGGCCTCGAAATTTGGCGTCGAGTGGCCCAAGTCGGGATAATAGAGATGGTTCCAAGGCGCAATTGCGAACGATTCACCGTCGAGCGCTGCTGCGCACGCGGGCTGGGCCGCGGTCAGGCCCGTTTGCAGCGCACGCCAGAGCATCGCGCGATGCAGCATCGGGTCAGGTTTCGGGTCCTTGCCGGGCACGTAGATGATTCGGCCCGGAAAATCGCTTGGCATGGCATGAGTATAGCTGGGCTTATCGGCAAATCGGGTATCATGTTCTGCGGGGGGACAGGGCAGAATGGTTAAAGAAGTCCAGCTCGCGATTGCGTTCGCTGACGTCAGTCAGAGCACCAAGCTATATGAGCGGCTGGGCGACCAGAAGGCCCGGACGGCCATTGCTGCCTGTGTCCAGGTGATGTCCGAGGCGACCGTGAAGTACGGCGGGACGGTCATCAAGACCATCGGCGACGAGGTGATGTCCACCTTCCCGAGCGCCGACGCTGCCGCCGACGCCGTTGCCTTCATGCAAGAAGAGATTACTGAGGGGATGTCGGTCGACGGCATCCCGCTCGCCATCCGCGCCGGCTTCCATTTCGGACCCGCGCTCCTCGAAAAGAACGATGTGTTCGGCGACGCCGTGAACACGGCCGCGCGTATGGCCGGTCAGGCGAAGGCCGGACAGATCATGACCACCGGTGCGACCGTCGACATGATGTCGGAGACCTGGCAGGCGTCCACGCGCCAGATCGACCGCTCGACCGTGAAAGGCAAGCGCGACCCCATTTCGATGCACGAAGTCATTTGGCAGCGCGAGGATGTCACGCGCATGGTCACCGCGACCTTCGGTCAGGTGCCCGATGCCGGTCGGCTGGTGCTCAAGGTCGGTGCGGTCGAAGCGGTCGTCGATGCCGAGCACTCGGCGGCGGGCATGGGCCGCGGCGATCAGAATGAGCTCGTGGTCCGCAATAGTCTCGTGTCCCGACTGCATGCGCGCGTCGAATTTCGGCGCGGCAAGTTCGTGCTGATCGACCAGAGCGTGAACGGAACTTTCGTGCGCAAGAACGGCGGCGAAGAACTGCTCGTCCGCCGCGATGAGTTAATCCTGGAAGGGGCCGGCACCATCGGGCTCGGCCAAGCGCTGAACCCCGACGAACCCGACGCGATCAGCTTTAGCTTAGAGATCTGACCTTAACGGTAGGAGCGGCGCCTTTGCGCCGCGATCAATCTTGCAGCGCCCGTTGGAACTCAGTCAACCGCGCTCCCTGCGCCGCCGCTTCACCGGTTTCATCAATGGTCACCAACGCACGCTGCTGGTTGATCTGTTCGCGCAGGCGTGACTGCAGGCGGCGCCAGGTTACGGTGCGACGCGCTTCATCTTGCTGCGCATCACTGAATCGATTCCACTCCATCGCCGTCTCATCAAGCGCCGACGCGCTCCAATCGCCGTTCTCGAGGAACGACGACAGCGCCGCTTCAGCGCCGGTCATCACGACGACGGGCGCCGACGCAACGACCGGTGGCTCGGAACTGCGCCAGAGCACCCACGCAGCGCCGAGCAGCACGATGACCAGAACGCCGAGCGCGACGCGCAAGAACCACCGTTGTGGCGCACGGTCGATTTCGTCGACGTCGATGTAGACCTGCGACAGCTCGTGCGCCTTCGGCATGGTGGTGTCCTCAAACACCACCGCCTGCGAATAATTCAGCGAATCCTCGCCCCGCACGATGCCGTCCACAGCCGCCGCCCGCTGCTCGCGGTAATCGGCCCACGACATCTTGCCGCATGCGAGGCGATGCGCGAGCGCGCGGACCGGGGAGTGCAGTTCGGCGGCGTGCGGCATCAGTCGACCGCCCTAATCACGCGGAACCCGGTCAGTCCGTCCGCGGCACCCGAATGCGGTTCCGCGAGGGCGACGCTGCAGTTGGTCAGCGAAACCTCGTAAGAACCGCCGCGGGCAACCAGCGTACTGCCATCGCGGACGAGTTCTTGCGCGTTACCGACCGCATTGTTCAAACCCCAAGCATTCTCTGCGCTCGACGTCGCGTTGACGAGTGCACGCCCCTTCTGTGGCTGGCCGTCAGCGCCCATGACGCGGCAATTGAACTGTTGCGAGGAGCCGGGGTTCCCGTTCGCGTTCGCCGCATGGGTCCATTCCGCACTCGTCGGCAGTCGGTAGCGCTGGCCAGTCACTTCACTGAGCCACGCGATGTACCCGTCGATCTGCTGGATCGAAATGCCGGTCGCCGGAAGCGCGTCGGCGCCAGACAACGCGGCGCAGCCCGTCGCGGCACAGTAGCGGTTGTAATCTTCGATTGTGACTTCGAGCCGACTGATTGCGAACAGGGAGCCACCGGCAGGCGCCGGCACCACCGCGAGCTGAGGCGCCGGGACGTTGGGCGCGACCACATCGTGGCATCGGCCACGGGCCTGCCGTCCGTATCCCGCCAGACTCGCTGTGCACGGTTTGCTGCCATCATCGGCCCGTCGGCTTCCCGTATTTCCCGCGAGGCGGCGGCGAAGGTCCGCATACTCCGTGTTGTCCGCCCAAATCGCGAGTGCGCGGTCGACATACTGAGTCGCCGCGGTCAAGTTGCTGCGATTCTGTTCCGATTGCGCGTTCCGGTAATGCGCCGCGGCCTCGTTCTCCAAACGCGTCAGCGTGGCTGGGAAACCCGCGAGCTCGGGGTGACCCGATTCGGCGCGTTGCGCTTCGACGAGCAATTCGCGCGCCGCAGTGAGCTTGTTCTCCTGAATGGCGGTCGTGATTCGTGGCGCGAATCGCGACGGCGGCAATGGTTCACGCAGTGACAGCCCCGCGAGCTGCTGACGCAGAGCGCCGCTGAACAACGGAACCGCTTTGTCGCGAACCGGCGTTGCGATTCGGTCGCGGTCGAGCGCGCGAAGACGCTCGACCAGGGCGGCCACCGTATCGCGCTCGAACGCAGCGCGATCGTTCGCCGGCAGTGCCTCGCGCGCTGCCGTGAAGTCGCGCTGCCACGCCGCAAATCCAGCATCCGACACGCGGCCTGCTGCGGTGACCACTGCGGCCGCTGACGCGCGCGCGCGGTAATTGTCGCGACGTTCGCTCAATAGGCGTGACTGCGGCAGGGCGTTCAAACCGAGGGTCAGGAAATTCACCGCTTGGGCCGGGTCGTTCGCGACTTCCCGGGCAGCCAGGCGGATATACGCGGCTTCGACCGCTTGCGTGCCCTCGGCGATGAACGGGTCATCGGACTCGAGGCTCGGCAGCAGTGTCCTGAATGCTGCGCCCACATTGGGATCATCACCTTCGGCGAGATCGAGCACGTTCTTCTTGGCCGCTGCGATGCGGTTGCGTTCCTGCTCGCGCGCAAGCTCCTCTTCGTACGCGCGCTCGGCGGTCTCGAGTGTCGCGCGGGTCTCCGCGAAGGCGGGTAGGTCGGCGTGGAAGCGGGTGCCTTGGTCGACGGCCGCCGTCGCCTGTCGGTATAGATTGTCCTCGGCCAAAGCGAGCGCCCGGTCAACATGCACGGTCGCGATGCGCTCGCGCAACGCTTCCCACTCGCTGGTGTCGACATCGACTAATGCGGTCAGCTCCTTGAAGCTGGCAGTCAAAGCCCGTTCGAATTCGATGTCGAAAGTCGGGTCGGTCAGCATTTGCTGAATTTGGTCGCGGAGCGCGCCTCGACGCTCAATCCGTCCGGCATCGGAAGCGACGCTGTAGCCAGCTTCGGCCTGATCGGCCGTCAGCGCCAAGCGGGTGTCGATCAGGAACTCCAGCGGCAGCGCTCGGGCGAACTCCGCGAGCACCGCATTCGCGGCCGCCCAATCGCCTTCTTGTGCGGCGCGCGCGATTTCGCCGCTAATCGCCGCCTGAAGCGCCTGGTCAAGGCCGCGCACGACCGTATCGGTCGGCCGTAGTTGTCCGAGTTGTTGCAGCGCCTCGTTGACCGCGCGGAACTCCTCGAGCGTTCGAGGACGCGATTGTTGCAGCGTCTGCCGCAACGACGCGACCAGTGCGTTCTCCTGTTCCCGACGCAGTTCGGTGGAGACGGTGTCCTTCAAGTCAACCAACCTTGGATCGCGCGGCGCGGCGGCTGCGGCGACAGCGAGAATGTCGCTTGCGCGTTGCCATTGCTCGGCGTCGGCTGCGTCGCCGGCGAGCGCCGCGTAGCCCAGCGCGATACGCGAATCGTTGAGGCGATCATCGGTCGGAGAAATGCGCTTCAGTTCGGCCACCAGCTCGGGCAAGTCCTGCTCGGCCTCGTTGGGCAGCAGAATGGCTTCCAGGCGCGCGCGGCGCTGCGCCGCGGGCAATTTGTCGGCCTCAGTGACGGCCGCCAAAAAGTCTTGAAGCGGTCGGTCTCGCTCACTGAACGCCTCGCGCTGGCGGTTACCGATGTCGTTCTGCAGTTCCGCTGAATCACCGTCGTTCAGGTAACCCCGCGCGCGTTGTGCCTCGACGAGCGCTTGCGGATAGTCGAGATTCTCTTCGGCCGCGAGCGCGCGTTCGCTGAAGTACGGAAGAATCACGCCTTTTGCACGGATCGCGGCGTCCGCGCGGCGTTCCTCGGAGGGCAGCGCGTCGATTTGTGCGAGTCCCGCCTCGACATCGTCTTGCATCGTTTGGACAATCGCCGCGTACTCCCGTTCGTGGAGAATGTTCATCACGGGGTTGTAGAGCAGGGCGCCGAGCAGCAGCGCGGCCGCGGTCGCGCCAGCGGCTATATGTAATGTGTAGTCCTTGCGCGGCTTGACGCCCTCCCAGAACTCCTCGACCGAGCCGGTACGGTCGTCGCGGTGGAGCGCGAGGGCCTTGAACAGCGCCTTGTTCTGGCGCTTGGTCAGTTTCTCGACCGAGGCGGGCTTCAGGTTTTTCTCTTTAGCCTTGACCGCCGACATCTTATTGAACGGGTGCTTGCCGGTGAACAATTCGTAGGACACGGCCGCGAGCGCGTAGATGTCGTCGCGCGGATCCGGGTCCTGACCCTCGAACATCTCGATGGTCGCGTAGGCGGGCGTCAGGGCGCCGAGTTCGCCTGGGTCGAACACCGTCTTCTCACCATCGGCGTCCGCCTGCGTCTTGGACGCACGCGCGATGCCGAAATCGAGGAGCTTCACGGTGCCATCGTCGAGCAGGAACGCGTTGCCAGGCTTGAAGTCGGAGTGCACGAGGCCGCGCGCATGCGCGTATTGGAGGCCGGCGCACAGCTGCTCGATAATCTTCACCGCTTCGGGAACGGGCAGCCCGCCCGCCGGGAGCTTCTTGATGTACTTCGCGAGTTCCGCGCCGACCATCAGCTCCATGGTCATGTAGACGGTTTCGCCGTCGCGGTCGAAGTCGTATACGGTCGCGATGTTTGGGTGCGCGAGACGCTGTGCTTTCGCGGATTCGCGTTGCAGCGCGATGAACGCTTCCGGGTGTTCCTTGAAGTCGCCGACCAGCAGTTTCACCGCCATGTACGGGTTGCGGTCGCGCGCTTCGACTTTCAACAAGTCGACGGCCTTGTACACCGCACCCATGCCGCCCTGGCCGATCACCTGTTCGAGGCGGAACCGTCCCTTGAGTACGGTCCCCGGGCCGATCTCGTCGGGCTTCGCAGCGGCCGCGCCGCCCGTCATCGCGAACGGATCGTCGTCGCTGCCGCCGACCTGGACGGTCGCATCGTCGCCGCCGGTACCAGTCGCAACGGTCTTGTCGTCGTCGATTGGGCCGCTGATTTCGGTGCGGTCGTTGTCGCCGGTGACGACCGTCTTGTCCGAATCTGTATCGCCAGTGAACACCGTACGGTCGATGTCGGCCGGGTCGGCGCGCAGATGCGTCGGCGCGTCTTCGCCGGTCATCATTACCGTGCTGTCTGAATCCTCTTCGACGGCGCGCGTGGGGTCGCCGATGTCGATGAGGTCGCTGTCACCCGAGAGCTTTGCGCGCGCGGCGTCGGCCGTCACTTTCGGGAGTCCGTTCTTTTCTGCTGCGTCAATCAGCGAACGCAATGCGTCAATGTTCGCATTCGGCTTCGCAAGAAAATCGTCGACAGCGGTGAGGAATGCTTCGGGCGGCTTCGCGCCCGACAGAACGTCGGTCAGCGTTTGACGAATGTCACTCATTACGCGGCCTCGACTTTGACGACGATGACGGTGGTGTTGTCGCGTGCGCGACGCGACAGCGCGAGGTCGACCAGCGCACGCGCCGGATCCTGTTGCGCATCGTCAGCGAGAAGCGTGCCGATCTCCGCGGCATCGACTTCCTTATACAAACCGTCACTACAAATCATCAAAGTATCCCCAGGCAACAACTCAAAGAGTTCAACGTCCACGAACAATACGTTCGCCGCGCCGACCGCGCGCGTGATCAGATTCGCTTGCGGGTGGCGCTCGGCCTCCTCGCGCGACAACACACCCTGGCTCACCAACTGCTCGACCATCGCGTGGTCTTGCGTGAGCTGCGACAAGCCATCGCCTTCGCGGTAGCGGTACACGCGGCTGTCGCCCGTCCACAGCGCGGCGAGGTGCCGGCCGCGGATGACCATCGCTGCTGCGGTGCAACCGATGGTGCGCTTGTGTTCGGCTTCCGCGAGTTCGCGCAGTGCGGTGTTCGACGCGACGAGCGCGTCGTCAACGGCATCGATGACCAGCGATAGTTCGTCCGACAGTTCGAGCGCGTCGAGGCGCGCCACCACGAGCTGGCTGGCCCGATCGCCGGCCGAGTGTCCGCCCATGCCGTCGGCCACAGCCCAGAGTCCACGCTCCGGCCTGGCCAGCATGCTGTCCTCGTTTATCTTGCGCACCGCACCGACGTCGGTGCAGGCAAAGGAACGCCAAGTCAGAGAACCGTGCGCGCCGCTTTTATCGTTCATACCCGTATCATTCTAGGGCCGCAGTCTGGCTAATATATAAAGAAAGTGCCCGTCCCGCCACGCCGTATTGATTTTCGGGCGCCCAAACGGGTACTGTCGCGGCACAGACTCCGGTTTGACTCAATACAAAGGGGCAGGGAAATGGGGGAGCAGCAGGGGATGCGCGCCGCGTCGCGGCGTGCCTCGTACCTCGTCATCATCGCGACGGTCGCAGCGTTTGGGACAGTCCATGCGCAGACCCCACAGCTGCCGCCATCGGCGCAGCCTGGCGCGACGCAGCCTAGCGACCTGACTTCTCCGCTGCCCGAGTACCGCGAACCGTTCCGTATCGAAATCCCGCCGATGATCGAGCGACCGCTCGGCGTCGACGAGGGCGTGCGCATTTTCGTGACCGCGTTCGAACTGCGCGGCATCCTCCAAGATCCCAACGCACCCGCGCTCGGCGAGCAGGCACGCGCGACCGTCCAGCGCGAGTTTGAGAAAGCGCTTGCGCTCATCGAGCAACAGCGTCTCGAGCGTCAGCAACAAACCGAAGTGGGCGATGACGGCTTCACGCCGGCGGA
>CAYODZ010000215.1:0-2897 GCA_964402835.1 uncultured Gammaproteobacteria bacterium | reverse complement strand
AATTTGGTCCTTGGTCGCGGTCTTCATCAAGTCGTCGAGAAAGCGGCTGACTTGACGTACGTTGCGCGCAACTTCGGACACGCCTTTCTTGCCGGCGTCGAGTTCCTCGAGTACGACCATGGGCAGGAAGATGTCGTGCTCATGGAACCTAAAAATCGCGGTTGGGTCGTGCATCAGCACGTTGGTGTCGAGCACGAAGACGCGGCGCGGGTCGTCGCTCATAGGGCGGCGACCGCCGCGAGCACTTCTTCGGCGTGGCCGTCGACTTTCACCTTGCGCCACTCGTTCACGAGTTTGCCGTCTTCATCGATGAGGAAGGTGCTGCGCACGATACCCATCACTTTCTTGCCGTACATGTTCTTCTCGTGGATCACGTCGTACGCGCGGCACGCTTCCTCGTCGGCATCCGACAGAAGCTCGAACGGGAAACCCTGCTTCTCCTTGAACTTTTCATGCGACGCGATCGAGTCGCGCGAGATACCGAATATCTCCGTGTTGCGACGCTTGAATTTCGGGTAGAGGTCGCGGAAATCTTGGCCTTCTTGCGTGCAGCCCGGCGTCGCGTCCTTCGGGTAGAAGAACAGCACCACGCGTTTTCCTTTGAGGTCCGACAGTTTGATTATTTCGCCGCCCGTTGCGGGCAGCTTGAATGCAGGGGCCTTCTTCGGCATCCCGTTCCTCCTATCCTTTGATGGGTTCCAGCACTGCGTCGAGGTTCAATTCGTCGCAAAGAATCATGAAATCCTCGCGTAGCGTTGCGATATGCGTCGACGCTGGAATCGCGAGCGACATGTGCAGAGACACCATCGGCGCCCCCGTTTGTTGCGCGACATAGGTCATCGTCGAGAGTTCGGTAATGCGAACCTTGCGTTGTGTCAGGAAGCGCACGAGCCGGAACACGATACCCGGCTGGTCGAGGCTCAATAGATCGACGGCGTAAGGCAGCGCACCCTCGGTATCGGTGTGCTCGGTCGCTGCATGCTTGGTGAGCTCGACGCCAAGTTCTGCAGCCGCGGGCTCGAGCATTTCCTCGAGGCGTGCGATCGTCCGCCAGTTGCCAGCGACGAGCAGTTGGATCGCAATTTCGCTGCCGAGACGGGAAATGCGGCTCTCGATGATGTTGCAACCGCTTTCGAGTACCGTGCTGGCGAGATCCTGGACGACGGTCGGGCCGTCGGGTCCTAGGGCGGAAACCGCCAGGAGCTTGTTCATGTGGGGATTGTATACTACGCGCATGTTCCGCGGCAGCATGGTTGCACTGGTCACCCCGATGAGCGATGACGGCTCGTTGGACTTGCGCGCGTTCGATCGCCTCATTGATTTCCACCTCGAAAACGGGACCAACGCGCTGGTCGTCGCGGGCACCACGGGCGAGTCGCCGACGCTGTCGCTTGCCGAACATGGGGAGCTCGTGCGCCGCGCCGTCAATCGCGTTCGCGAGCGCGTCCCGGTGATTGCGGGGAGTGGCACGGCCTCGACGGCCGCGACGCTCGCGTTGACGCGCCAGTCGATGGAAGCTGGCGTGGATGCGTGTCTGATTGTCACCCCGTACTACAACAAGCCGACCCAGGAAGGCCTGTTCCAGCATTACCGCACGGTCGCCGAGCAAGTGCCTGTACCCCAGATTCTGTACAACGTGCCTGGGCGCACCGGCTGCGACTTGCTGCCTGAGACCATCGCGCGCCTCGCCGACAGTCCGAACATTATTGGTGTGAAGGAAGCCACGGGCTCGTTGGAGCGCGCGCGCCAGGTCCGTAGCCTGTGTGACGGGCGCCTCGACGTGTACAGCGGCGACGATCCGACGGCGCGCGAGGTCATGCTCGAGGGCGGCCACGGCGTGATTTCGGTGACGGCGAACGTCGCCCCCGCGTTGATGACTGAAATGTGCGCCGCCGCGCTCGCCGGCGATGCGCAGGCCGCCGCGGCCGCGGACGCGAAGCTTGCGGGACTCCATGCGGCCCTGTTCGTCGAGTCGAACCCAATTCCCGCGAAATGGGCGCTACACGCGATGGGCTTGATCGGCCCGGGTCTGCGCCTGCCGCTGACGCCGCTTGCGGCCGACCATCGAGAAGCGGTCGCACGAGCGCTCAGTCAGGCCGGCATCGCGGTACAATACGCGGCATGAATATCAAGATTCCGGCCGCGCTTGCGGCCTTTTTGCTGGTCAGTGGTTGCAGCACCCTGCGTTGCGGCGAGCCCGGGCCGTATATGAACGCTGAGGTGGCCGACCCGATCACGGTCCCGGAAGGCCTTGCTGAGCCGAATCGGTCGCGCACCGTGCGAGTTCCGGAGGCGGCAGACGTCGTCCACACGGAACTGCACGGCACGCGCTTCCTCGGTAGCGACGGACAGATGCATTGCCTCGACAGCCCGCCGCCGATGGCGCGCAAGGTCGGCGAGTAAACCGGCAACCCCGTATGTTAATCTGCGCATCCTTTGGAGAGATGGCCGAGCGGTCGAAGGCGCACGCCTGGAAAGTGTGTATACGGTAACCCCGTATCGAGGGTTCGACTGAATCGCCGGGAGCGATTCAGGACCGCCGAAGGCGGGCCCGAGCGAAGCGAGGGCGAGGCGCAGGGATGCGCCGAGCAATCCCGAATGTTAATCTGCGCATCCTTTGGAGAGATGGCCGAGCGGTCGAAGGCGCACGCCTGGAAAGTGTGTATACGGTAACCCCGTATCGAGGGTTCGAATCCCTCTCTCTCCGCCAATATCTCGCACGTCATCAAGCAGATTCGAACACTCGATATCAAAATGCGGGTTCGAGCCGAGCCGGGCAAATGCCCGGCGAGACAACGCCGCGCGAAGCGCGGCGGTCATCCCTCTCTCATTGCACGATGATAATTCTCGGATCGAGCGGCATGTACCGGCTCGGTGCGTTCGACCGAAAATGGACC
>CAYODZ010000214.1:0-10225 GCA_964402835.1 uncultured Gammaproteobacteria bacterium | reverse complement strand
CGCACCCGAGCGCGCACATCGACTCCGCCGGCGCGGCGACGCACCTCGATCCGGATGGTCGCGTCGAGATAACCCCGCTCGCGCGCGGCTCGCAAGACCGCGCGTCGCGCGCGCGCCGTCTCCAGAGGGCGGTAAGGTGAGCCCGAGACCAGATTCCAGGCGTTTCGAACATCATCGACCAGCGCTTCGTCACGATGGGCCGCGCTTCCGCTGACGGAGATCCCGACCTCGAGCAACGGGAGCCGGCTTCCTTCCGTAACGGCGATGTGGAGATCGACCTCGTCCACCTTAACGGTCAATGAATCGACCAGACCGGCGACCCGCGCCTCGGAAAACCCCTCGGCGCGATAGAGCCGCAGCACGCGATCGAGATCCCGAACGAAAAGCGCCGAATCGAACTCGCACTTGCGGAACGCTCCGCTCGGGCGAAGCTCCATTCGGGAGAGCAGGTCCTTTCGCTCCAACGACGCGACGCCGCGCAGCTCGACGCGGCGCACGTGACGAACGGCAGGTTGCGCTTCGGAGGTGTCGTCCGCCGCCGAGGCGGGGTTGGCGGAGAGGATCAGAAGCAGGCCGAGCCGCATCCAGCGCACCATGGCGGTGCTCGGCCTGCCGAATCTGATGCTCACCAGAATCGCAAGTCCGAGCGGAGGCTCACCGCGGATTCGCCTCGTTCTCTTGCTTCGGAACGAAGCGAAAGGGTCCATCCGAGCTCGTACTCGATGCGGACCTCGCGCTGTGAGGAGGCTTGATACCCGGTGAAGGTCTTGACGTGGATCCGGTCTCCAACCTCCTTCTGCATGGTCAGACGGGACGATCCGACGTCGAGATCATCGAGCCCCAGCCACGACTCGGCTCGCGACTCCGCGGCGCGAAGCGGCCCTTCGTCGGAAATGAGCCAGCGAAGCTCGGCCCCGATTCCCGCCTGGCCGTCTACCTCCGCCAGAGGAACCGGTTGGAACACGACCCATTCGCCCGATTCCGGAGGCACTCCATCCGCCGCCCCGACCGGAGTCGCGCTCAGCGGAGCTTGTTCCCAAGGTAGGGACAGCAGGAGAAGCGGTACCCGGGCGTGCGCCAAGGGTGGAGTCAGCAGCGTTCCCAGGAGCCCCGCGAGCGCCGCCAATCTCGACACGAGCGCCGCTGAAGGCGGCGCAAAGGAACGAGCCCATCGAGGGGCCGTTGCCCAAGCCGGGAGTCGTTCGAAGGACAGGGACATGACCTCATCATAGCGGGTCGATACGCCATCGCGTCGCCGCCGCCGCGAATCGACACGTCGGAGGTTCGATTTCGGTGGATCCGCGCTACCGGGAGCGGACCGGAGGCCGCGGGAAGCTTTCGAGATAGCGTTCCTGGATTCGCATGAAGATTTCGGCCCCGATCGGCATCGCTCGCTCGTCGAAATCGAATCGGGGGCTGTGATGCGATTGGTCCAGACCGCGGGCCGGATCCGCGGAACCGAGGAAGAAAAAGCAGCCGGGCACTTCCTGGAGGAAATACGACATATCCTCGCCTCCCATCGACACCAGATCGCGAACCACGTTCTCTTTGCCGACCACTTCCGCCGCGACCTCGGCGACGAAATCGGCCATCCCCGGGTCGTTCACAGTCGGAGGGTACGTGTCGAGGAACTCGAATTCGACGGAAGCGCGGAACATCTTGGCGGTCTGCTCGACGATGGTGCGCAGTCGCTCGATCAAATGAGTGCGGATCTCGGGGTCGAAGGTGCGGAGCGTTCCCTTCATGCGCGCGGTCTCGGCGATGATGTTGAAGTTGCTACCCGCGTGGAAGGTTCCCACGCTGAGGACCGCGGTCTTGACCGGGTTGGTGTCGCGTGAGACCACCGTCTGGAGCGCGGTCACGAGATAGCTCCCGATCATCACCGCATCGATCGCGTCGTGCGGATAGGCGCCATGCCCGCCGAGTCCCCGAATCGTGATGTGGAACTCATCAGCCGCCGCCATGAACGGTCCGCCGGTCACGGCGACCTTCCCCGCCTCCAGCTTGTTCCAGAGATGAAGGCCGAAGGCCGCTTCCACTTGGGGATCGCGCATCACTCCTTCCTGGATCATGGGGAGCGCTCCTCCCGGCCCCTCCTCCGCCGGCTGGAACACGAACATGACCGTGCCAGCCAACTGTTCGCGCGCGCCGGCCAATACTTCTGCCGCGCCCATCAGCATTGCGGTATGCGCGTCATGCCCACACGCGTGCATCACGCCTGCGTTCACCGACTCGAACGGCAGCCCGGTGGCTTCCGTCACGGGAAGCGCATCCATGTCCGCGCGCAGCGCGACCACCGGACCGGGCCGCCCACCGCGCAAGATGCCGACGACACCGTGGTGTGCGACACCCGTCGTCACCTCAAGGTCGAGTTCACGCAGGTGATCTGCGACCAGCGCCGCCGTGCGTTCCTCGCGGTTCGAGACTTCGGGATGACGGTGGATGTCGCGGCGCCATTCGATCACCCGCGGCATCACCGACTCGATCGCGGGCGCGAGCGTGTCCTTAAGGTCCTGCGCCGACGCTGCGGTGGTAATCAACAAAGCAATGCATGCGAAAAGCGTTCTCATAAGACAATCCTCCAATTTGAATAGGTCGGCAATGGCGCGCTCGGGCAACGGAATGGAAGCCCGCCGACGTCCACCGTCTGGTGGTTCTCACATTTTGCGACGGCATAGCGCGCGGCCGCGAATGCCGGTGCATCGACCCGATTGGGGCCGAAACGGTCGATTCGAAGCCCCTCGGTCGCGACCTCGCATCCGTCCATCGGTCCGAGCTCGAGGTAATCGGTGTAACGGTGCAATGTGAACTGGCCCCCGCGACAATCCTCACTCAGCAACTCGAAGACGACGGCAGCGCTCGCGCGCATCACCGTTGCAGTATCTGCCGCCGCATCGTCTGCGACGATCGCTACGCCATAGCGCGCCATGCCCGTTTGGAGTGCAGCGGCCGATGCACGCGGCTGCTCGACGAATCTGCGAAGCAGCGCCACATCGTCGGCATGCATACCGAGGTCTGCAACGATGCTGAAATAACCATCCTCGTCGTAGTAGCCGTCTCCATTTTGCGCACGCGTCGCGAGCGCGCCCCAAATCGTGAAGATGTCAGCACTTGCGTCGACCGCCTTGACGGCCGTTTCCGACCACCACGCGGCAAGCTGCCCGCACGGATAATGCGCACCTTGATGACGACCGTTCAGGCACTGGTTGACCGCTCTCTCCATCGACGCGGTGAATGCGCCGTCATCGATGATTCCCAGTGCGAACAGAGCGCCGTCCGCGAACGCCTCTGCGCCGCCCTCGTGCAGCCACGGGGGCGAACCCGGACGGAAACGTGCAAGTTCGTTGTTCCATAGATGCGCGGCTTCGTGCGCAATGAGTCGCAACGCCTGGCGTACCGCCCACGGGTTGTCGTCATGCCACGTGTCACCCGTCGCGCGGAGCTGAACGAGGTTGCCCAACGCCCCACCGTTGATGTCGCTACCGGCGCCCGGAACAAAACTGAACAAAACGAGCGGCCGGTGCTCGAGTACCTGCCCGGTCCGCGTTTCGTACACCTCGAACAGCTCAGGCACTTTCACGGCGAGCGTCGTCGCAAGCCACTTGGGAAGGCCGGGGTCGATGATCGCGACGACGCGTTCGTGCTCGACCGGCTTGATATTGCCGACGTACGCGTAGGTGCCGTACGGGCTGGGTTGGGGGTCAAGTACGACGCGTTCGCCCGGCGGCGCAGCAATCTCGACCTCAGTGAGCGGTTCGCCCACCCCATTGACCACCGCGAAAAAGTGCCCGGTAAAGACCGCCGCGCTGCCGTCGCTGAATAGATTGAACAATTCGTAGTCGCGCGGCATGAAGTCGGTGTTGACCGGAAACTCGATGACGAGCTCCGCAGAGGGCGTCCCGTCGTCGACGAGGTTCAAGACCTGTGCGTTTCCATCCCGTCCAAGCGCGTAGCCAGGCGTGACAATTCGCCAATCGCGCTCTCGAAGAAAGTTTGCGGGCCGCACAAACCGCAGGGATTGGATGGGCTCGGCCGCGAACCACGTGGCCTGCCAATCGCCCGAAGGTAATCGCTCCACCGTCACGCCAGGCGTGGGCGGCGGTTCGGCGCAGGCGGCAAGCGCAAGGACGAGTAGGACTGAGAACCATCTCATGTCAACGAGTCGACTATATAATCGCGCGATGCGCAAGCCTGACCACTTTGCATTATCGACGCAACGCTTGGAGATCCGTGCGTGGCAGCCCGGTGATCGGCCTGCGCTCGAACGCATGGTCGCTGATGGCGACATGATGCGGCACCTCACGCACGGCCGCGCGTGGTCGGTCGAGGAAGTCGACGAATTCCTGCAGCGGCAGGCGGCGCAGCTCGCTACACACGGCGTCTGCATGGGCCCGCTTGTGCTGCGCGGGAGTGACGAAATCGTCGGGGTCGCGGGTATCCAACCACTCGACCTGCCGGGTGAATACGAACTCGGCTGGTGGGTCTGGAAAGACTACTGGGGCCGCGGCTATGCGGCGGAAGCCGGGCGTGCGCTCATGGCGTTCGCTATGAAGGAGATGGACCTTACCCGCGTATTCGCGGTCATCGACCCTGACAACGCCGCGTCGATTCGCGTTGCAGAAAAAATCGGGATGCGGTTCGACCGTCGGACCACGGCGCGCGAAACAGCGGCCCGCCGAGAGGAGATTGACGTCGTCCTATACGTGACGGCGTGACTGAACGAACCAGTATTGCAGTGCGCCGAGCGCCGCGAATCCGGCAGTCACGCCCACCGAGACCGCGCTGACCTGCGTCAGCAGCAGTCCACACACTGCAAACGCCAACACCGGTACGGCCCAACCGCCGGGCACGCGGAAGACCGAAGTGCGGCCGAAACGCGTGCGTAGCCGCGGCATCGCGCCGATGCACACCATGTAAATCAACACGCGTACGAGCGCGCTCATCGCAGCGAGCCAAACAAACGACCCCCACAGCGCGAGCACGAGCGCGAGCGCGCCGAAGAAGACAATAGAATTTGCAGGTGTCCGATAGCCATCGTGCACGCGTGCGAACCACGCCGGCATCGTGCCATCACGCGCGAGCGTATAAGTCATGCGCGGGGACGTCAGCATGCTGCTGGCTGAATTGCCGGCGACAGACACCACGATCCCAACGGTCAGAATCAGCGCGCCGATCGGACCCAACAACTCGGCGCCGACTTCGATCAACGCACGACCCGAGGTCGAGCCGGCGAGGTCGGGGTGGACCGCCGCGCTGACCGCCTGCACCAGCACGTAAAGCACGGTAACCACCGCGAGCGCCCACAACAACCCGCGCGGGATGTCGCGCGCGGGATCGCGGGTCTCGCCGGCCGGCACGACAGCGGATTCCCAACCGACGAATGCGTACACGACGAGCAATGCCGCCTGCCCGAAGCCAAGTGCGGTCGGCGCGGGCGTATCGATCCCAAACGCCTCGGGCGTGAGTGACGTGACACCGATGACCACCAGTATCACCAACGGTAGGAACTTCAGGACGGTGAGTACGCCGATCGCACGCACCGCCTGACGGACACCGACGACGTTGACCCAAGTCAGCAACGCGACCACAACCGCGAGCAATAATGCGCGTCCGGTACCTTCCGCGGCGCGCGGCCAAAAAAAGCCGATTGACGCGACGAGCAGGTTAATGTTCGCGGCGAACGCCGTGACGCGCGCGATATAGAACGCCCAGCCGGTTTGAAAGCCGGCAAATGGGCCGAATGCGGTGCGCGCATACAAAATCGGCCCGCCGGTGCCGCGAAAATAACCGGCGAGTTCTGCAAAACAGAGAATCACCGCGCCGAGCAGTACACCGCACGCGACGAAGACGAGTGGGCTCCATTCGCCAGCAAGCGCCGCGGCACCGGCGGGGACGCCGAAAATGCCAGCCCCAATCATGCCGTTGACGGCCAGCATCCAGATACCGACCGCGGTCAGGCGGCGAAGCAACGGTTCTTCGTGATCCATAAAAAACCCGGCCCCGCAAGCGGGGCCGGCTCTGGCACGGGTGAACCGAGTTTACTCGATTATCGCGCGCGTGACGGTCGCCTCGAGTGTGTAGTTCGCGTACAGCGTCACGTAGCCTGTGACTTCGAACGTGTACGTCCCGGGCTTCTGCACCGCGAACGACAGCGATTCGGGATTCCCGAGCGTCGCGCCCGATGCGACTTGGTTTCCGTCGGGGTCTACGAGGTACAGATCGGCATCAAGGAGCCCGGTCCATGAGAGCACGGCGCTGATCGTCGTGGCGTCGTCGCCAACCTCGATCGTATGCCGCACGACCTGCAGGTTCTCGACCGAGGGGCCAAGCGTGCCGGTGAATACCTGCGTCTCATCGACAAACGAAACATCGACCGGATACAACGCGCCATCGACGAGCAAGCCGTCGAGATAGACACCGCCCTCGATAGCGCGCAACTCGACGGTGTGCACGCCGTCGCCGAGTCCGCCCAGCGCGTAAACGGCGTTGAACTCACGCGTGCCGCTGTAGAAGCTGATCGTGTCACGGTATTGCCCGTCGACATAAACGGCGGCAGTCCCGCCTTTGCGATCGGTCAGGTAGTGCAACTTCAGCGATGAGCCTGCGAACTTCGCGAATGCCGAGCCGGAACGTCCTTTGAGTTCACGGTATACGCCATCCGATGCAGCGCCGGCGGATACCGAACGCCAGTTCCCTGAAAAGACGAGCCTGTCATCCGAGTCGGCGACGGCTTCCCAGTTTCCCGACGCGGCGTGTGCGACATCGCCGTCAAGAAACGCAGCGCGCGCGCCGGTCGTCGCCTGCGCGGCTTCGACGGCTGCGCGCACGTTGATGTAGCCGGCGCCAACCTGGTGGAAGGCGTAGCCCGGCATCGGGTCCGCCGTCGCGACGAGAATGTCTTCGACCTGGTCGGGGGACAACTGCGGATTCGTGCTGAGCAACAGCGCAGCCGCGCCGGCGACGAACGGCGTCGCCATGCTCGTGCCGCTCATGCCCGCGTAATGCACCGCGTACTCGGGGTAATCGGGATCGATGACCGGTTCCAGTGCGGGCAACGGCGTCAGCAGCGCGCGCGTCGACACGATGCCCGACCCGGGCGCCGTGATGTCGGGATGCTTGAGCGGGTCGCCGGCGACGCCACGGCTCGAGAAATCGGCAAGCGCCTTCTCCGGTGTGCCGGCGGCGACGTTGATCACCCACGGTGCGATCGCGTATTGGTTCAGCGTGTCGTCGTCGGGCCCGGAGTTGGACGCAGCAAAAAGTACGACCATGCCGCGCCGATACGCCTCATACGACGCAACGTTGATCGGGTTGTTCGGGTCGAGGACCGCGCCGTCACCGCCGCCCCAACTGTTGGTGATGATGTCGATGCCCAAGCGCTCCTGGTTCGCGAGCGAATACTCGAACCCAAGTAGTGCGTGCAGGACGGCAATCGCCTCGCCCGCGCCGAGGCCGACCAGCGTCGCATCCGGCGCGATGCCGTCGTGATAGTACGGGCGCCGCGTATCCGTCGACGACGCCGCGCCGCTGCCCGCGACGGTGCCCGCGACGTGCGTGCCATGGCCGCTGCTGGTATCGGTGTTTGGTTGACCTTCGAGGAAGGCGGTCATTCCCCCCAGCAAATCGAGGTCACCAACGATCTTCACGTTCTCGATCGTCGTCGAACCCATCGCCAGGTCCTGATGGGTCGCGTCGACGCCCGAGTCGAGTACGGCGATGGTCACGCCCGCGCCGCGGACACCCCGTTCGTCGTGGACTGTATGGCCGCCGGTGATTTCGCCCGACGTGAAGTTCGAATATTCGAGTGGCTCGTTCAGGTAGATGCTGCGGACGCCCGGTAGTGCGGCGATGAGTTCGAGTTGCAGGCGCGTGACGACCGCGCCGGCCATCGGCAACTGCTCAAGCTGGACGACTGAACCGACGAGTCCCGTCAACGAGGGCCGCGAATCACCGTCTTCGAATGTGATGATGACCTCATACGGACCGAAGTCGCTGTCCAGTTGCTGCTGAAGCGACGGACCGATCAGCGCGGCTTGGGTGGTCATGCAGAAGGCGAGGATTACCGCGAGCGCGGCAAAGCGAATGGCAGATTTCATCGGCGGTGGGCTCCAAGATTAAGGCGATTTGCCTTGACCTTAACGAGCGCCGGCGCGCGGCCTCCATCGGGAAAAAACCTGAAATCCGCACGGAACGGACCCTAATCCGGCCAGTGCAACGCCATCGTTGTGAGGCTACCGTCAGCGAGGTCGAGCACCTTCACTTGGTGATTATTGGTGTCGGCGATATACATGCGTCCGCTGGCTGCGCTCAATCCGCCCGGCTCGTCGAGACCGTCCGCGACGGTCACCACGCGGCGCGTCGTGGGGTCTAGTCGCTTGATCTTTCCGTTATACGTATCCGCAACGTACACCTGTCCGCTAACGATTTCGACGCCCAGCGGATGTTGAAGGCGCACATCATCGCCGATGCCATCCGCATCGCCGAAGTCGAAAAGACCCGTTCCGACCGGCGTCGTCACGGCGCCGCTTTTGAAGTCGATTGCACGCACCGCGCTCGCCTCGCTGTCCGCAACGAACAGCGACCGTCCGTCAGTCGCGAGACCGCTCGGCTGATTGAATGCCGCTGCCAGTCGTGGACCGTCCCGTAATGCTTCGCGCCGCGTGCCGGCGAATACCGCCAAGCGCCCGGTCTGCGTCTCGAGCGTCCATAATTGGTGCTGGCCGGCCATCGCGACATACAAGACGCCGTCGTGCCACTGAACGTCCCACGGGGAGTTGAGCCCGGTTTCTAGTGCATCAGGGTATTCGTCATCATAAAGATAGCTGCGCGCACCGGTCCCCGCGACACGCGTCACCGAACCACTGGGCAACGACACGCGACTAATGGTGTTCGCAACGGTATCTGCCACATACAGCGTGTTGGGGTCGGCGAGCGTGAGGCCCTGGGGCCCTCGAAAGCCCTCAATAATCTGCACGACCACGCCGTCGGCTAAATTAGCAACCACAATGCGTCCGTGATTCGAGTCGGCAATGAATAGACGCCCCCCTTCAGCGTCCGCGAGTACCTTGCCAGGAAACTGCAACGGCGTCGCTATGGCATCCGCGGCGTCAGCGACGAAGGTTAATGGGGTGCGATCGATCACCTCGTCGAATTCCTGAGTCATCGCCCCAATGACGCCATGCAGCAACTCGTAGTGACCCTCGCCCTCGACCTTGCCTACGACACGCCCCGCGGGATCGATGAGCGTCAAAGTCGGCCACGCGCGAACATGATAACTCCGCCAGATATCGAGGCCACGATCGTTCACGATGGGTTCGGTTCGGCCGTAGCGGCGTGCGATCTTTGTGATGTTCTCAGTCTCCGATTCCGACTCAAACTTCGCCGAATGCACGCCGATGACCAACAGCTCACGCGCATACGTTTCCTGAAGTCGATGTAGGTCGGGAATGATGTGCATGCAATTCACACAGCCGTAGGTCCAGAAGTCGAGCAGTACAATCTTGCCGCGCAACGACGCGAGCGTCAGGGGCTTACCATCGGTGTTGATCCAATCGAGACCCTGAGGAAATTCCGGTGCGGGGCGCGTCCCGGCGTAACTGCGCTCATCGACGGTTGGTTCGGTAATCCTGACGGACGCGAACGTGACGAGTGCCGCGCCAACCGCACCTGCGGCGATGACCGCAGCGATACGACGTTTCAACCGGCCTCAATCAGCGCCGCCATGCGCTCGCGTGTGGCGGCGTCTGGCATCGGGCCACGCGCCGCGCTCAAATTGTCGCGCAGGTATTCGAGCGTCGCCGTGCCGGGAATCGCACAAGTCACGGCCGGGTGCGACACCACCCACTTCAGTGAGAACTGAGCCCACGTCTCGATGCCGAGCTCGCGAGCCCAATCGGGGACTGCGGTGTCACCAAATGCGTCGAAGACGCGCCCGCGACCGAACGGCAAGTTGGTGAGGACCGCCATCCCGCGCTCCGAGGCGAGTGGCAGGATGCGCTGCTCAGCCCCGCGGTTATCGATTGCATAATCGACCTGGATGAAGTCCAGGTCCTCGCGTTCCATCACGCGCACGAAGTCATCATATTGACGCTCGAACGAAGTACTCATTCCCAAGTACCGGATGCGCCCTTCCGCTTTCCATTCGCGCAGCACGGGAAGCACCTCGTCGATACCGGACAGGTTATGGACCTGCAAGAGATCAAACCGGTCTGTGCGCAGCCGTGAG
>CAYODZ010000213.1:0-9221 GCA_964402835.1 uncultured Gammaproteobacteria bacterium | reverse complement strand
GATTCGCGGGTTGATACGCAGCGGGAATGCTTTCTTCGCAGCCATGTTGCTAGTACATCGACCCCGCGTTCACGACCGGCTGTGTCGCCCGATCCGAGCACAGCACGACCAACAGGTTGCTGACCATTTGCGCGCGGCGTTCCGGGTCGAGGTCGATCAAGTCGTTCTTCTTGAGTTCCTCGAGCGCCATCTCAACCATGCCGACGGCACCCGCGACGATGCGCGTGCGCGCGGCGATCACCGCAGCCGCTTGCTGACGCTGCAACATCGCGCCGGCGATCTCCGGTGCGTACGCGAGGTGGCTGATGCGCGCCTCGAGCACTTCGATACCGGCGCGGTCGAGTCGCTCCGCGAGCTGCTCAGCGATGTGCGCCGAGATCTCGTTCGCATGACTGCGCAGCGAAATCGTGCCCTCGGTCTCCTGGTCGTACGGGTAGCTGGTCGCCATCGCACGCAGCGCCGCCTCAGATTGGATGTGCACGAAGCTCTCGAAGTCGTCGACGTTGAACACCGCTTCGGCCGAATCGACCACGCGCCAAACGACGACGGCCGCGATTTCAATCGGGCTGCCCTCGAGTTCATTGACCTTGAGCTTGCCGGACTCGAAGTTGCGCACGCGCAGGCTGATCTTCTTCGTCGAGTAGAACGGGTTGTTGTAGCGCAGCCCCTGCTCTTTCACGGTGCCGACATATTTGCCGAACAGGCTGAGGACCGCCGCCTGATTCGGCTCGACCATGTACAGGCCGAACCACAGGACCTGAACCACGACGAAGGCGATCAGGCAGCCGATCATTTCGGGGATTGCGTCGCCCCGCGCGCTCGCGATAAAGCCCCAGATCAGCAGACCGGTCAACGCGAACAGCACAACCAGCATGGGGATGCCGGGCAACGACTTGATGGGTTGTTCTTTCATGGCAAAGCCTCCAGTGAGTCTGGAGGATAAGATATCAGATTGATATCACTTTGCAACTACTGTTTGAGCGAAACCCCACAGCCCTGGTACCGCTGGCCATCCACGGCCAAGGTGGCCGTTTCGGGGTGGATATGGCCGCTCATGGCGTCGAAGCAGGTCAATGGCTCGATGACCAGCTGGACGATATGGCCCGCCCCCTCCGCTTGGTACCCGCGGGCGCCGCCGTCGAGTGGCGTGACTTCGGGCGCGGGCAGCGTGATGGTTCGATCGCCATAGTCGAGCACCGCGACAAGGTTTTCACCGGGCGTGACTTCGACGAACCAGCCGGGTTCCTGACCGACCGCGCGGAACGCAACACCTTCTGCTTGCGCACGCTGCCATGGGCCGTCCCACGACTTCGGCACGCACGCATAGTCCTCCAGCCCGACCGTGAGGCGTAACGCATCGTCGGCCGTAAACTCGAGTGTGATTTCGTTGCGGGCATAGCGGCGCTCGCCGACCGCCGCGAGCTCGACGTCGCGGCCGCCGAGTGTCAGCGCCACAGTATCGTCACCGCGTTGCAGCGCGAACTCGTAGCCGTCGCAGGCCCAGAACTCGCGCGAATCCTCGACCGCCGTTTCATTTTCGGGACTTCGTCCACACGCAACGAGCACGGCTGAGACCAACAAGAGCGCGAGGAGATTGCTGTATTTCATCGCCGGACTATAGACTACGGCCCATGAAAATTCTCTTAGGTCTACTGAAGTGGGTCGGCATCGCCGTCGCGGTGGTCGTGATACTCGTTGGCGCATTCGCCGCGCACACTTGGTACGGCACGCCGCTAAAGCCTAACTGGTTCTACGACCGCGTGATGCTGCAGCTCGCGCTCGACGATCCACAGATGCTGACGAGCCTCGGCATCGTTGAGCAATTCGGCATTCGTGGGCACAACGCACACCTGTCCGACGGCTCCGATGAGAATGCGCAGAAGCTGTTCGTGAAATTGCGTGAGTACATCGAAACGCTACATGAGTACGACCGCGAGTCGATGACGGGCCAGGACGCCATCAGCTACGACATGTTCGATGGCTTCGCGGGCATGCTGATCGAGGGCGAGCGCTGGCGCCACCATACCTACCCGATGAATCAGATGTTCGGCATCCAGAATGGTCTGCCGAACTTCATGGCGACCATGCATCGAGTGCCCGACGTCAAAGGTGCCGAGCACTACATCTCAAGATTGTCTCAGTTCGAGCGCCGACTCGACCAAGCGCTGGAGTCCGTGCAGATCCGCGAGCGCGCAGGCATCATCCCGCCGACCTTCGTGGTCGAGAAAGTGCTCGACGAGATGCGCGGGTTTGTCGGCGCGGCGCCGCGCGAGAACATCTTGTTCACCAAGTTCGATGAACACCTCGCGAAACTCGAGGAGAGCGCCGAGATCATGGCCGACGAGCGCGAGTCGCTCGCGCAGCGGGCCGAAGACGAGATCGTGAACACGGTCTACCCCGCGTACGACAAGTTAATCGCGTACTACGAAGCGGTGCTGCCGCGCACGACCGGCAACCACGGCGTGTGGGCGCTGCCCGATGGCGAGGAGTTCTATCGCTACGCGACGCGCCTCTTTACGACGACCGACATGACGCCGGACGAGATCCACCAGATCGGGCTCAGCGAAGTTCGGCGCATCGGCGCCGAGATGGACGCCATCCTCGTCGACCATGGCCTCACCGAAGGCACCATCGGTGAGCGCATCTGGCAGCTCAGCGCAGATCCTGCCCAGTTGTATGAGGATTCCGACGAAGGCCGCGCGCAAATCATCGCGGACTACAAAGCGATCATCGCCGAGATCGAGTCTGGCCTCGATGAGCACTTCGACATCCGGCCGAAAGCCGAGCTCGACGTCCAGCGCGTGCCCGAGTTCCGCGAGGATGGTTCGGCCGGCGCGTATTACCAGCAACCGGCGCTCGACGGCACGCGCCCCGGTGTGTTCTACGTAAACCTGCGCAGCATGGAAGACTTGCCGCGCTTCGGGATGCGCACGCTCGCGTATCACGAAGGCATTCCCGGCCACCATTTCCAGATTGCGCTCGCGCAGGAGCTCGAAGGCCTGCCGATCTTCCGGACCATGGCGCCGATGGGCGCGTACATCGAGGGCTGGGCGTTGTACTCAGAGCAAGTCGCGTGGGAGGCCGGTTTCCAGGACGACCCGCTCGACAACCTCGGCCGCTTGCAGGCGGAGATGTTCCGCGCAGTGCGCCTCGTCGTCGATACGGGCATGCACGCGAAACGCTGGACACGCGAGGACTCGATCGCCTACATGATTGACCACACCGGTATGGGTGAGACGGACATCGTCGCGGAAATCGAGCGTTACCTCGTGATGCCCGGTCAGGCGCTGTCCTACAAAGTGGGGATGATGAAGTTCCTCGAGCTACGCACGCGTGCGCAAGAAGCGCTCGGCGACCGTTTCGACATCCGTGAGTTCCACAACACGGTGCTCACCAACGGGGCGCTACCGCTCAGTCTGCTTGAGCGCGTCGTCGACGACTGGATCGCAACCAAGCAAGCCTAAGCTCCGAATGTAGGAGCGGCGCCGTCGCGCCGCGATATACTGGTCGGCCCCATGACTTTGCTGACCTGCGACGACCTATCCCTCGAATTCGGTGACCAGCCGATCCTGCGCCATGCCGACCTCACCATCGAGGCCGGCGAGCGCATCTGTCTGATCGGCCGCAACGGCGCGGGTAAATCGACGCTGCTGAAACTCATCATGGGCATTCTGCCCGCGGATGCCGGCGAAATCCGTTACAAGCAGGCGCTACGCATCAGCCAGCTCGAGCAGGCGCTCCCGAACGAACTCGATTTCACGGTCACGGAGTACGTGACGACCGGGCTCGCCCACCTAGATCAGTTAATCCGCGAGTACCGCGCGCAGTCGCAGCGCGAGATGGACAAAGCCGGCATGCGTGAGCTGCAGGACCTTCAGCACCGCATCGACGCCGAAGGCGGTTGGAATCTCGACAAGCGCGTTGAGACGGTGCTGACCGAACTCGACTTGCCGGGCGAGAAGAAACTTCGCGAGTTGTCGGGCGGCTGGCAGCGGCGGGTTGGGCTCGCGCGTGCGCTCGTGTCGAATCCGGAACTGTTGCTGCTCGATGAGCCGACGAACCATCTCGACCTCGCCGCCATCCAGTGGCTTGAAGACCGCATCCGCGGGTACCCCGGTTCGGTGTTGTTCATCACGCACGACCGCGCGTTTCTACAACGCCTCGCGACGCGCATCGTCGAGCTCGACCGCGCGAAGCTCACCAGTTGGCCGGGCGACTATAAGAACTTCCTGCGCCGGAAAGACGAAGCGCTGCACGCGGAAGCTAAAGACAAAGCCGAATTTGAAAAACGCCTCGCTGAAGAAGAAGTGTGGGTGCGCCAAGGCATCAAAGCGCGGCGTACACGCAACGAAGGCCGCGTGCGCGCGCTACAGGCGATGCGCGAGGAATACACGGAGCGGCAAAAGTTCAAGCCGCAGCAGAAAGCGCGCATCCACATCGAGCAGACCGAGGCCGAGTCCGGCCGCAAGGTCATCGAGCTCAAGAACGTCGCGCACGGGTATGGCGACCACCAGCTCATCGACAAGCTGTCGCTGAAGGTCATGCGCGGCGATCGCATCGGGCTCATCGGCAACAACGGCGTCGGTAAGTCCACGCTGTTGAAAATCATGCTGGGTGAACTGAAGCCGAACTCCGGGGTCGTGAAGCTCGGCACCAACCTTGAGATCGGCTACTTCGACCAGATGCGCCGCGACCTCGACCCCGAGAAAACCATCGCCGAGATTGTCGGTGACGGCCGCGACTACGTGATGCTCAACGGCAAGGAACGCCATGTGATCGGTTACCTGAAGGGCTTCCTGTTTCCGCCGAAGCGCGCGATGACGCCGATCAAATCGATCTCGGGCGGTGAACGCAACCGCGTGATTCTCGCGCGCTTGTTCACGCGCCCCACTAACCTCCTTGTGCTCGACGAACCGACAAACGACCTCGACGTTGAGACCCTCGAGGTCCTCGAAGAGCAGCTCGTCGATTACCAGGGCACCTTGATTGTCGTGAGTCACGACCGCGAATTTCTCGACAACGTCGTGACCAGCACGCTCGTGTTCGAGGAGGGTTTCCGCGTGCGAGCCTACGCGGGCGGCTTCAGCGACTGGGAACGCAAGGGCAAGCGCCTCACCGAGGCCGAAGACCCGCGCGGTCTAAAATTGAATGTAGGAGCGGCGCCTTTGCGCCGCGATGAAAAGCCCGCACCGAAGAAGCTCAGCTATAAGCTACAGCGCGAACTCGACCAATTGCCCGCGCGTATCGAGAAACTCGAATCCCGCATCGAGGCGCTCGAAGTTGAGACGACCCATCCTGAGTTCTACACGCAGGATTACACGCGCTACCAGCCGCTACTCGACGAACTGGATGACCAGCGCGCGGAACTCGAAAAGGCCGTCAATCGTTGGGCGGAACTCGAGCAGCTACAGAGCCTTTAAGCATCACGAACACGACGCGTTCCATCACGCGGATGTCTTCGAGCGGGTTGCCCGACACCGCGATCAGGTCGGCTGACTTGCCCTCCTCGATGGTCCCGAACTCATCAAGCTGACCGAGCGCGTCGGCAGCATTGCGGGTTGCTGCGAGTAGCGCCTGCGCCGGCGGCAAACCCGCCTCGACCATCAGCGCGAATTCGCCCGCATTCTCGCCGTGCGAAAACACGCCCGCATCGGTACCGAATGCGATTTTGACCCCGGACCGGAACGCGCGGCGATGAGAATCCCGCACGATATCGCGGATCGCGGTCGCCTTCGCCGCCGGACCCGGCGGCAATGCACCCGCATCGACCATCTTCATGACCGCGCTGTACGCCATCATCGTCGGCACGAGCCAGGTGCCGCGCTTCTTCATCTCGCGCAGCACCGCGTCATCGAGGATGCTGCCGTGGTCGATGGTCGTGATGCCCGCGGCGACCGCGTTGCGAATGCCCTCGAGCCCGTGCGCATGCGCCACGACCCGCCGGTTCAGCGAGCGGGCCGTTTCGATGACGGCTTCAAGCTCGGCCGGCGTCATTTGCGCGGGCCCGATATCGTCAGACATCGACAGGACGCCGGCGGTCGCGCAGATTTTGATGACGTCTGCGCCCGCGCGGACCGCACGGCGCACGGTCTCACGTGCTTCGTCCGGTCCATCGAACACGTATTCACTCGCGCCAATCAATTCCACATGACCCGGCCGCACGCCGGTCGCCGGGTCGCAATGACTGCCGGTCGTTCCCATGCCGATGCCAGCAATGATGCGCGGGCCCACCACGAGCCCCTCCGCGATTGCATCTCGCAGCGCGAGCGCGGTCGTCCCCGGCGCACCCACGTCGCGCACCGTCGTGAACCCCGCGTGCAGCGTCCGCTCCGCGTGCACAGCGCCGAGCAGAATCGCGCGGTCGGGGTAGCGGAACAGGAACCCACCCCGGTCCTTGCCGAGCTCCGACGGATCGCCCATCAGATGCGTATGAAAATCGATGAGCCCCGGCATCACCGTATGACCCGACAGGTCGATAATCTCCGCGCCCTCGGGGACCACGAGATCGCGGCCCACCTCGGCGATGCGGCCATCGCGCACGATCACGGTCATGTCGCGGTGCATCCGCTCGGAGGTACCGTCGAACAGCGCGCCCGCTCGGATGACGGTGACATCGGCAATCGCGTTGTGGGCGAACAGTGACAGGGCCGCGGTGAGCGCGGCGATGACGAGTTTCATGGTGACCCCAGGGTTGGAGATTTGCCCCGAGTATAGACCGCAGAAATCAGATCGGCATCGAGAACGAAATTCCGACGGTCTCAGTGCCCGGGTTCAAGCTACCAAGGCTGCCATTCGACAGGTGCGTGATGCCGAGACCGAGTTGAAGGTTGCCGCGCGTTCGATAGACGAGTTCGAGGCCGCTGCGAAACTGGATGTCGTGACCAAGATTCACTTGGTCGCTGTCGGTGAACAAGCCGGGACCAAAGTGCGGCGTCAACGCCCAGCGATTAGAGAGCCAGATCGGTTTGCGAAAATCTGCGTACACATAGTTCGCGCCACACGCGGCGCGGTGGAATCCGACACCGGGCACGATGCCCCATCGCACAGTCTGCGCGAAGCGCAACTCGACGCCATACCACTGTGGTTCAGAGAGGTCGTCGGTCACGCCGAGTTGGCCTGCCGAAAAACTCAGCGCGGATTGCGCATGCGCAGCGCCCCCGTAAAAGGCCGCCGCCACCACCACCGCATGCAACACGAGTCTCATGCCTCGATTTGAGAGCGGTGCCGAACAAGTTTCTGTGGTCTACACCGCGCTGTTACGGCATTCAGGCAGTGCTAAGGCGATTGTCAGGTCATCGCCCACGGGTGAGAATCTGAGCATGGACGACGAAAACGCAATTCGAGAAACACGCGCACGCTATAACGATGCGATCGCCGCGCGCGATCCGGCGACGATTTCAGGCTGCGTGACGCACGACTGCGCGCTCATCTCGAGTACCGGCGTCGCCGTGCAGGGTCGCGACGCACTACTCGTTCACTGGACGAATAAATTCAAACAGGACGGCGATGTGTTGTATGTGCGTAAGCCCGCAACCATCGTTGTTCGCGGTCTTATCGCCAACGAACGCGGCACCTGGTCGGGCCATTGGACGCACGCGGGTGCGCGCGTTGACGGTGAGGGTGATTACAGCGCGGAGTGGCGGCGCGAAGACGACGGCGAATGGCGCGTCGCGTCGGAGTCGTTCACGCCGCGCGGTTGAGCAGCCAGAACCCCGCGTTGAGCGCCCACGCGAAACTGACCCACGCGAGGTACGGCACGAACAACCACGCCGCGGTCTTCGACACAGGCCGGAACACGACGATGCAGCCGACGATTACGAGCCATAGCAGTGTCATCTCGACGAGGGCGAACGCCAAGGCATGCAGGCCGAAGAACAACGGCGTCCACAGCGCGTTCAACAGCAACTGCGCACCCCAAAACGCGATGGCCTTTGAACGCGTACCGGTCGCTTGCCATACGAGCCAGCCGGCGACCGCGATCATCACATAGAGCACGGTCCACACCGGCCCGAACAACCAGTTCGGCGGCGCGAACGGCGGCTGCGTCAGGTCGGCGTACCACTCGCCGGGCGGGAACACCCAACCCAGCTGCGCGACCAGGAAGACGAGCAACAGGAATACACCCAATGCCAGGGGCTGTTTCATGTGCTTAAGATAGCACCATGCTAAAAAAGCTCTACACCATCGGTTACGAGGGCATGGAGTTACATTCGTTTATCGGCACCCTACGGGCGTACGAGGTCGATTTGCTGCTCGATGTGCGCGAATTGCCAGCTTCCCGCAAGCGCGGGTTTTCGAAGACGGCGCTGCGCGAGGCGCTCGAGGCATCCGGTATCGCCTATCAACACGAGCGCCCGCTCGGCACGCCAAAGGTGATCCGACACCAGGTCCGGGTCGACGGCGACTACAAGAAGTTTTTCCGCGCGTTCGGCCGACATCTCGCGAAGCAG
The DNA here is from genome assembly GCA_964402835.1 of uncultured Gammaproteobacteria bacterium. GTDB lineage: Bacteria > Pseudomonadota > Gammaproteobacteria > Natronospirales > JAIVGZ01 > JAIVGZ01. The sequence goes on along the minus strand of CAYODZ010000213.1, from coordinate 771 downwards.
GAGGACGTACTTGAGCGGCTTGCCGCAGAACTTGAGGGCAACGTCGCGCTGATGTGTTGGGAACACGACTTCACGACCTGCCACCGACTGCCCGTCGCGAAACGACTAGAAGCGTTAACGGGCCGCAAGCCGATTCATCTCTAAAAACGATCTAACGGCAGTTCGGTGGGATCTGTGTGTCCGCCAAGCCCTCGACGCCACAGGTCCAGGTGCCGGAATCGGGGTCGAAGGTCATATAGACCAGCCCTTCCGCGAAGCCCTTGTAGTCGATCAAAAGCTCGGTGCCATCGCCGACGCGTAAGTTGCTCGAATAGGACCCGGACTGCATCGGCGCGAGTCGTGCGAGGTCTGCGTCAGTCGGCCAGGTGCCGGTGCTTCGATAATGCCGCAGCACGGGACCACGCGCGGTGCTCAACAGCATCACCGCCTCCGTGACTTCTGCACGCACCATCGTCGCAGACGGATGGCTACCGTCACCCTGTTGACCGCACGCCGCGAGCGCAACGCAGACGATGCCCGCGGCCACGATGCCAACCGGGTGACGGTGTGGCACGGGGCGTTTCGGCACATCGGTCGGCGGCGACACCGGCTTCGGCGGTGTGACCGGACGGGTCGGCTTTTCGGGCTGTTCGCTCATGGCTGCTAAGCTAGCACAATGTCTTGGACCGGCCTTTTTGCGGGCCCCGTGCTCGCCGCCCTCACGTACGCATTCATTCCCGACGCCGCCGCCGGCGGGCTCGAACACGGCGGGCGCGTGACCGCAGCGATTGG
>CAYODZ010000212.1:0-5997 GCA_964402835.1 uncultured Gammaproteobacteria bacterium | reverse complement strand
GATTTGCGTGGCGAGCAATCCTTGCGTCGTGTAGGTGAATTGCGTGACCAGATCGTCAGTTTCGCCGCTGGTTGCGTCCGGCAAGCCGATCACGATCGTTTCACGTAGCGTGTTGCCGGTCGCCGGATCGATCTCGAACAGCCGCTGCCGCCCAAGTTCATCAACGCTGCGCGTCAGTTGGCTGAAGCCGGCGTCGTACTCGAAGGTCGCTCGGCATGTTTGCGTCTGGCAAGTCGCGACCGTGTGGTTGAACATTAGCGTCACGTTGCGGTTTTCGAAACTCGGCGTGACGATGTCCACGTCGCCGTCGCGATCGATGTCGCCCACGGCCAGACTGTTTTCCGAACGAGACCGAATATTGAAATGCTGGGCCGCCGCAAACGAGCCGGTGCCGTCGCCCAGCAGCACCGACACCGAGTTGTCCGCATCGGTCGAAGTCACAATGTCGAGGTGGCCGTCCAGATTGAGATCGACGATGGCGAAACCGCCCTGCGTTTGTCCACCGGCATTGAAGGCCATACCAGCCTGATACCCACCGGCACCGTCAGACAGCCGCACGACAAAGCCGCTACGATCGTCTCTTGGGGTGAATGCCTGACCGCCGCCCATGCCGATGAGATCGACGAACCCATCGCCATTTAAATCGACGGCTTTGGCTTTGGAGACGCTGGTGAACGTCAGATTTGTGCCGACCGAACTGAGCGTGAACTGCCGCGAGCCATTGTTGGTGATCAACCGAAACGCATCGGCACCGGTGACGATATCCAGATCGCCGTCCCCATCCAAGTCAACGACCTGAAAGAAATCGTCTTCGACCCTTCCGCAACAACTGTTCGGCCGGGAGATCGAAACCGTATCGGGAAAGGTGCCGTCACTCTGTCCGAACAAAATGTTGAACAACAACCCTCCGGCCAACACGATGTCGGCGTGCCCGTCGCCATCGATGTCGGCAATTTCAACGGCGAGTGACGTCGCCGTGCCGTCGATCGGTTGCGGCGCGGCGAAGCTGCCATCGCCTTGCCCCAGCAGCAAGACCACGCGGCCAACTCCGTTCTGCGTCACGACGACGTCGGGAATGTTGTCGCCATTGACGTCGCCGATCGCCAGATCATGCGGATTGGCGGTTGCGGGAAACTCCCTCGCCGCCGCGAAGCGGCCCGTGCCGTCACCCATTTGCACGGCGATCGTGTTGTTGCTCTGCAACGCCGTGACAATATCCAGATTGCCGTCGCCATCGAGGTCCGCCATCTCCAACGATTTTGGTCGCGGAAGCGCGCCAGCGAATGTGGGCAACGCGGGATTGTCCAGGAACGAGCCGTCCCGCTTGCCATATACGACACTCACGTCGTTGCTGAAGTCATTGCCAATCAGCAGTTCGAAATCGCCATCCCGATCCAGATCGCCCAGCGCCACCGAAGCCGTCCTGCGTCCGCCGCGCACGAATGTCGGCTCAGTCGGGAACCGCCCCAGGCCATCGTTCAAAAACACGCGCGCCGCGTCAGATTGGTTGTTCGAAAGCACAAAGTCTGGAAAACCGTCGAAGTTCAAATCGGCCACGGCGATGTCCTCGAAACGACCCGTGGCGGCTACTGTGATCGCCGATTCGATAAACCCGCCCGCGCCATCGTTCTCGAAGAACTGGATCACTCCGAAAATTGCCGTCGAGATGATGTCGAGTCGCCCGTCGTTGTTGAAATCCAGCACCTCGACCGCGTCGTGCGTCTGCGATCCGGTGTTGAGCTTGATGCTGGGAGCAAAGTTGCCGGTGCCGTCACCCAACAAGAGCCGGACGCTGGCATTTCCCGCGAAGACTGCGTCCAGGTTGCCGTCGCCGTTGATATCGGCCACTCGCACATCAAACATCCGATCGCCGGCCGCGAACGTGGACTGCGTGAACGTCCCGGCACCATCGTTGATCAGCAGCAGCGCGTCGCCACTGCTGCCACGCGAAATGACAGCGTCCGGACTGCCGTCCCCGTTCACGTCGCCAAAGGCAACCGATGTCGGGTTGAGGCTCAGCGCCAGTGTCGACAGAAAACTGAACGTCAGATCGCCGTTCCCTTTCATCACGCGAAAACGATCGTTGGCACTGTCGCCCGATACGATGGCGATGTCGAGAATACCGTCCCCATCCACATCGACCAAAGCGATGTTTTCCGTGCCCCCGCTGGCGACATTCAGATCGAGTGCTCTTTCCAACCGACCATCGACGTTCTCGAAAATCGTCACAAACTGCGAACGACCGCTACCGTTCAACGTCGTGCCATGACCGACCACGGCATCCAAATCGCCATCGCCATCCAGGTCGCCCAGTCGCACCATCTGGATGCGATCGCGCGACAACAGCACAGAACCATCGAACAGGCTCGGCGAGCGTTCGTTCTGTTCCAGCGCGACCGAGATTACGTTGCCGCGATCATCGAACTGGCGATAAGTGCCATTGCCGCGACCATCGTCGCTCGAGACGGGCAAGTTGTCACGGTTCCGCACGACAGACGGCAGATTCCCCTCGGCGTCGACTTGTGAAACGAGCTGGCCGGCCTGATCGAGCACGGTCGTGACAACGTTGCCATTGGGGTCGGCAAAGCGGGCCACTGCTTGTCCGGGATCGGCTCCGATCTGTGGTGCCGTATCGGGATGCGATGTGAGTTCAGCGGGAAACAGTCCGGCAATCTGTGAAGGTTCGAAAGAGCTGCGCGTGCCGTCCTTGCGAAGCGTCTCCAAGACGCGGCCATGAAAACCGTAGGTCGCCTCCTCGCGGAATCCCCGCTGGTCGATCTCGGCGGTCAGATGGTGCAGTTCGTCGTAGAAGAACTGCCGCGACGAACCATCGGGATCGGTGATCCGGATCAAGTTGCCCGCCGCATCGAATTCGAGATTCGTTTCCCGCGCGGCTGGATCAGTGATCTTGGTGATCCGATCGCCGGTGCGAGTGAACGTCGTCGCCTGTCCGACCGGATCGACGATGCTGGCGACGAAGCCCTCGGCGTCGTAGTTGTAGGTCGTCTGGTTGCCGTTGCGATCGGTCACCGATGCGATGCGATTCTCGGTATTGAACTGCACCACCGTTTGATCGGGGAACGTGCGGCGGAAGGTGCCGTCGATCAGCCGTTCAAAAATGGAAAAGTCACCGGCGGGCGATTTGAAGGGTTGCCCCGCACCCTGCGGTTCGAACATCAATTCCGATCCGCCGTCGATCAACATCACCGATCCATCGGGATTCTCGAACAGTTGTTGCAGCCCCGCCAAGTCCCACCCGGCACCGAACGGGCTGTTGATCGAGTTGATAATCGAGACGGGAGTCGAAAACTGCGATGCCGCGCCGGTGAAGCGATCACCATTAAACCGTCGCGGCCCGAAGGTGACGTTGAAGTCGTAAATGCCGGTCGGCTGATCGCGCAGATCGACTTGCAGTGCCGCATCGACGTCATTGGTTCCCGCCGGCAAATCCCACAAGTGTTCGCCCCCTTGCAAGCCGAACTCGTTGCCGACAAACCCCGGAACTTGAAAGGCAACGTTGCCGCGACTGACGTTCAGCGACGCGACCAGCGTTTCATTACCCGACACATTGACGGCATTAAAGTGGAAGATCGGGCGCGGGTCGGCACGTAGCGAGTCGTAATGCAACGACACACCCCGCTCGGCACCCAGCGATTGATACGTCACCAGAAAATGTCCTTCAAGCAATGCGCCGGAGTGGAGTTCGACATCGGACGTGGCCACGCTTTCGCGCAGACTACGAGCCAATGCTTCGCAATCGTTGCAAAGCTGATCCTGATTCCGTGGATTGTTGGCGGGATTGTTGTTCGCCTGTTGCTGCGCGGGCGGCGTCTGACGTGAAAAGAAATGCCAACTGCTGTTGCGAATCCCGCCGTCGATGGTCTCGATTTGCTGTCCGTTGTTCGAGACTCGCCCCGTTCCAACGAGATCGAACTCGCCAGAGATCGGGTTGATGGACCATAAGTCCATTACCGTGCTGGCGGGAAAGTCCGCCCGATTTGGCAGCGTGAGGGCGGTTGGTTGCGTAAAAACCATTTCGCCTGGCTGGATCGTCACCACCACGTCGGGAAAGAGATTGCTGGGCAAGGCGGCTGGTGTGAGATCGGGTGGGACTTCGGTGATCGAGAGGACGTCGGTGAAAGGCGTCCCTTGTTGATTCATCAAGGTGCCGGCGACGACAAGGACTTCCGCTATCTCGCCGGGCGCGATTTCTTGTTGCACGACCGTATCCTGCATCGGATCGATGGCGGTGCCGCCAGCGACATCCAACGGTGGGAGAAAGATGGGCCGACTGATGACATTGTTCACGCCAGGAAAGACCGCGTGCTCGAGAATGAATGGCAGCTTCTCGGCAATAAATGGATAAGCATTAGCGCCAACGAAAGTTTCGCCGCGAACCTTCAGCGTGTCGCTTACCAGTGGTCCAGAACCCAGGTCGAGCGTGAACGACCCGTCGGATAGCGTCAGTCCCTGCACCGCGCCGATCTCGACTTGCATGCCGGCCAGCGGCAATTGGTCGACGTCCAGGATGAATCCGCTGACGCGCGTGGTGGTCGTCGGGTCGGCAACGACGTCGAGCGTGACGGTTCGGCGAGTCTCCAACACACCGTCGCTGGCGATGACGTCGAACGTATATTGGCCAAGTTGATCGGGTTGCGGTCTGAATTCAAGCGTGCCGTCGGCTCGCAGCACGGTGGTCGGCAGATTGAGAACAGAGGCACTGGCGGTGCCCGTGGCACCGAGTGAAAACAGCACCGCATCGCCATCGGGGTCGCTGGCGATCAGTGGCTCAACCTGGAACTCTCCCGGAAACATCGTAATCGGATCGATCGCAGCCAGTTGAGGAGCCCGATTAGGCGGCCCGGCGAGAACATCGATCTCTAGTACAAAGCGTGCGTTGTCGGGATTGTCAATTTCAAGTTCGATCGGCTTGGTCGACTGACCCGTGGTCAGACCGCCGTTGTTCGTGGCAGGACGCAGGTTCAACACGGGATCGCCGTTGTCAAACGCCGCGGGATTCGGAATGCTCGTCCCGGCCGGCAATCCACGCAGTACGATTGCCAGGTCGCGTCCCACCGCCGCGCCGCGGTTGATCAGCGTCAGCGATGCCCTGAATTTGCCTGTCGCGGAATCGAATCGCGCCGCCTGCACCTGGACCTCGATCTGTGCGGCAGGTGACAGTTCCGCAAGTTCAATCGCGCCGCCCAATGGTACAATCTGCTGCTGCAACGCCAATAGCGGCAATCCGGAAATCGCATTGACTCGCACGTCATCCACAACAACCAGACTTTCCCGATCCGCATCGCCCGACAGCAATTGAAAAAGCAGTTGGATATTGCTGGCCGAAATGCTGGAGACATCGATCGCCAGATCGGTTCCCACCAGGGTGGCGACACCGGCGGCGAGGTTCGCTCCAGTCTCCGTAAGTGATGCAATCGGTGTCCCAGGCCGTCCGTTGTCGAGCAGCACTTGACTCGCGTCCGCGGCATCCACGACAAAAACGTTCAACACATCATTGACAAAGGTGTTCGAAGCGGCGGTATCCAGGAAGGTCTCGATGTTCACGACAACTTGTCGAGACTCGCCGGCGTTTCCAATCGCGATTGGCAGCAGCGTCTCGGTAACGAAAGGCGTTCCTTCCACCAGAGCAAACGCGGTGGCTGAGTCGGCTCGCACAAACCGCTCGTTGTGGACACTCATATTGCCCGCTGCGTCGGTCAGTTGAACCCCAATCGCGTTAATGCCGTTGGCGAGTGCGATGTCTGGAAGGGAAAACGTACCGTTGGCGTCTGCCTGCAGATCGATGCCCAGCGTCGCGATCGAAACGTCCGCACCGGGTTCAGTTTGTCCGTCTAGCTTCACCGTGGAAAAGTTTGTCAAACGGTCGCCGATCACGGCTGAATCGAACGCCGGATCAAGATCGAATGTTAGCTCCGGTGCGATGGTGTCCAGCGTGAAGCTGAACAGTTGAGGAGCCGATACCTGGCCGCGACCATC
>CAYODZ010000211.1:0-7207 GCA_964402835.1 uncultured Gammaproteobacteria bacterium | reverse complement strand
GAACGAGAACCCGTAGAACATCCCGGCGGCGAGGCCGACCCGGCCCGGCAGGAGCTCCTGGGCGTAGACCAGGATGGCGGAGAAGGCCGAGGCCATGATCATGGCGATGAGCACGGCCAGGACGCCCGTCCAGAACAGGTTCGCGTAGGGCAGGATCAGCGCGAAGGGCAGCGCCCCCAGGATCGGCATCTTGACGTAGTTGCGGTAGAACCCTTCGGGGTCAGGAAGCGGTTGGCAGGACCGGACGGGGTTCGACTGAAATCGTGTCAGGAGTTGCTGCTTCTTCGTCAGACCCTTTTGATCCTCAAGGATCTCTCCATCGTGCTCCACGGAGTAGGCCCAATAGGCCTCGAAATTCGCGGCCCGTTCGCGCCGCGCGGCCGGGGTGAAGATTGACCGGTATCCACATCGGATGGGCTCGATCCCACCGGTCATGTGTCCATCATATCAACTCGGAGTGGCCATTGAGCTTGAGCACGGCCCTCCCGAACGTCTTGACGACCCGTTGCTAGAGGGATCGTAGATTCCTCGTCGGGAAGTGGCTGGCCGACACAGCTAGCCTATGGATCCTTCGATCGCTAGATTAGCTGCTATGAGTCACTCCTCGTCCCGGTCGTGGGACCGGCGGCTAGGTGCGGATCTGCAGGCAGCGCGCCCGAACCTAGCCCGGAACATTCGCGAAAGATGAAGAAGAACGGCCACCGAACCCCCGAGCCGGTGCTATAGAAGCGGTGTCCAGACGCTTTAACGCAGCCGAGCAAGGAGGCGCGATGGCCACAGACTGTATACCCCAAGTGACGTTCGAGGGCGAGGGATTCCCGAAGCCGGTGATCGCCCGCTTCGACCTGCCCGACGCGAGCTCCGACGGCGGCGTGGTGCTGCTCAAGGCCGTGGACAGCCAGCTGGGGCTCACCACGCGGAACAACGCGACGGCGGTGAACCCAGGCCGGCCATACAGGCCGCGGACGGCGACGCGCATGTCACGGGCCATATCCGTGAGCGACGGCACGCCGCGTTGGTCGCGCAGCGCCTCCATGGCCTGCGGGACACCGCCGGCCCGCAGGTGCGCCACTCGGCGGCCGCCGTCGTGGTGGTGCTGTGCGCGGCGGGCCGCGTCGGTCTCGAGCTCCAGGTGCAGGCGCAGTTCTTCTTCCAGATCGTCATCGCGTCGACGACGGGTCAGGGTGCCCTCCAGGCGGTGGAGCCATTCACGCAGCGTACGCATCACGATCTCGATGAGCGCTGAGGGTTGAGCACCATGTCGATGATGCCCGCGGTACGCGCCCACGCGTCCTTCTCTCTTGCCAGCTGCCGTCTGCCGGCGGCGGTGAGCGCGTAGAAGCGTGCGCGGCGATTGGAGTCCGTGGTGCCCCAGGCGCCGCGGATGAGGCCGCGTTGTTCGAGGCGCATCAGAGCGGGGTAGAGCGTGCCCATGTTGAGCTGGAGGGCGCCGCTCGATACCTGCTCGAGACGCGCAGCCACGGCATAGCCGTGGAGGGAGCCGAGGGTGTCGAGTGTCTGGAGAACCATCAGGTCGAGAGTGCCCTGGAGGACGTCGGCCTTGGAGGGCTCTGTGTTAGCCATGCCAATGGAGTGTAGGGCTGGCTGCTGTATTCGAGTGTCAAATGAAGTGGGGCGTGAGCCGGAGTCCGCCTCTACCGTCTATCGGCGACCGGCGACCGCTTACGGTCTGCTTGTCGGCCGGCCCCGATGCGGCAGCCTGGCAGCAGGCCTGCCGCGGTGAGCTGGAGTTCGGTCGGGGGCGTAGCGCAGCCTGGTGGCGCACCTGCCTTGGGCGGAGGGGGGCCCGTTGGCCTGGCGCGCCGGAGCCTCGGCGAAGGTAAGTTCGACTCGCGGCCCCCCACCACCTCCCGCAGAAAATCCCACACATCACGCATTGTTACGGGCTTAGCGATCGTTCGCGCCAGCCCATGCGCGCAATCTATCGCGTGGAAGGGCGTCAGCGTCCGGGGGAAAGGGATGTGCATCGCCGGCACGCCTGGAAGCGATTGGTGTCGAGGGACCGTGTAGACTGCGCGACGTACATGACTCGGGGCGAGCACGAGACGGACGGTCGTCGGCCGCCGGCACGGGGCGTCACGGCCAAGGTGTACACGCGCGGCACGCATCGCACGGTCCCGCCTGCCGAGACGCTCGCGCGCCTGAAGCCGTTGTTGCCGAAAATGGGCATCACGCGCCTGGCCAACGTCACCGGGCTCGACACGATCGGCATTCCCGTCGTGATGGCGGTGAGGCCAAACTCGCGGTCCCTCTCCGTGTCGCAGGGCAAAGGGCTGGACCTCGATTCAGCGAAGACCTCCGCGGCCATGGAGTCGATCGAGGGCTTCCATGCCGAGCGCGTGATCGGGCCACTCGTCCTGGCCAGCTACGACGAGCTGCGGACCGACCACGTTGTCGCCGATCCCCAGCTGCTGCCACTCTCGCAGCAACGACCCTTCGACTCGAGCCTCCCGATCCTCTGGATCGCAGGCGACGACTGGCTTCACGACGGGAAGGTCTGGGTTCCGTTTCAACTGGTCCATACCGCCTACACGACGCGCATGCGGTGGGACCTCGTGGGTTTTGCCGCCTCGACGACAGGGCTGGCCTCGGGAAATCATGTGCTCGAGGCCACGAGCCACGCCTTGTGCGAGATTGTCGAGCGCGACGCGGCGGCGCGCTTCGACGCGCTGGCGGATCACGACATGGAAGGCCGGCGGCTCGATCTGCGCACGGTCGACGACGCGGACTGCGCAGCGGTGCTCGCCCGCTTCTCGAGCGCGGGCGTAGATGTGGCGGTCTGGGACGTGACCAGCCACGTCGGCCTCGCGAGCTTCGAGTGTCTCATCGCCGAACGCACCGACGATCCCACCAGGGTGCTCTCGAGTGCCTTCGGGTTCGGCTGTCATCCCGCCCGGCACATCGCTCTGCTGCGCGCGCTCACCGAAGCCGCGCAGAGCCGGCTCACCATCATCGCCGGCTCGCGCGACGACCTGCTGCGCTCGAACTATCTGAGCTGGCGCGATCCCGCCAACGCCCAGCGTTGGCGCGAACAGACGGCCGGACACGGCAGCGTGCCGTTCACCTCCGTCGCGAGCTTCGATTCGGCGTCCTTCGAAGAAGACCTCGCGTTCGAGCTCGATGCGGTGCGCCGCGCCGGCTGCGGTCATGTCATTGTCGTCGACTTGACGCGCCCGGAGATCGGCATTCCGGTGGTACGCGTGATCGTGCCGGGCCTCCATGACGAAGGTCACCGGCATCCTGTGCGACGCTCGATGGAGCCGCGGCCGTGAACGCCGTCGTCTTTGCTGGACCCACGATCTCGGCCGGTGAGGTCGCCGCCATCGTCGATGCCACCTGCCTCCCACCCGCCGCCCAGGGAGATGTCTACCGGGCCTCGCTCGAGCGCCCGAGTGTGATTGGCATCATCGACGGCTACTTCGAGCGGCAGCCGGCGGTCTGGCACAAGGAGATCCTCTGGGCGCTGAACGAGGGCATTCACGTCTTCGGCAGTGCCAGCATGGGGGCCCTGCGCGCCGCTGAGCTCGCGCCGTTCGGCATGGTCGGCGTGGGCGCGATCTTCGAGGCATATCGCAACGGCGTGCTCGAGGACGACGACGAGGTGGCGATTGTACACGGACCGAAGGAGGCCGATTATCGCGCCGGGTCGGACGCCATGGTGAACATCCGCGCCACCCTGACGAAGGCGTTGCACGTCGGCGTGCTGGACGGCCCGGTGTGCGCGACGCTGGAGCGGATCGCGAAGGGCCTCTACTACGCCGAGCGCACCTACCCTCGGATGCTCGAGGCAGGTCGCGAAGCCGGCGTGCCGGTGTCCACCCTGGCGGCCTTTCGGCGCTGGCTGCCCGAGGGCGGCATCAACCAGAAGCGCGCTGACGCGGAGGCGATGCTCCACGCGATGCACGAGTGTCTGGAGTCGGCGCCCGGTCCCAAGCACGTGGATTTCATCTTCCAGGATTCGCTGTGGTGGCACCATATGCGGACGACCGCGTCCGAGTCCGGCATGCGCCGCGATGACGAGCGGGTGCTCGACGCGCTCCAACTCGACCCCGTCGCGCGGGAGCACGGAGTGGCAGGCGCTCTGGGCTGGTGGCTTGCTCGGGAGTATGCCGCACGACACGGTGAGACGACCGAGGCTGGAGGGCTCGTCGAACAGGCCGCGACGCTATGCAGCCGCCATGAACTGTCGGATGCCGCCGCTGTCGAGCGCTGGCTCGTCGAGAATCGCTGCACGCGCGCAGAACTCGAGCGCCTGCTCGAAGCGCGCGCTCACGCGGCGCGCGCTGCGGGTCTGGCTGGCGACGTGCTGCAGCCGACGCTTCTCCACTACCTGCGATGGACCGGTGAGTACGCGCGTCTCCTTCGTCTCGACCCCGAGGTTGGACTCGATGACGACCGGGGGCGCGATCACCCGAGCAGCGGCCCGCTCACGTCACGATGAGCGTCACGCCGCCTGTGTGCTGCACCGCATCCACCAGGTCGTCGAATCCTGTGGTCACCACGAGACAGTTCCCGGCAATCGCACGGCTGCTCATCACGATGGCCGCGCCCCCCTCGCGGGCTGCGGTCCCCGAAGGAACGACCTTCGGCATGGCGGGGAGTTTGACCGCCGCCGGCCCTGGTCCCACCGGCCGCGCTGCGGTCGCCGACGCAGCGTCTTTCGGCATGGCGGGGAGTTTGACCGCCGCCGGCCCTGGTCCTTGCGACGGCATCGGCTCGATGGAGATCACGAGGCCGTAGACCGGGTTGTTCTCCGCGGGACGCAGAAGGTAGCGACCGGTCGCCAGCTTCAGCCCGGCAGGTGAGCTGCGAACAGTGCAGCTGATCGCCTTGCCTGTTACGAACCCGCGAATCGTCGAGTGACTGAGCGTCAGCGTATTCATGAGGGAACCTCTCTTCCTTCTGCAAACCGGAGTTTACCCCGCATCCGTTTCGCCACGGCGCTCCGACACGAGCGCGCCCTCGCGCGCTTCGCGCCGGAACGCCGCGTCGCGACGCGCGACCCAGCCGCGCGAGAGCGTTGAGATGGCTGCTTGTTGCGTGTCGAGCAGCGTGTGGCGATGCATCGCGTCGGCGTCGGCCGCCAGGCCGTGGGCCACCGATTCCAGGCTGCGCCCGGCGTCGCCAAGCCTGAGCCACGACGCGGCCAGCCTCACGTGGGCCTCCACGCCGCCTGGGTGCAGCCTCAGCGCTTCTCCGTAGCATCCGTGCGCCTCTTCGTGGCGATCGAGCGCCGCCAGGCAGTCGCCGAGGACGTTCCACAGGAAGGGGCTGTACCAGGGATTGAGGTGGAGGGCCACACGCGCCAATTCCACCCCGGCGGCGGGATCACGCAGCTGCGTTCCCGCGAACTGCGCGGCCTCTCCGATGAGTTGCCAGTCGCGCGGGTGGATCGCTATGGCGTAGCGATACACGTCCAGCGCCTCGCGAAGCAGTCCCATTTCGGCCTGCTCGCGCGCACGTGACTGCAGGACCCAGGGGTGTGGGGTCCGCGGACTGAACTGCTCGACGAACGTCCGTCTGGTCGTCGACAGCGGCTTGCGCGCGATCAGGCGCGAGTGTATCGGGCTCTCGTCGCCGGGGTCGAGCATCTCGACGGACCGCGCACGCAAGTGCCGCTCGATCAGGTCGAAGTTCAGGGGAAGGGCCGTGGCCCCGCCGAATCGCTGGGCGGCGTTCGGTCGCCGCGCACTGCCCAACGCTGTCGCGTAGTCGCGCACCAGGATGAAGCCAGCCGGGTGTAGCCTCGCCACGAGCTCGTCGAGGCATCGTAGAGCGCCATAGTTATAGACGAGACCCGCGGCGGCTACCTCCTCGCCGACGGCGCCGAGATGGTGCTCCCAGTCGGGCGGGCCGTTCCCCTCGATGGGCAGAAATGCCAGCTCGGAGTCGAGAATCGGCAGTAGCGGCAGTAGCGTTCCGAGGTCCTCGAGCGGGTTCGAGCCCGCCGCGTCGCGCATCGCGTCGGCCCAGCGGGGGTTCGCGAGTCTGTCGGCGTCACGAATCAAGGCGCGCGCGCACAGCTGCTGCCACCCGCTGTCCATCCGACGAAGCACGGCCGCCGGAAGCGAATCGAGCACGTAGTTGGCGAACACGGCGCGCAGCGGCCCCTCGACCGGCTCCGGCGACTGCGCGTCGCAGACCCCGGTTGTCACGCGCCCGCGGTGCTCGCCGAACACGTCGTGCTCGCGCCAATGTTGGACGCTGCGCGCCGAGCGATCGGTCACATGGAGGCGAAGCCGGTCGTAAAAGTCGCGCCCGTGGCGTCGGCACAGATCCCGGAACTCGTCGAGGAAGTAGCGGGCGAACAAAGCGCTCCCCGCGCCTATCTCGAGGACGAGCACCGGGTCCTCGCCCGGGGGCACATCGAGACAGCTCGCAAAGAGCACCAGCGCGGCGTCTGCCGACGCGCGGCCGTTGTTGTTCACGTGGTAGGGGACGTCGTTCCTGATGAACGGGGCGACACCCTCACGACTCCAATAGAGCTCCGACAGGCGCCATTCGAGGTTGAGCGGGAGCGGCCGATAGTCTTCGAGCACGCTGTCGGCGGGCGACACGCCCAGGATCAGTTGCGCGGCCGTCAGCGGCGGCGTGCTGGAGCCCACTGGCCCAAGCACACCCGGCTGAGGCGCCGGCTCGAAAGGTCGCGCCATGGCGTGAGCCTCTCAGTATACCCAGCTCAGATACGGCTGAGGCAGACGCGAACGCAGCGGGTGCCGGTGGGCCTCCTCCCTCGGCCCGGCGCGTCCGAGGGAACCTCTGTCGTCACTCAACGTACCGGTGCGTATGTCCCGACGCACCTGGCGCGCCCTCACGGCAATCGTCCTCGGCACCCTCGTCCTGACACTCAGCCCGCGATGGGCAGTCGCACAAGAGGCAGACGTCGACGCCTTCGTCGAGGCGCAGATCTCCGCGCGGCGCATCCCGGGCGCGTCGATAGCCGTCGTGAAGGACGGAGCCGTCGTGCTCATGCGCGGCTACGGCCTCGCCAACGTGGAACACCAGGTGCCGGCCACCGCGCACACGATGTACCAGCTTGCGTCGGTCACCAAACAGTTCACCGCCACGGGAGCGTAGTCAACATCAACGCCCTCCGGCGGCGAGGGCCGCGTCCGTCGCCGCCGTCGCCGTGACATAACCGCCCGGACTCGGACGCTGGCCGCCCTCGGAGCCGATGCCACAGTGC
>CAYODZ010000210.1:0-2308 GCA_964402835.1 uncultured Gammaproteobacteria bacterium | reverse complement strand
GGCTGTCGGGGCGCCCCCCCCCCCCCGCTTTCTTTTGTGGGTGGCCCAGGTATTCTCTTCTCCGGGGCCCGACGCCGCCGCTCCTACATCTTTTTCCTTGGCCTTCGAGGTTTCCTCTGCCGCTTCGACTTCAGCGATCGGCGTGCCTTCGGAGACCTTGTCGCCGGCTTTCACGAGCAACTTCACGATCTTGCCGGCGTGCGTCGACGGTACATCCATCGCCGCTTTGTCGGTCTCGATGGTGATGAGGCCGTCTTCGACCGCGACGGTGTCGCCCTCGGCGACCATCACCTCGATGACCTCAACGGCGTCGAAGTTGCCGATGTCGGGGACCTTAATCTGGACCGTGTCAGACATCGGGGCGTGTCGCTTTCAGCGGTGACGCTTTGTCGGCATCGATCCGATACTTCGTCATCGCCTCGGTCACCGTCTTCATCGGAATTGTGCCGTCGTCCGCGAGCGAGCGCAGCGCAGCGATGGTGATCCAGCGGCGGTCGACTTCAAAGAAATGGCGTAGTTGTTCGCGCGAGTCGCTGCGACCGAAGCCGTCAGTACCGAGCACCGTGTAGCGGCCGCGCACCCACGGACGCACTTGATCGGCGACCGCGCGCATGTAATCGGTCGCCGCGATCACCGGCCCGTCGGTGTCGTCGAGGCATTCGGCGACGTACGCCCGCTGCGGCTTCTTCGCATCGGGATTCAACAGGTTCCACCGGTCCGCTTCGATACCGTCGCGGCGTAGTTCGTTGAAGCTCGTCGCGCTCCACACGTCGGCTTCGACACCCCAGTCGTCGCGCAACCACTCGGCCGCCGCGATGATTTCGCGCAGGATGGTGCCACTGCCGAGCAGTTGCACGCGCGCCTTTGCTTTCTTCTTGCCTTCGCTGAAGCGGTACAGCCCCTTCAGGATGCCGGCCTCTGCGCCCTCGGGCATCGCGGGATGCGCGTAGTTCTCGTTCATCATGGTGATGTAGTAGAAGACGTTCTCGTAGTCGGTGTACATGCGGCGCAGGCCGTCATGGATGATTACCGCGAGTTCGTACGCAAAGGTCGGGTCGTAGCTGATGCAGTTCGGAATCGTCGACGACAACAGGTGGCTATGCCCATCCTGATGTTGCAGGCCTTCGCCGTTCAGCGTGGTGCGGCCGGCGGTACCGCCCAGCAGGAAGCCGCGCGCGCCCGCATCGCCGGCGGCCCAGGCGAGGTCGCCAATGCGCTGGAAACCGAACATCGAGTAGAACAGGAAGAACGGGATCGTCGGCACGCCGTGGTTCGCGTACGCCGTCGCCGCCGCGATCCACGAACTCATCGAGCCGGCTTCGGTGATGCCCTCCTGCAGGATCTGGCCGTCCTTGCTCTCCTTGTAGAACATGAGCTGGTCGGCGTCCTGCGGCGTGTACAACTGGCCTTGCGACGAGTAAATGCCGAGTTGTCGGAACATGCCCTCCATGCCGAAGGTCCGCGCTTCGTCGGGCACGATCGGCACGATGTACTTGCCGACTTTCTTGTCCTTCAATAGTGAATTCAAGATGCGCACGACGGCCATCGTCGATGAGATCTCGCGTTCGCCGCTCGAGTCGAGCTGCGCCTTGAACAAATCGAGCGACGGCATCTCGAGCGACGGCTTCTCCGTGCTGCGCGCCGGCAAGTAGCCGCCGAGCTTCGTGCGCTGTTCCTGCAGGTATTTCAGTTCGGGGCTGTCGTCCGCGGGTTTGCAGAACGGGATGCTCGCGATCTGGTCGTCGCTGACCGGAATGTTGAAGCGGTCGCGGAACGCTTTCAGCGCCTCCTCGTCCATTTTCTTCGACTGGTGCGCGATGTTCTGGCCTTCGCCGGCGGCGCCCATACCGAAGCCCTTCACGGTCTTCGCGAGGATCACCGTCGGCTGACCCTTGTGCTCCATCGCAGCTTTGTACGCAGTGTTGACCTTGCGCGCGTCGTGGCCGCCGCGGTTCAGGCGCCAGATTTCCTCGTCGCTCATGTTCGCGACCATTTCCTTCAGCTCGGGATACTTGCCGAAGAAATTTTCGCGCGTGTACGCGCCGCCTTTCGCTTTGTAGTTCTGGTACTCGCCGTCGACGGAGTCTTCCATCACGCGGCGCAGCAAGCCGAGGCGGTCGCGCTCGAGCAGCGGATCCCAGCGGGAACCCCACAGCACCTTGATAACGTTCCAGCCCGAGCCGCGGAAACTCGCTTCGAGTTCCTGGATGATTTTGCCGTTGCCGCGCACCGGCCCG
This sequence comes from uncultured Gammaproteobacteria bacterium, assembly GCA_964402835.1. Lineage (GTDB taxonomy): Bacteria > Pseudomonadota > Gammaproteobacteria > Natronospirales > JAIVGZ01 > JAIVGZ01. The sequence continues at coordinate 71 of CAYODZ010000210.1, read as the reverse complement.
TCGAGCCGTTGCAGATTGCAGTTCACGACGAACACGAGATTGTCGAGACCTTCGCGGCCAGCCAAGCTCGT
>CAYODZ010000209.1:0-8397 GCA_964402835.1 uncultured Gammaproteobacteria bacterium | reverse complement strand
AGCTCGCCGGCCGCGTAGCGCGCCGTCATTTTCTCCAGCGAGAGCGGCTTGATCTTCGGCGCGTTGCCCGCGGTGCCGAACGCCTCGTAGCGCGCGATACAGATGTCGCGCATCGCCTCGACCGTCTTGCCGAGGTACTTGCGCGGGTCGAATTCCTTCGGGTTGTCGTGCAGGAACTTCCGGATCGCGCCGGTGCTGGCCATACGCAGGTCGGTATCGATGTTGACCTTGCGCACACCGTGCTTGATGCCTTCCTGGATTTCCTCAACCGGTACGCCGTAGGTCTCGCCCATCGCACCGCCGTACTGGTCGATGATCTTGAGCCAGTCTTGCGGCACGGACGACGAGCCGTGCATCACGAGATGGGTGTCCGGCAGGCGCTCGTGCAATTCTTTGATGCGCTTGATCGACAGGATGTCGCCGGTCGGCGGGCGCGTGAACTTGTACGCGCCGTGGCTCGTGCCGATCGCGATTGCGAGCGCGTCGACCCGCGTCTCCTTCACGAAGCGCGCGGCTTCTTCGACGTCGGTCAGCAACTGATCCATCGACAACACGCCCTCGGCGCCTGAGCCGTCCTCCTCACCCATCATGCCGCTCTCGAGCGAACCTAGGCAGCCGAGCTCGCCCTCGACCGACACGCCGCACGCGTGCGCCATGTCGACGACCTTGCGCGTCACGTCGATGTTGTATTCGAGGTCCATCGGCGTCTTCATGTCTTCGCCGAGCGAGCCGTCCATCATCACCGACGTGAAGCCGAGCTGGATGGAGCGCTGGCAGACCGCGGGCGACGCGCCGTGGTCCTGGTGCATCACGACCGGCAGGTGCGGCCATTCTTCGACGGCCGCCTGGATCAGGTGACGCAGGAACGGCGCACCCGCGTATTTGCGGGCGCCCGCGGACGCCTGCACGATCACCGGGCTCGACGTTTTATCGGCGGCCTCCATGATCGCGCGCATCTGCTCAAGGTTGTTGACGTTGAACGCGGGCACGCCGTAGCCATTCTCCGCGGCGTGGTCCAGTAATTGGCGCATCGAAATCAGCATCTCAACTCTCCAGTATCTTGTGATCGCCCACCCGGACAATCTTCATTGAATTCGTGCCGCCGGCAATTCCCGACAGCTCACCTTTCGTGACGATGACGCGGTCGCCCTCGGCGACAGCGTCCAGTTCCAACAAGCGGTCAATCGCATCGGCCGTCACGCGCGACGGGTGCTTGTCGACCACGTCGAACGCGACCGGGTACACACCGCGGTACAGCGTCACGCGACGGCGCGTCGCCTCATGCCGCGTCAACGCATACACCGGAATGCCCGAGCGGATGCGAGACATCCAAAGCGCGGTCGATCCCGATTCCGTCAGCGCGACGATCGCGCGGACTGCGAGGTGATTCGCGGTATACATCGCCGCCATCGCGATCGCCTCGTCGGTGCGGTCGAACATCTGATCGATACGATGGCGCGAGCGCATCGTCATGCGTTGCCGCTCCGCGCCCTCGCAGACCCGTGCCATCGCCTGTACAGCCTTAACCGGGAACTTGCCCGATGCCGTCTCCGCCGACAACATCACAGCGTCAGTACCGTCCATCACCGCGTTCGCGACGTCGAGCACCTCGGCACGCGTCGGTACGGGATTCGCGATCATCGACTCCATCATCTGCGTGGCCGTGATGCAGACCGCATTCATCTGCCGCGCGAGGTGGATAATCCGCTTCTGTACACCCGGCAGTTCGGCATCGCCGATTTCCACGCCAAGGTCGCCGCGCGCAATCATCACCGCGTCCGACGCGCGGATGATTTCCTCGATGTTCTCGACCGCTTCCGCGCGCTCGATTTTCGCGATCAGCCCGGCTTGCGAGCCGGCCGCGCGCACCAGCTTGCGAGCCTCGTCCATATCGCCTGCGGTCCGTGGGAACGAAATCGCGACATAGTCGCAACCGAGTTCCGCAGCGGTCTTTATATCGGCGCGGTCTTTGTCGGTCAGTGCGCCAGCGGACAAACCACCGCCCTGCCGGTTGATGCCCTTGCCATTCGAGAGTTCACCGCCCGACAGCACTAGGCAATGAATGCGCGGCCCATCGACGCTGTCCACGGACAGGGCAATCAGACCGTCGTTGAGCAGGAGGATGTCGCCGGGCTTCACGTCGCGCGGCAGGTCCTTGTACGTGATACCGACCGATGCGAGCGTGCCGGCATCCGCGGCCAGCGACGCGTCGAGCACGAACGGCTGGCCGTCGACGAGCTCGACGGAACCGTCCTTGAATTTTTCGACACGGATTTTCGGGCCCTGCAGGTCGGCGAGTACGCCAACGTCGCGGCCCAACGCAGCGGCCCGTGCCCGCACCTGCTCGACGCGACGACGGTGGTCGTCCGCAACGCCGTGCGAAAAATTCATGCGCGCGACGTCGATGCCAGCGGTGATCAGCCCATCGAGTACCTGCTCATCGTCGGTGGCTGGGCCGAGCGTCGCGAGGATTTTGGTGCGGCGTGTCGTCACTGCGCTGCCCGTCGCTCAAGCATCGCGACGGCTGGCAGCGTTTTACCTTCGATGAACTCGAGGAATGCGCCGCCACCCGTGGAGATGTAAGACAGCCGGTCACCGATACCGTACTTTTCAATCGCGGCGAGCGTATCGCCGCCACCCGCAATCGAGAACGCGGGACTCTCCGCGATTGCTTGTGCGAGCGCGCGCGTGCCTTCACCGAACTGGTCGAACTCAAACACGCCGACCGGCCCGTTCCAGACAATGGTGCCCGCACCTTTCAACATCTCCGCGAACATCTCTGCCGTGTCGGGCCCAATGTCGAGAATCATCTCGCCGTCCGACACATCGTCGATTTTGCGAACGTCGGCCTCGGCACTCGCTGAGAATTCCTGCGCAATGACGACATCCACCGGCAGCGGTATGTCGCCGCCGCGCGATTGCGCCTGGTCACGCAGCCGATTCGCCTCGTCGAGGAGATCCGGTTCGTGCAGCGATTTACCGATGTCGTAGCCCGCAGCCTTGATGAATGTGTTCGCGATGCCGCCGCCGACGATCAACTGGTCGACGATGCCGGATAGTGACTCGAGCACCGTGAGCTTCGACGAGACTTTCGAACCGGCGACGATTGCGATCAACGGCCGCTTCGGATTATCGAACGCGCGCGCAAGCGCTTCGAGTTCCGTCGCAAGCAACGGGCCTGCGCACGCGAGCGGCGCGTACTCGGCGACGCCACACGTTGACGCTTGTGCGCGGTGCGCGGTGCCGAAGGCATCCATCACGAACACGTCGCACAGCGCGGCCATGCGTTTCGCGAGCTCGGCGTCGTTCTTTTTCTCGCCCTTATTGAAGCGCACGTTCTCGCACAGCACGACCTCGCCCTCTGCGACGTCGACGCCGTCGAGCCAGTCCTTCACGAGCCGGACTTTCACACCGAGCAGTTCGGTGAGCCGCGCGGCGACCGGTGCGAGCGAGAACTCGGCCGCGTACACCCCTTCTTCAGGGCGGCCGAGGTGCGACATCACCATCACGCGTGCGCCCTTGTCGATCGCGTGCTGAATCGTCGGCAGTGCCGCGCGGATGCGACCGTCCGAAGTGACCTCACCGCCTGCGAGCGGTACGTTCAGATCCTCACGGATCAGCACGCGCTTACCTTTGAGGTCGAGATCGGTCATCTTCAGTACTGCTGGCATTGCAATCCTTAATCGCGGCGCAAAGGCGCCGCTCCTACATTTGCTTCATCGCGACGCCGAGAGCGTCGCTCCTACCTGTTCTTACTTCGCGTTGTGCAAGGCCACCGTGGTGTCTAGCATGCGGTTCGAGAAGCCCCACTCGTTGTCGTACCACGAGCAGACCTTCACGAGCCGACCGCTGACCTTGGTCAGCGTCGCATCGTAGGTGCTCGACGCCGGATCATGGTTGAAGTCGACGCTGACGAGCGGGCCGTCCGAATAGTTAAGGATGCCCTTCAGCGCACCCTGCGACGCGTCTTTCAGGATCTTGTGAACTTCGTCGACGCTGGTGTCGCGCTTCGCGGTGAACACGAGGTCGACCATCGACACGTTGATGGTCGGCACGCGGATCGCAAAACCGTCGAGCTTGCCATTCAGTTCCGGCATCACGAGGCCGACCGCCGCGGCAGCGCCGGTCTTCGTCGGAATCATCGACATCGTCGCGGACCGCGCACGGCGCAGGTCCGAGTGATAGACGTCCGTCAGGACCTGGTCATTCGTGTACGAGTGGATGGTCGTCATCAAGCCCTGCTCGACCCCGATCGCATCATGCAGCGGCTTCACGAGCGGCGCGAGGCAGTTCGTGGTGCAAGACGCATTCGAAATCACCGTATGCGATGACTTCAGGGTGCCGTGGTTCACGCCGAACACGATGGTCGCATCGACGTCGCTGCCGCCCGGCGCCGAGATGATGACTTTCTTCGCGCCACCGGCGAGGTGCGCGCTGGCTTTAGCCTTGCTCGCGAAGAAGCCGGTGCACTCGAGCACGATGTCGACGCCGAGGTCGCCCCACGGCAACTTCGACGGGTCGCGCTCGGCGAGCACGCGGATACGGTCGCCGTTCACGACCATGTGGTCGCCGTCGACCGAGACCTCGCCCGGGAACTTGCCGTGCGCAGTGTCGTAGCGGGTCAGGTGTGCGTTCGTGTTCGCGTCGCCGAGGTCATTGATCGCGACGATGTTGATCTCGTCGGTGCGCCCCCCTTCATACAGCGCGCGCAGGATGTTACGACCGATGCGTCCGTAACCGTTGATTGCAACCTTGATCGCCATTTCCATTCTCTCCAATCGTCAGGCCAGCAGTTCGCGGGCCAGTTTCAGGGTGTTTTCCACGGTGAAGCCGAAGTATTCGAATACGTCTTTTGCGGGCGCCGACTCGCCGTAGCGGTCCAGGCCGAGAATCCGGCCGCGCGGCCCGACCCAGCGCCACCAGCCGTCGGTCACGCCCGCCTCGATCGCCATGCGCGCACCGGCGCCGGGTACCAACACTGATTCCTGGTACGCGGTGTCCTGCTCCGCGAAGCGCCGGCTATTCGGCATCGACACGACGCGTACGCGCCGCCCTTCGCCTGTCAGGCGCGCCGCCGCGTCGACGGCGAGCTGCACTTCGGAGCCCGTCGCGATAATCGTGAGTTCGGGTGTGCCGTCGCAGTCTACGAGCACGTAGCCGCCGCGTTGGATGTTCGCGACCTGCTCCGGCGTGCGCGGTTGCTGTGCGAGGTTCTGGCGGGTGAGCAGCAGCGCCGACGGCATGTCGTTGCGCTCGATGCCGTCGCGCCACGCGACGAGGGTCTCGACCGTGTCGCACGGGCGCCAGACCGCGAGACCCGGAATTAGCCGCAGGCTCGCCGCGTGCTCGACCGATTGGTGCGTCGGCCCGTCTTCGCCGAGCCCGATCGAATCGTGTGTGTACACGAACACCGCGCCCGACTTCATCAGCGCGGCCATGCGGATCGCGTTGCGCGCGTAGTCGGAGAAGGTCAGGAAGGTGCCGCCGTACGGGATGAAGCCGCCGTGTAAGGACAGCCCGTTCATGATCGCGGTCATGCCGAACTCACGCACGCCGTAGAACAGGTAATTGCCGTCGGCTTCGGTCGCGGTGATCGCTTTCGAGCCCTTCCACCAGGTGTTGTTCGAACCGGTGAGGTCGGCCGAGCCACCGACGAGTTCGGGCAAGTGTGGGCCGAACGCATCGAGCGCGGCTTCGGATGATTTGCGCGTCGCGATCGATTTTTGCTCGCTCGTCGCGAACTTCTGGACGACCTCGTCGGCGAACGATTGCCAGTCGTCTGGTAACAGGCGCTCCATGCGCCGCTCGAACTCGGCGGCGAGCGCCGGGTGCGATTCACGGTATGCCTCGAACGACTTCTGCCAGCGCTTCTCGGCGCGCTTGCCGCGCGCGCGCCCATCCCAGCCGTCGCGGATTTCGTCGGGCACCACGAACGGTGCGTGCGGCCAGCCGAGCTGCTTACGGGCGGCGGCGATTTCTTCGTCGCCGAGCGGCGCGCCGTGCGTATCGGCAGTGCCCTGCTTGTTTGGCGCGCCGAAGCCGATGATGGTCTTGCAGCAAATCAGCGTCGGTTTGTCCTTCTCGCGCTTCGCTTTACGAATCGCCTTCTTGATCGCTTCGCCGTCGTGGCCATCGACATCGCGAATGACCTGCCAGCCGTACGCCTCGAATCGCTTCGGCGTGTCGTCGGTGAACCAGCCGTGCACCTCTCCGTCAATCGAGATGCCGTTGTCGTCGTAGAACACGATGAGCTTGCCGAGGCCCTGCGTGCCCGCAAACGAGCACGCTTCGTGCGAGATGCCTTCCATCAGGCAGCCGTCGCCGGCGAAGACATAGGTGTGGTGATCGACGACGTCAAAGCCGTCGCGGTTGAAGCGCGCGGCAAGGATTTTTTCGGCAAGCGCGAGGCCGACCGCATTCGTGAGTCCCTGGCCGAGCGGGCCGGTCGTCGTCTCGACGCCCGGCGCGTAGCCGTACTCAGGATGGCCCGGCGTCTTCGAATGCAGCTGGCGGAAGTTCTTGAGTTCTTCGATCGGCAAGTCGTAGCCGGTCAGGTGCAACACGGAATACAGCAACATCGAGCCGTGACCGTTCGAGAGGATGAAGCGGTCGCGGTCATACCAATGCGGGTTCGCCGGATTGAACTTCAGGAAATCGTTCCAGAGCACCTCGGCGATGTCGGCCATGCCCATCGGCGCGCCCGGGTGACCGGATTTTGCGGCTTGTACCGCGTCCATGCTCAACGCCCGAACTGCGTTGGCCAAATCTCGTCTGGAAGGCATCGGGAATCCCGGCTGGATTGAGCCGCCTATTTTCGCCCAGTCGCCCGGTTACAGCAACCGGCATCCAGATATCAACGACTTACCGTCAAAGCAAGATGCCGCTCCGGTTCGGGTGACAGCGCGTATACATTTTGCGCGGAAAACGCACGCCATAACGCGCCTCGATCTCGCGGATGAACGCAGACGAACCGCATGGCGTCCCGCTACGCACCGACCAGCCAAAGAAGTAGTTCTCGGCATCGGGCGCGGGCACCGACAACCAACGCACGTAGCGGGTGTAGCGCGCGTCGGCGTGTTCCGCGCACGCGAGATAATGCTCTTCGATGTCGAGCACCGGCCGCGCGTTTCCCGGTCGTCGTTCGCGCACGCTCGACCACGGGTACTGCTCCGCGCCGTGTACCATGCCCGCGCGAATCGGCGAGGTCTCCACATAACGCATGCCGGCTAGCAGATAACGCTCCGGCTGAATGGGTGAGGAGCGAAAGCGACCCTCCCACACGCGTCCGCGCCGCGCGGAAAGACCGTTCAGCAATTGCGAGTGTCGCCCAGCGAGGTTTTTCATCAGGATGCCGAGATGCGCGGGCTGGTCGCCTGGGTCGACGATTAGTCGCACATGGTCCGGCATCAGACAGTACGCGAATACACGCAAGCCGAGTTCCTGCTTCGCGAGCGCGAGGTGTTCGAGGTACGCCTTGCAGTAATCGGCGCGCGCGAACACCGGAAAGCCGCTGATGCCACGATGCAGGATGTGGTGTGGGTGATGAGGGACTACGATTCGAGCCGTCCTTGGCATAAGCCCTCCTTCGGACGTGGGTTATGGCAGCCAAATAATGGATGCGTGAGGGAAGTCTAGACCTAATTTTTGGCATCGCAAGGCCACGGGACACGCTGGCAGAAATACTGAACAGGCCAGCAAATTCAGGTAATATCCGCACCTTCGAAAATCCACGGAATACCCCTGAATGACGACAGAAAATCTGTTCACCTCCGAAAGCGTGTCCGAAGGCCATCCGGACAAGATTGCCGACCAAATTTCCGACGCGGTGCTGGACGCGATCCTGAAGCAGGACCCGCGCGCGCGCGTCGCGTGCGAGACGCTCATCAAGACCGGCTTCGTGATGGTCGCCGGCGAGATCACGACGAGCGCATGGGTCGACCTCGAAACGCTCGTGCGCGAGACCGTCCTCAATATCGGCTACGACCATTCGGACAAGGGGTTCGACGGCAACACCTGCGCCGTGCTCAACGCAATCGGCAAGCAGTCGCCCGACATCAACCAGGGCGTCGACCGCACGTCGCCCGAGGAACAGGGCGCCGGCGATCAGGGTCTAATGTTCGGCTACGCGTCCGACGAGACCGAGGTGCTGATGCCCGCGCCGATCCACTACTCGCACAAGCTCGTGCAGCGTCAGTCGGAAGTGCGCAAGGACGGCACGCTGCCGTGGTTGCGCCCCGACGCGAAGAGCCAAGTCACGTTCGCGTACAAGGACGGCAAGCCCGTGCGCATCGACGCGGTCGTACTGTCCACGCAGCACGCAGCGGCGATCAGCCAGGCCGACGTGCGCCACGGCGTGATGGAGCACATCATCAAGCCGGTGCTGCCGGCAGAGTGGCT
>CAYODZ010000208.1:0-28238 GCA_964402835.1 uncultured Gammaproteobacteria bacterium | reverse complement strand
GAGCAGCCGCGGTACGCTTCTTCGCGGCTTTTTTCCTTGTGGTCTTCTTCTTCGCAGTTACTTTTCTTTTCGCAGTCACTTTACGTTTCGCAGTGACCTTTCTCTTCGCTGCGGTTTTTTTCTTCGCCGCAGTTTTGCGTTTAGGTGCTGCTTTCTTCTTTGCTGCCATAAGAGAATATCCTCCGAGTGCCAAGTACTCGCGTTTGAGTATATACGAGAAACTGAAAAATTCCAGATAGTTGCAAGTGGGGGGTCCAGCGGCGGCATTCGGGTGATCTGCGTCGTCGTCGCGGCGCTCGCGCCGACAACCGAGTCAGTTTCCGTCGCGTGTTGCTGAGTTCGTCGCCGCTCGGCGCGTCGCGCGCGTCTCGCGGCGATTGCGCACTACACGTTTAGCCCTTTGTTTCCAAGGCCAATACGATGTCGCAATGCTTTTTCGAAACCGGCATCACCGACAATCGGTTGCCGCGTTTCAGCAACTGGAAACCGTCCAGTCGGCCGTCATTTTTGAGTTCAGAGAGGGTCACGACGCGTTTCAGGCGGCGCTTGAACCGGATGTCGACGACGAACCAGCGGGGAGCGTCCGGGTCGCTCTTGGGGTCGAAATGCGCATCTTCGGGGTCGAACGCGCTCGGGTCGGGGTAAGCCTCCTTGACCACTTCGGCGACGCCGGCGACACCCGGCTCGTCGCAATTCGAGTGATAGAAGAGAACGATGTCACCTTTCTTCACGTCGTCGCGCAGCATGTTGCGCGCTTGATAGTTGCGGACACCATCCCAGTGCGTTCGTTTGTCGCGCGCGAGATCGTCGATGCCGTAGCACTCGGGTTCCGACTTGAACAACCAACAAGACATCAGCTTCTCCTCTTAAACATTTGCAGGCCGTCTTCGGTGACGACGCCGTCAAGCGGCACGTCCCACGGCATTGCAGGAAGTAAATCGATACGTTGACATTCATAGGCGACGCCAATGAGAAGCGGGCCGAACCAATGACGGCGACCGCGCCGAAACGCGAAGGTCCGGTCGTAATAGCCGGCGCCCATCCCGAGCCGATTTCCGGCGTCGTCGAACCCAACTAAGGGCACCAGGACTAGGTCGAGGAACTGCGGGTTGGCCGAGGCGCCGGACTGCGGCTCGGGAATCCCGTAGCGGTTGGGGGAAAGGGGGTCGCCCGCCTCGGCCCGGACAAAACTGAGGCAGCCCGGGCGGGGCCCGAGCACCGGCAGGAAGATTTGCCGCCCGGCATCGCGGACCGCAGCGACAAAGGGGCCCGGGTCGAGCTCGGCGTCCACGGCCGCGAACGCGGCGATGCGGCGGGCATTGCGGGCTGCCGGGCTGCTTGCGAGGGCGGCGGCCGCGGCGAGCGCGGCCTGGTCGCGGAACGCCCGGGGCTGGGCACGGCGGCGCTCGCGCAAGGTCCTTCTTAATGAGTTTGCAGAGGTCAAAGAAGCGTCTCCCGCCTGTGCCGTCCCGGACCATCGCCCTTGAACCGATTGTTCAGGTGGGGCCAAGACCCGCGCTTAAGGCTTTCCGCACAAAGCGGACCTGCGCACCAGCGCGAAGGATCAGCGGCCCCTGGGCATATGATTAGGCTCAAGAAAATACAGGGCCGGGTCGAACACTGCAGGAGACGGTGTCTATTTTAAATCAAATCTCGTGTTGGCGCGCATGGCTCAGCGCCTGTTCAACCTTTTCTTGAAGCACGTGGATACGGCGGCTGATGGCGTCCGCGCCCTGTCCACGGCCGGCCCGCGTCTCGAGGAGTTCGTGGGAGATGTTGAGCGCCGCCATGACGGCGATGCGGTCGGCGCCGACCACCTTGCCGCTCGCGCGGATTTCGGTCATGCGCTCGTTGAGAAGGCGGGCGGCTTCAATCAACGCGGCGCGCTCGTCCTCGGGGCAGGCCACTTGGTAATCCTTGTCGAGAATATGAATCGTGACTTGGACAGGCGCTCCGCTCAAGACGCGTGCTCCATCGAACGCAGGCGTGAAATCATCGCCTCGACACGCGTTCGGACGAGTTCGTTTTTCTGCACGAGCGCCGCGCGCTCGGCGACCAACGCGTCCTGCTTCTGCTGCAGCGAGAGGTTCTCTTCTTTGAGGCGCTCGACGATTTTGATCAGCTCGTCGATGCGGAATTCAAGCTTGCTGAGGTCATCACCGGCCATGCGCGCATTATTAAGCGCCAAGTTGATAAACTGCAAGGCCATGCCGACCAGCTTCCATGACTTGGACCGACTTCTGCGCCTAATTGGTGCGCCCGTTGACGCTGCGGAGTGCCATGGCGCGCTCTGCGGCGCCCTGTGCGCGCCGGCGTCCGGCACTGACGCGTGGTTCGCGCACACCCTTGAGGGTGTCGCTGAGGCGCGAGACGCGCGACGAACGCTCACGGCGCTCGCCACCGATACGCTACGAGAACTGCAAAACGGCGATTTCGAATTCGCGCCGTGCTTGCCCGACGATGACGCGCCACTGACGGAACGAACGGCCGCGCTCGGCGAATGGTGCGAGGGCTTCCTGTTCGGCGTCGGTGCATCGAGCATTGAGCATTTCGACGCATTGCCCGAAAGCGTCCAAGAGATCATCCGCGATGTCGTCGAGATGGCGCGCGTCGGAATGCCGACCGGTGAGGATACCGACGGCGACGAGGGTGCCTACGTAGAGCTCGTCGAGTACCTGCGCGCCGGTGTCCAGCTGGTCTACGACGAAATGAATCCGGCGCCCGCGAGCCCCGTGCTTGCAGCGCCTCCGCGAGTCCAATAAAGAGGCATAACCCCTTATGAAACCGACCGAATACGCCCGCCGGCGCAAGCAATTGATGCAGATGATGGGGTCCGGGTCGATTGCGATTATCCCCGCAGCGTCGGAGAAAATCAGGAACGGCGATGCCCATTATCCGTACCGCCAAGACAGCGATTTTCGTTATCTGACCGGTTTCCCGGAGCCCGAGGCGGTTGCGGTCCTGATTCCGGGCCGCAAGCAAGCCGAGTACGTGCTGTTCTGTCGCGAGCGCGACCCGACGATGGAGACCTGGAATGGTCGCCGTGCGGGCCAGCAAGGCGCCGTCGACGACTATGGCGCAGATGACGCGTTTCCGATTACAGACATCGACGAAATTCTCCCGGGAATGCTCGAGCAGGTGGACCGTGTGTTCTACACGATGGGCAACCACCCCGAGTTCGATCAGCGACTGATCGGCTGGGTGAACCACTTGCGCGCACAAGTCAGGACCGGCACCCACACGCCGGCCGAGTTTGTTTCGCTTGACCATCATTTACACGATATGCGCCTGGTGAAGAGCCGCGAGGAGGTCTCCACGATGCGCCGTGCGGCAAAGATCTCTGCAGGCGCGCACAAGCGGGCGATGCGCGCGTGTCGCCCCGGCATGAACGAATACGAAGTCGAGGCGGAGTTGCTGCACGAGTTCCATCGCAATGGCGGCGTACCGGCATACACGTCCATCGTCGGTGGCGGTGAGAACGCGTGCATCCTGCATTACGTCGAGAACAATGCGCCGTTGAAGGACGGTGACTTATTGCTGATCGATGCGGGCACGGAGTTCGACGGGTATGCGTCGGACATCACGCGTACGTTCCCCGTGGGCGGCCGCTACAGCGATGCCCAACGCGCGGTCTACGAGGTTGTCCTGAAAGCGCAGCTCGCCGCAATTGACCAAGTCCGGCCTGGGAATCATTGGAACGACCCGCACGATGCCGCAGTCAAGGCGCTCACGCAGGGGCTGGTGAAACTCGGCCTGCTGAAGGGCTCCGTGCCGCAGCTGATCAAGAGCGGCGCCTACCGGAAGTTCTACATGCACCGGACCGGCCATTGGATCGGCATGGATGTGCACGACGTCGGCGACTACAAAATCGACGACCAGTGGCGGGTACTCGAGCCCGGCATGGTGCTGACCATCGAGCCGGGCTTGTATATCGCGCCCGGGACGAAGGGGGTCGCGAAAAAGTGGTGGGGTATCGGCGTGCGTATCGAAGACGATGTGCTCGTCACGCGCGGTGAGCCCGACGTGCTCAGCGCCGACGTGCCGAAGTCGCCTGACGAAATAGAGGCGCTGATGCGCGCGGCTTAGGTGACCGGCGCCGCGCAAGAATTCGACGTCATCGTCGCAGGCGGCGGCATGGTCGGCGCCAGCATGGCGTTGGCGCTGGCGCCACTCGGTCTAAAAATCGCCATGGTCGACCGCGTGCCGCCCCCAGAGCGGCACGCGCCCGGCTATGACGACCGCTCGACCGCGCTCGCGGCCGGCAGCCGCCGCATTCTCGAAGCGATTGATGTGTGGGACGCGCTTGCACCGCACGCGACCCCAATCCGCGACGTCCACGTTTCGGAGCTCGGCCGACTCGGTACCACCGTACTCTCCGCGCGCGACGTTGCGCTCGATGCGCTCGGCTGGGTCGTCGAGAACCCTCGCCTGGCCACCGCGCTCGACGATGCACTCGTGCGATGTGCGGCTGTGGAGCGATTCCAACCGGCCACGATCACCGGCGTCAGCCAGAGCGACGAGGGGGTCGAAGTCGACATGGACACGGATGGCGTGATGCGCCACTGCCGGAGCCGACTGTTGATCGGCGCCGACGGCGCCACATCGAGCGTGCGCGCATTGCTCGGTATCGAATCCAAAGTGCGCGACTACGCGCAGACAGCGATTGTTGCGAACCTGACGCCGCGCGACCTTCGCGACGGTTATGCGTGGGAGCGCTTCACCCCCGAAGGGCCGCTCGCGATGTTGCCGTTGCCGGGGGGCCGTTGCGCGCTGGTGTGGACGATGCCGCGCGCGCGTTCGGACGAACGCATGGCGCTGTCCGACGACGCATTCGGGGAGTCCGTCAACGCGCTGTTTGGTGGGCGCTTCGGCGCCATCGAACGTGTCGGCCGACGCCAGTGTTGGCCGCTCAGCCGAACGCTGGCCGATGAACAACGGGTGGGCCGCACGGTCCTCGTCGGCAATGCCGCGCACAGCCTGCACCCAATCGCGGCACAGGGTTTGAATCTGAGTCTCCGGGATTGCGCGGCGCTCGCAGAAGCGGTCGCCGCCGGGCTGGATGCCGGCGATCCCGCGGACGCAAGCGCGCTCGCGCAATGGGAGCGGGAGCGCCGTGCCGACCAACGACGCGTGACCGCGTTCATCGATGGGCTGAATGGCCTCTTCACGAATGAGTTGATGGGTCTCGGTGTGTTGCGGGGGAGCGGGCTCGGCGCCTTTGGTATGTTCGGTCCCGGCAAGCGCTTGTTAGCGCGCTATGGTGCGGGCGTCGGCGCTCCGCTACCGAAACTCGCACGCGGAATCCCGCTTCGATGAAACACGACCACGACATCGCGATAGTCGGCGCCGGCATCGCCGGGGCGGCGCTCGCTGCATTGCTTGCCGACTCAGGGCTTCGCGTGGTGTTGCTTGATAGCGACGCGCCACAACCGTTTGCACCGGGTGACCGCGGCGCGCGGGTGGTCGCGCTTGGCCGCGCGGCCGCGCGCGTCCTCGACGCCGCGGGCGCGTGGACCCCCGAAGACGCGACGCCGTACCGTGCGATGTGCGTGTTCGATGCAGGCAGCGACGGCGAGCTTCGTTTTGACGCGGGCGACGCGGGCTTATCGGAACTCGGCTGGATCATCGAGAACGCGCGCGTACAGGACGCCTTGTTGACGCGCGTCGCGCGCGCGACGAACGTGCTGACGCTGTGGCGCCATCCGCTCGAAACAATCGAGGTGACCGACGCTGGCGTTCGCCTCACGGCAGGCGGCCGCTCACTGACGTGTGCCGCCGTTGTCGGCGCGGATGGCGGAAACTCGCGCGTCCGGGCGCTTGCGGGTATCGGCGTCTCGCGAGCCGACTATGGCCAGCGCGCGGTCGTCGCGATGGTCACACCGACCGAGCACCACCGCGATACGGCATGGCAGCGGTTCCTCCCGACCGGGCCGGTCGCCTTATTGCCGCTGAGCAACGGCCGCTGCTCGCTTGTCTGGTCGCTGACCGACGACGAAGCTGAGAACGTGCTGGCATTGGACGACGCGATGTTCTGTAACGCGCTGAGTGCCGCGACCGCGTTTCGATTGGGGGAGATCAAGGCAACCGGGCCGCGTGCGGCATTTCCGCTCACCCGGTTGCACGCGGACCGCTATGTCGAGCCACGCATCGCGCTGATCGGCGACGCCGCGCATGTCGTTCACCCGCTCGCCGGTCAAGGTGCGAACCTCGGACTCCTCGATGCCGCGGCGCTCGCCGAAGCGTTGCTCGATGCCGAGGCGCAGGGCCAACCGCCCGGCGCGTGGCTGACTCTACGGCGTTACGCGCGTTGGCGCCGCGCCCACAACGAGGTGATGCAGCGCATGCTTGATGGGTTTCACCACCTGTTCACGAACGACAACGCAGTGGTGACTGCGGCACGCGGCGTGGGGCTTGCCGCTGTCGATTGGATGGGGCCGTTGAAACAGCAGATGGTGTTGTTCGCGACGGGCGAGCAGGGGGACTTGCCGAAGGTGGCCAAACCGCGGCCCGGTTTTAGATGAGCTTCGAAGTCTTCGCTGCGCAGATGAAATCGTTCTCGGACAGTCCGCCGATTGCATGCGTGGTCCAGCGCACGACGCACTTGTCGTAGCTGACCTCG
Organism: uncultured Gammaproteobacteria bacterium; assembly: GCA_964402835.1. GTDB lineage: Bacteria > Pseudomonadota > Gammaproteobacteria > Natronospirales > JAIVGZ01 > JAIVGZ01. The sequence goes on along the minus strand of CAYODZ010000208.1, from coordinate 21,619 downwards.
AGGTCGGGATGGTGACCCTCCGCGTTCGCGATCCAAGCGAGCGCGTTCACAAATCCGATGGTCTTGTTGTAACCCTTGAACTTGAATTCGCGTCGAAGCTCTTTGGCGTCGTCGGCCAGTTCCCAGCCCGGCGCGATACGGCCGAGGTACTTTTCCGCTTCCGCGCGCGTGAGCGGCTTCACGCCACCCTCGCAAGGGACGCAATGCTGTTCGGCAAGTTCGGTCATGGTTTCAGGCCCATTTCGGTGCGTTTTCGTCGACCGGGAAAGTCGGCGCGTGCATGCCGAGGCGGCGTGCCTCGGCGATCAGTGCGAGCAAGTCCATGCTCGCGACTTCGAATAAATCGTCTAGGCTGTCGATGATGAAGTAGACAGTCTGGAAGATGTCGATGCGGTAAGGCGTGCGCAGCGCGTCGATCGGCTCGAACGGCTTGCGGATCGGCTTGTCGCTCTCGATGGAGTACGGCGTCTCGCCCATTGAGGACACGATGCCCGCGCCGTAAGTTTTCAGTCCCTTCGACGTGTTCATGAGACCGAACTCGACCGTGAACCAGTACAGGCGCGCGAGCATCGCGCGGTCTTCCTTCGGTGCGTTCAACCCGGCGATGCCGTACGCGTGCGTGAACTCGGCGAACCGCGGGTCGGTGAGCAACGGTGTGTGGCCGAATACTTCGTGGAAAATATCCGGCTCTTGGAGATAATCGATTTCCTCACGAGACCGGATGAACGACGCTGCCGGAAATTTCTTTTCCGAGAGCAGACGGAAGAATTCACCGAACGGGATCAGCGCAGCGACCGGCGCGACCTGCCACCCGGTGTGGTCCATCAGCACTTCAGAGACTTCCTTGCACTGCGGGATACGGTCGGTCGGAAAATCCATGCGGTCGAGCGCCTGCAAGTACTCGTCGCACGCATATTGTGCGGCGACCGGGCGCTGCCGGGTAATCAGGTGGTTCCAGACGGCATGCTCTTCATCCGTGTAAGCGATGAAGCCGTTCTCGTCCGGGACCTTTGCGACGTATTTAGTGCCTTTGCCCATTCTCGTAGTTTAACACCGGCCGATGATCAAGCTTTTGTGTAAGTGCGTTCGATGTAGTCCTGCACAAGCTGCTGAAACTCTGATGCGATTGCGTCGCCTTTCAGCGTGACGGTTTTCTGTCCGTCTTCGTACACCGGCGCAACCGGTCGTTCACCGGTGCCCGGCAGGCTAATGCCGATGTTCGCGTGCTTGCTTTCTCCAGGCCCGTTCACGACGCAGCCCATGACGGCGACGTTCATGGTCTCAACGCCGACGTACTCGGTGCGCCAACGCGGCATTTGTTCACGCAACCAAGACTGGATGCTCGACGCCAGTTCCTGGAAATAAGTACTGGTGGTTCGACCGCAGCCGGGGCACGCCGCGACCAATGGCGTGAACGCGCGCAGGCCCATGGTCTGAAGTATTTCTTGCGCGACGATGACTTCCTTCGTCCGGTCGCCGCCGGGTTCTGGGGTCAGTGATACGCGGATGGTGTCGCCGATACCCTCTTGGAGCAGGACGCCAAGCGCTGCGGCCGACGCGACAATGCCTTTCGACCCCATGCCGGCCTCGGTCAGACCGAGATGCAATGCGTGGTCGGTACGCGCCGCGAGCTCGCGATACACCTTGATCAAGTCTTGGACGCCGCTCATCTTGCACGACAGCACGATGCGGTCGCGACCGAGTCCGAGTTCTTCGGCGCGCTTCGCGCTCTCGAGCGCGGAGACGATCATTGCCTCGTGCATCACTTCCGTTGCATCGAGCGGCTCTGGCAAAAGCGCGTTGTCGTCCATCATCCGCGTTAGCAGGTCCTGGTCGAGGCTGCCCCAGTTCACACCGATACGGACTGCCTTGCCGAGTCGCGCCGCGATTTCGATCATGATGCTGAATTGCTCGTCGCGCTTGCGGCCACGCCCGACGTTGCCGGGGTTGATACGGAACTTGTGAAGTGCCTCGGCGCACGCGGGCACGTCGGTCAAGAGCTTATGGCCATTGAAATGAAAGTCGCCGACGAGGGGTACCGCGACGCCGATCGCGTCGAGGCGGTCGCGGATATGCGGCACGGCTTCGGCGGCTTCAACGTTGTTCACCGTAATGCGAACGAGCTCCGACCCGGCATGTGCAAGCGCCTGGACTTGCGCGACCGTGCGGTCGATGTCCGCGGTGTCCGTGTTGGTCATCGACTGGACGACGACCGGCGCGCCGCCGCCGATACGGATGTCGTTGACGCCGACACCCACGGTGAGCCGGCGTCTGACCGGGTGTTGCGCACGCGTCATTGGCTTGCGATCCACCCGTCAATTTCGCGCTCAAGGACGTCGAGCGGTATGGCGCCGTTTTCGAGCAGCTTGTCGTGGAATGCACGAACGTCGAAGCGGTCGCCGAGCTGTTGCTCCGCGCGGGCGCGCAATTCCTTAATCTTCAACTCGCCGATTTTGTACGCGAGCGCCTGACCCGGCCACGCGATGTACCGATCGATCTCATTGACGATGTCGGCTTCCGATTTTGCCGCGTTGTCCATGAAAAACTCGATGGCTTGGTCGCGCGTCCATTCTTTGTGATGCATTCCGGTGTCTACGACGAGGCGCACCGCACGCCACATTTCGTAAGTGAGCTGGCCGAACTTGTCGAGCGGATCCTCGTACAGGCCCATTTCCTCACCAAGGTGTTCGGCATACAGGCCCCAGCCTTCGGTGAATGCCGTGAATCCGCCCATGCGGCGGAACATCGGGAGGTCACCGAGTTCTTGCGACAGCGCAATCTGCAAATGGTGGCCCGGGACCGCTTCGTGCAGCGACAGCGCGACGATTTCATACTTCGGCCGCACGTCCGGCCGGTACAGGTTCACATAGTAATAACCGGCGCGGGTACCATCGCCGGCCGGCCGGCTGTAGTACGCGGTCGTCGTGTCTGGCGCGATCGCGTCGGGAATCGGGCGCACGCCATACGGCATGCGCGGCAGCTTGCCGAACAGGTTGACGAGCAGCGGGTCGATGCGTTTGGACATCGCAAGATACGCGTCGAACAGCGCTTCGGGCGTGTCGTAGTAGTACTGCGGGTCGGTCCGTAGATGGTTCAGGAATTCATCGAACGTCCCTTCAAAGCCGACCTCCGCCATCACGTCTTGCATGCGCGCACGAATGCGTGCGACTTCGGCAAGTCCGATCTCGTGGATCTCGTCCGGCGTCAGGTCCGTGGTGGTAAAGCGCTGTGCGCGCGATGCATAGAACGCACGGCCGTCGGGCAATGCCCATGCGCCGACATCGGCGCGGGTCGCGGGCAGGTACTCATCGACAAAGAACGCATGAAAGCGCTCGTAGGCGGGGACCACAACATCCGCGATGACGGTGCGCGCCTCCGCCGCAAGGCGCTCACGGTCGGCCGGTGCAATCGATTCCGGGAACGCCGTGAATGGCTCGTAGAACGGGCTCTGCTCTGGTGAGTCCACGAGTTGCACTTCAATCTGTGCGGGGATGCGCTCCATGATGATGCGTGGGTGTATCCGGCCTTCATCGATGCCCATGCGCATCAACGCAATGTTCTGGTCGACGACGGTGTCGAGTTTTGACAGGCGCGCGATCCAGTCCGCGTAGTGCTTCGCATTTTGAAGCCGTAGCGTCTCGGTCATGGTGTGCAGCGACTGCACGCCACCGCGCTGATTCAAGGGGATCAGAAAGTTTCGATATTGGAACCCTTCGATGCTGTCCTCGAGCTGGCGTTTGAACAGGTCGTAATTGAGTTGCTCGCCGGGCGGTAGCGCATTGCGGTCGATGGCCTCGAGGCGCGCGAGTTCCGCGACCGTTTCAGCATGGCTGGCTTCGATTGCGCCGAGCGAATCGTCGGGCCACTGGTCGTTGTAGCGCAGATCACCGAGATTCGACGCCATGGTCGGGTTCTCGCGGAGTCGGCGCTCCCAGGATTGGTCGAACAATTCGTGCAGCGCGGCGACGGACGGGTCCGCGACGGTGGCGGAGCCGGTGGCCTGGCAGGCCCCGAGAAAAAGGGTGGCGAGAATCAGGGCAAAGCGCATGGCGAGGCCTCCGGAAGTCGTGATTTCGAGCCGCGTCATGGTAGCAGGGGCCGAGGTTTGCCGTTTCGAATGAGAATCATTATCATTACTCGCATGAAACGACTCCTACGCTTATCAGTACTCATCATCGCCGTCGCGGCTGCGCTCGTGATGGCACAGGAACGCACCGTGGCGCCCGTCGAGGCACTCGTCATCTATACGGGCCGGTCTGACCAGTTCGTGCGACCGCTCGCCGAAAAGTTCACCGCGCAGTCAGGCATCCCCGTGACATTGCACTCGGGCAGCGCGACCGAACTCCTTAATAAGCTGCGGGTCGAGGGCGCACGCACCAGCGCCGACCTCTATTTGTCGAATGACGCGGGCACCCTTCAAATCGGCGAGGACGAGGGCCTGTTCGCGCAGTTACCGCTGCTGCTCACGCAGACGGTCCCTGCGAACTACCGAGGTCGCGACAACACCTGGGTCGGACTGTCCGCACGCGCACGGGTGCTCGTCGTGAACACGAACGCCGAGGGTGTCGATTCGCTCGATTCGGTGTTCGACCTTGTCGATCCTGAGTGGGCGGGCAAGCTCGGCGTGACAACGAGCGCAAACGAGAGTTTCGTCGCGGGGCTCAGCGTTTATCAGGCGTTGGCGGGCGACGAACGCGCTGAGCAATGGCTGCGCGGGCTCCGCGAGCGCTCGGGCGGCGAGGTCTACGCGAAGCATGGCGCAATTGTCGCGGATGTCGCAGCAGGGCGGCGCGCAGTCGGGCTGGTCAATCACTACTACATTTTCCGTCACCTCAACCAGCACCCCGATGCGCCGATTCGCGTGGTCGTGCCCGATCAGGGTGATGACCAGATGGGTGTTGCATGGAACGTTGCAGGCATTGCGGTCAGCAAACACGCACGCAATAAAGAAGCCGCCGAGGCGTTCGTCGCGTTCGTACTCTCCGACGAGGGTCAACGCATGTTCGCCGATGCCAATGCCGAATATCCGACACGCACCGATGTTGCTGCCGACGAACGGCTGCCCGATCCTGCTGCACTCAAGGTCGCCGACCTACCGCTGGCTGAGCTTGCCGAGCGCCGCGACGCTGCGATTGGGCTGATCGATAAGGTGGGGATGCCGTAATCCGCCGACCCGGCGCGCTCCCGTTCCTCGCGTACGCCGCGGTCGCACTTGCCGCAGCGCCGCTGGCGTTCGTCGTCTGGAACGGGGGCCAGTTGGCGTGGGCTGAATGGCAGGCGTTGTGGAGCGCGCGTATTCCACGCCTGCTATTCAATACGCTGGTGCTCGCGACGTGGGTCGCGGTCGGCACGCTGGTCATCGGCGTCAGCACGGCGTGGTTGGTCGCGCGACGCGATTTTCGCGGCCGCTCCGTCGCGGTCTGGTTGATGGTGTTGCCGCTCGGGGTGCCGACCTACGTGTTTGCGAACATCTACACATCGCTGTCGCCCGGCATCCACGGTATGGCCGGGGCGATCTTCGTCCTCACCCTCGCGAGCTTTCCGTATGTTTTTCTGCTCGCACGCGCGGCGCTCGACGAGCAGTCCCATAGCCTCGAAGACGCCGCCCGGTGTAGCGGCTGTCCGCCGATGGAGCGTTTCAGGCGCGTGACGCTGCCGATGCTCCGCCCAGCGCTCGCTGCAGCGGTCGCCATTGTTGTGCTGCACACGGTCGCTGATTTCGGCGCCGTGAGCCTGCTCCGTGTTCAGACCTTCACGCTCGCGATTTACCATCAGATGAGTGGTCGGTTTGACTATCAAGGGGCCGCGGGGCTCAGCCTCGTGCTCATTGTCCTGACGTTGACCCTGCTCATCATCGAGCGGTTTTTCCGCCGCAAGCAACGCTACTACATGCGGGCCGCCGGGCCGCCGCGCCGGCCACAGGCACGCGGGGTGGAGCTCGTGGTGATCTGGGGGGTGCTCGGCAGTGTCGCCCTGCTCGCGCTCGCCGTACCGCTCGGTTGGATGTTCGTCTGGACGGGGCAGGCGCTCGCGGACGGCGCGATCGGTTCGGCGTTCTGGGGCTATACGCGGAATACGTTTACCGCGGCGACGCTTGCCGCGCTCGCGGCGCTCGTCATCGCGCTGCCGGTCGCGCTGTATCACGCGCGGCGCCGTACCGTCGCGAGCGCAACGGCGTTGCAGCTCGCGAGCGTCGGTTTCGTGCTGCCGGGGCCGGTGGTGGCGCTCGGCGTGTTGGTCGCCGCGATTGCGCTCGCAGGCCCGCTGTACGGGACGTTGATCGTTTTGGTCGCGGCGCTGACGATTCGCTTCCTGCCGCTGTCGGTGCAGGCAGAGGAGGCGGCGCTGCAGCAAATCACGCCGTCGGTGCTTCAAGCCGGTCGCTCGCTCGGCGCGGGGCCCATCGAGAGCTTGCGTCGACTCGTGTTGCCGATGATGCGCGGCGGCCTCACTGCGGCCTTCGTTTTCGTGTTCATCGACGCACTGAAGGAGCTGCCCGCGACGCTGATCCTGCGGCCCGTCGGCTTCGACACGCTCGCGGTGCGGATCTGGGTGGAGTCGAGCGAAGAAATGCTGGAGCTTGCCGCGCCCGCGGCGTTGATGCTCGTCGTCGCGTCCTTGCCCGCGATCTGGCTCATCCTCCGCGCCGGGCAGCCCACCCGGGGCTAGCTGGTGGGAGCGACGCCGAGAGCGTCGCTCCCACATGCAGAATCGGCTATCCTACGCGTTCGATAAAACCCGTTCGTGGAAGAGAGTGGCTACGGCCACCGCCGAAGGCGCAAATCCGCCCGGAAACGCTCAGGCCGCAGGACCACGAACGATGCGCACGATGCGCCTTATCGACTCTGGAGAGCGGTCGCGAGTGCGACCCACCGAAGGGGCAGGGACCGACAGGTTCCGATCTCTCAGGTAAACGGACAGAGGGGCGGCGACACGCACCGGAGAGTACCGATGGGTCACCGCACACCGCTGTACCAGTCGCACGTCGAGGCGGGCGCGAAAATCGTTGATTTCGGCGGCTGGGACATGCCGCTGCATTACGGTTCGCAGCTCGACGAGCACCACCAAGTCCGCCGTGATTGCGGCATCTTCGACGTCTCCCACATGTGCGTCGTCGATCTCAAGGGCGATGGCGTCCGCGACTTCCTGCGCACACTGCTCGCCAACGACGTCGCAAAAATCACCGAGCGCGGCAAGGCGCTGTACTCGTGCATGCTCGATGAGCACGGCGGCATCCTCGACGACTTGATCGTGTACTACCTCGACGAGCAGTGGTTCCGCATCGTGGTGAACGCCGGCACGCGTGACAAAGATCTCGCGTGGATTCGTAAACACGCGGCGCCGACCGGCGTCGAAGTCATCGTGCGCAGTGATCTCGCGATGATCGCGGTGCAAGGCCCGAACGCGCGCACCCGCGCATCGGCGCTGCTGCCCGAGGGCGTGCGCGACACCGCCGCGGCGCTCGGACCCTTCCGCGCGATTGAAGCGGACGACTTGTTCGTCGCGACGACCGGCTACACCGGCGAGGACGGTTACGAAATCATGCTCCCGGGGACGCGCGCGCCTGAGTTCTGGGCTGCGCTGGTCGCGGAGGGTTGCGCGCCGTGCGGGCTCGGCGCACGCGACACGTTGCGCCTCGAGGCCGGTATGAATCTCTACGGCTCGGACATGACCGAAGAAACCACACCGCTCGAATCGGCGCTCGGCTGGACCATCGCTTGGAGCCCCGCTGATCGTGCCTTCATTGGTCGGCCGGTGCTCGACAAGCAACGCGCCGCCGGTGCGCGCGAGAAACTCGTCGGGCTCGTACTCGAGGACCGCGGCGTATTGCGTGGCCACATGCGCGTCGCCACAGGCTCCGGCGATGGCGAGATCACCAGCGGTGGTTTCTCGCCGACGCTCGGCAAGTCGATCGCGCTCGCACGCGTACCCGCCGACGCCGGGGACACGGTCGAAGTCGACGTGCGCGGTCGCTTGCTGAAAGCGAAGGTGGTCAAACCACCTTTTGTGCGCAATGGCAAAGCCCTGGTCTGAACTGACTTACTTGGAGAGGCACTAATCTTATGAGCGACATCCCGAAGGACCTGAAATACGCGAAGTCCCATGAGTGGGCCCGCGCGGAGGACGACGGCACTGTGACCATCGGCATCAGTGATCACGCACAAGGCGCGCTCGGCGATCTCGTGTTCGTCGAAGCGCCGGGCATCGGCGATACGATTGAGGCGAATTCGGCCTGTGCGGTCGTCGAATCGGTGAAAGCTGCCTCCGACGTGTACAGCCCGATCGCGGGCACCGTCGTCGCGGTCAACGACTTACTCGACGGCACGCCGGAACTCGTCAACAGCGATCCATACGGCAAGGGCTGGCTATTCCGCGTGCGTCCGGAAGGTGACGACGCGCTAAGTGCGCTGCTCGACGCAGATGCCTACGCGAAAGTGGTCGCAGACGAAGAGCACTGATAAATGCCGTTCATTCCACATACCGACGCTGAAGTCTCCGAGATGCTCGCCGCCATCGGCGTCAGCGACATCGAGAAGCTGTTCGACGAAATTCCGGCCGCGCTGCGCGCCGGCGAGATGAAGGCCATTCCGGAGACCGCCGGTGAGCTTGAAATCAGCCGGCTGATGCATCGGCGCGCGGAACAGGACGGCTCGCCGATGTGTTTCATCGGCGCGGGTGCTTACGAGCACCACATCCCGGCTGCCGTTTGGGAAATCACGACGCGCGGCGAGTTCTATACGGCCTATACGCCGTATCAGGCCGAAGCGAGCCAGGGCACGTTACAGCTCTTGTACGAGTTCCAGACGATGATGGCCAAATTGATGGCCCTCGACGTGTCGAACGCGTCGCTGTACGACGGCGCGTCTGCGCTTGCCGAGGCGGTGTTGATGGCGGTGCGCGCGCACAAGACGTCGAAAGCGCGTCGTGTGCTCGTCGCGGGCACTGTGCATCCGCTGCATCGTGCGGTCGCTGAAGCAATTTGTGCAGCACAAGCGATTACGTTCGAGGTCGTGCCGTTCGATCCTGAATCAGGCACGACGCCGCTGGCGCAGATGAAGCAATACGAAGGCACGGATGTCACCGCGCTGGTCATCGCGCAGCCATCATTTTTCGGCACCCTCGAAGACGTGCACGCGCTCACCGACTGGGCGCACGCCCAAGGCGCGCTCGTGATCGCGTCCGTTAACCCGGTTGCCATGGGCGTCCTCGCGCCACCGGGCGAGTGGGGCGCGGCCGGCGCCGACATCGCGTGCGGCGAGGGCCAACCGCTCGGCATCCCGTTGTCGTCGGGCGGTCCGTACTACGGCTTCATGGTCTGCCGCAGCGCACTGGTTCGCCAAATGCCGGGTCGTATCATCGGCCGCACGGTCGACCTGGACGGTAAGGAAGGGTTTGCGTTGACGCTGCAAGCACGCGAGCAACACATCCGCCGGTCGAAAGCGACGTCGAATATCTGCACCAACCAGGGTCTGATGGTCACCGCTTCGACGATCCACATGGCCATGCTCGGACCGACAGGACTCGAGGCGGTCGCGGCGACCTCGCACGCGAACACCGTGCGGCTCGTCGAACGACTGACCCAGGTGCCCGGTGTCTCGCGCGTGTTCGACGCGCCGTTCTTCCACGAATGTGTGCTGACGCTCGACCAGCCGGCGATCCCGGTGCTGGACCGACTCGCGGACCAGGGCATCGCTGCGGGTCTGCCGCTCGCCGAGTTCTACCCAGCACTCGGCGATGGTGCGTTCCTGGTCTGCGCGACCGAAACAAAAACCGACTCTGACATCCAAACTTTTGCCGACGCGCTCGGGGCAGCGCTCAAGGCCTGACCGAGAGGAATCCCAGATGGCAACCGTCAAACTGAAAGGTAATGAAATCCATACCAACGGCAACCTGCCGGAAGTCGGCAACAAGGCACCCGACTTCAAGCTCACCAACACCGAGCTCGAGGATGTTTCGCTGTCGGATTGCAAGGGCACGACCGTGATCAGCATTTTCCCGAGCATCGATACGCCGGTCTGCGCGTTGTCGACCAAGAAGTTCAACGACTATGCGCGCAAGCATCCAGAGATCAACTTCATGATGGTCGCGGTCGACACGCCGTTCGCGATGTCGCGGTTCTGCGCGAACGAGGGCATCGAGAACGTGAAAATGCTGTCGATGTTCCGTGACAAGAAGTTTGCAGAGGACTACGGTCTATTGATCATCGATGGCCCGCTCGCGGGTGTCGCCGCACGCGCAGTCATGGTGCTGAATGACAACCACGTCGTGAAGCACGTCGAGCTCGTGGACGAGATCGGCAAGGAACCCGACTACGACGCGGCGTTCGCTGCATGCTGATTTTTGAACATTCGATGCCAGGGCGGCGCGCGTACGCGCAAGCCCCGGCGACTACACCCGAGACCCCGGCAATCCCGGTCGCGCTGCGCCGCAAGGCGCCGCTCGACTGGCCGCAGGTGTCGGAGCTGCAGGTCGTGCGCCACTACACGCGCCTGTCGCAGAAGAACTTCTCGATCGATACGCATTTTTACCCGCTCGGCTCGTGCACGATGAAATACAACCCGCGCGCGTGTAATCGACTCGCGATGCTGCCCGAATTTCTCGCGCGGCATCCGCTCGCGCCGGTCGCACACGGACAGGGCTTTCTTGCCTGCCTGTACGACCTGCAGGAAATCCTGAAGGACGTCACCGGGATGCAGGGCGTGTCGCTGACGCCGATGGCCGGCGCGCAGGGGGAGCTAGCTGGCGTGATGATGATCCGTGCGTACCATCATGCACGGGGCGACACCGCGCGGACGGAGATTCTGGTACCGGACGCTGCACACGGCACGAATCCTGCGACGGCGGTGATGTGCGGCCTGACGGTCCGGGAGATTCCGACCGACAAGAACGGCGACGTCGACATGGCGGCGCTGCAGGCCTCGGTCGGCCCGCAGACAGCCGGCATCATGCTGACGAACCCATCGACGCTCGGTGTGTTCGAGCGGCGCATCAAAGAAATTTCTCAGCTCGTGCATGAGGCGGGCGGTCTGCTGTACTACGACGGTGCGAACCTCAACGCGATCCTAGGCAAGGTGCGCCCCGGCGACATGGGCTTCGACGTCATCCACATGAACCTGCACAAGACCTTCTCGACGCCACACGGTGGCGGCGGCCCCGGTTCGGGCGCCATCGGCGTCGGCAAGCGCTTACTGCCGTTCATGCCAACGCCGGTCGTCGGCAAAGAGGGCGACCAATATCGCTGGCTCGACCAAAAGGACCTTCCGCAGACCATCGGCCGCCTGTCGGCGTTCATGGGTAACGCGGGCGTGCTGCTTCGTGCGTATGTCTACGCGCGCATGCTCGGGCGTTCTGGCATGAGCCGTGTCGCCGACTTCGCCACGCTGAACGCGAACTATCTGATGGTGAAACTCAAGGAAGCGGGCTTCGAACTCGCGTTCCCCGCGCGCCGCGCAAGTCATGAGTTCATCGTGACGCTGAAGCGCGAGGCCAAAGAGACCGGCCTCACCGCGATGGACATGGCGAAGCGATTGCTCGACTACGGTTTCCACGCACCAACGACTTACTTCCCGCTGCTCGTCCCGGAGTGCTTGCTGATCGAGCCGACCGAGACGGAGACGCGCGCGGACATCGATGCGTTCGTCGATGCGATGGTCAAAATCCGAGAGGAAGCGAAAAACGATATCGCGTTCGTAAAAGGCGCGCCCTACACAATGCCGGTGCGTCGTCTCGACGACGTGCGTGCCGCGCGCCAACTCGACCTCGTCTGGCAATCGGATAAACAATGACAGCACTGATTTGCGGTTCTTACGCGTACGACACCATCATGGTCTTCGGCGACCGGTTCCAGCGGCACATCTTGCCGGACCAGGTCCATATGCTGAATGTTTCGTTCCTCGTCCCGGAGCTCCGGCGTGAGTTCGGCGGCTGCGCCGGTAACGTCGCGTACAACCTGAAGCTGTTGGGCGGCGAGGGCTATGGAATGGGCACGGTCGGGCATGATTTCGCACCGTACGCAGCATGGCTGGACGAGTGCGGCCTGTCGCGCCGTTTTCTGCGCGAAGTGCCGGCATTCACCGCGCAGGCTTACATCACGACCGATGTGGACGACAACCAGATAACGGCGTTCCATCCCGGCGCAATGAGCCACTCGCATGAAAATAAGGTCCCACGCGACGCTGGCATCACGCTTGGTATGGTGTCGCCGGATGGTCGCGACGGCATGATCAAACACGCAGAGCAGTTCGCGGACGCCGGTATCCCGTTCATTTTCGATCCGGGTCAGGGGCTGCCGATGTTCGATGGCAGCGAGCTCGCGCTGTTCGTCGACCTCGCGAACTGGGTCGCGCTGAACAGCTACGAGGCCGCAATGCTATGCGAGCGGACCGGCCTCACGATCGAACAAGTCGCGGAGCGTTGCGAAGCTGTCATCGTGACCGCGGGCGGCGATGGCTCGACCGTCTACGCCGATGGTGAAGTCATCACGATTCCGGCCGCGAAGCCAACCGCGATCGTCGATCCGACCGGCTGCGGCGACGCGTACCGCGCCGGCTTGATCTATGGCCTGATGAACGACCTCGACTGGGCGACAACGGGCCGCATTGCCTCGCTGATGGGTTCGATCAAGATTGCCCACCCAGGCACCCAGAACCATGCGTTCAGCCGCGCCGAGTTCGAGGACCGGTTCAGAGCCGAGTTCAACTACGCGCTGTAAGCGGCGCGCTGGCGCGGTTCCGGTAATACCGCTTGAGTAACGCGATGGCCGCGAACGCGATCGGGAACGGCGCGACCCACGGAATGAGCATCAACCACCACGGTTGGCCGGAATAGAGGTCAGGCCATAAACGCGTGCTGCCGAACGCGAAGAACGCGATGTGTGCGGCCATGCCGGCGGTGATCATCGATTCCAGATGGTGATAGAACCAGTATCTTGGCACGACCGGCGCGGGCTTCCGCCACTTGAGCATCTCGGGAATCGCGATCATCACGCCGAGCACGCCGAAGACGAACAGCAGCGGGAAGCGCGTCTCCCACCATTGCCACAGCAGGATCAGCCCTGCGAGCCCGATCAGCACGAGGATTGCGAAATCGAACGGCGTGCGCATCAGGTGCGGGCCGGCTTTACGGCGTAGCACGACAATTCCACCCCAGACCGCTGAGAACGTGATCAGCGTCAGGAAGCCGAGGAACAGCGCGAAGTCGCGGTTGCCGGCGACGACGCGCTCGATGGTCATCGCGGCCGCGCTCACGAGGATCACGCTCATCGCGCCGACGAACACCCAGCCCACCGTGCGATGAAAGCGCGCGCCCTTGCGCGTGAACAGCGGTAGCCAGAACGACACCAGCGCGACGGCGCCGGCCATCACGTGGAAATACGCGAAAAATTCTCGGAAAGTCATCACCTAGTTATCCCCCTTGCGCGTCTTGATGCGCGCGATACATTCGTCGGCCCATTCGAGTCGTGCACGGCCTTTCTTGAGGCCGAGTGCGAGCGTCAACTGTGGAAAAAAAGCTTCATCGGGTAGGTCGTCCGGATAGCGCGGATCCTCGGCGCGCCACTGACGCTCAATGTGCTCAAGCGCGGCCACTTCCTGCGCGAGTTCGTTCCGTAACGTCGTCAGAAAAGTGAGCGCGCGGTCGAGGTCGGCGAGCTCATCCATGAACCAGATTTTCGCGAGCCACTCAACGCGCTCGGTGTTCACTTGCGGCCCTTGCTTGAGCCATGCCTGAAGCTCGCCGCGACCTGCGTCTGTCAACGCATAGACCTTCCGAGGCGGCCCACGATCCGATGGCTGCACGGACGACGTCAGTAAATCGCGCGCTTCGAGTCGTTTCAGGGTGGGATAGATCTGCGAAAGCTCAGCCGCCCAAAAATGGCCGATGGACTGCGCGAACCCCGTTTTGAGGTCGTATCCACTGGCCGGTTTTCGCAGCATGCCGAGCAAGATGTGGTCGAGTGCCATGGCGACAGGGTATATCGGTCGGTATAGAAGTCAAGATATAGCTGTAAAATTCTGAATTGAGTGACCCGCATCACAGACTTTGGCTCGCCGACCGGGGAAACTCCGCCCATGAAAAATCAACTGCGGTCTGTCCTGGTTTTCTTCCTCGCCGGCGCACTCTTCGGCTGCGGCAGCGACGACGACCGATGGGGTTCGATCAGCCTGGGTGTGACCGATGCGCCGGTCGACGCGGCTGCGAGGGTCGTGGTCGAGTTCACGGGCGTCGAACTCCGGCACCAGAACGGGAGCGTCGAAACTTTCGTCTTCGACACACCGCGCCAGATCGACTTGCTCGCGCTGCAAGGTGGCGGTGTGGAGTTGCTGCTCGACGACGAGCAGGTCCCCGCCGGCCAATATGATTGGATCCGCCTGTCAGTGAACGCAAGCCGCGAGGAATCGACCTCGTTCATCGAGTATGAGGACGGTACCCTGTTCCCGCTGTTCATCCCAAGCGGAAATCAGGCTGGGCTCCGGTTGGTCAGCGGCTTCGCGGTTCCGGCCGGCGGGTCCGCGGACTTTACAATCGATTTCGACCTGCGCCGGTCGGTCATTCGGCCGCCAGGGCTTGCGCCGAATCATATCCTGCGCCCGACGCTGCGGCTGGTGGACAACGCGGCCATTGGCTCGATTGCCGGACGTGTCGATTCGTCGCTGATCTTTCCCGAATCGGGCGACGCCTGCACGCCTGCGGTATACGCGTATGAGGGCAGCGACGTGACACCGATCGAGGTGACCGACGACGCAGGTCCACTGACGACGGCAACGGTCGAGCTCGAGGCGCAGACCGGCGAGTACACCTACCGAATCGCGTTCTTGTCGCCGGGGCCCTATACGGTCGCATTCACCTGCGAAGCGGACCGCGACGCACCGGACACGGACGACGGCATCGCATTCGTCGGCGGACCGTCGAATGTGACCGTGAGTGATGGTGGTGAGTCCGTCGTGAATTTTCCCCCGGATTAAACGCAGCGATTTCTGGAGCTGGAAACAGGCTAATCCCCGATATTCGGCACGCCGCGTACTCCGATACGCTCGAACCATGTCGAATCAAGCAGAAGTTCGCACCGAAACTTGCGCGGTCGCCCGAATTACGGCGACGCCGCCGCCGGGTACGGCGGAGCTGTTCGACCAGCGCCTGCTTGCGCTGCTCGGAACGCTCGGCTCACGGTACCGCGGTGAAGTCGATGCGCTGCTCGCGGCGCGTGCTGACCGGCAACGCCGCTTTGACGCCGGCGAATTGCCTGACTTTCACGAGGACACCGCGGCGATTCGCGACGGCGACTGGCGCGTCGCCCCGATTCCGACCGATTTGCTGGATCGCCGCGTCGAAATCACCGGCTCCGTCGATCGGAACATGGTTGTCAATGCGCTGAATTCAGGCGCGCGCGTTTACATGGCGGATTTTGAGGATTCCACGACGCCCACCTGGTCGAACCTGCTGCATGGGCAGCGCAACCTCCGAGATGCGGTGCAGCGCAAGATTGATTTCACCACACCGGACGGTCGCGAGTATGTGCTTTGCGACAATCCCGCCGTGCTCTGCGTACGGCCGCGCGGATTGCACCTCGATGAAGCGCACGTCGAGGTCGAGGGTGCGCGCATGCCCGCCGCGATTTTCGATGCAGCCGTTTTTCTTTATCACAACGCGTGCGCTCTGCTGGATCAGGGCAGCGGACCGTACTTGTATTTGCCGAAGCTTGAGGGCGCCGCAGAAGCCGCACTCTGGGAGCGCGTGCTCGCCGACGTCGAGACGGAACTCGACCTCGAGCCGGGTGCGGTGAAGGTCACCGTGCTGATCGAAACGGTCACGGCAGTCTTCGAAATGGACGAAATCCTCCACGCGCTGAAATCGCGCGTGGTGGGGCTGAATTGCGGTCGTTGGGACTATATTTTCAGCTACATCAAACGCTTACGGGCCCACGGCGACCGATTGTTGCCGGACAGGGACCAGGTCACGATGGCGACGCCGTTCTTGCGCGCGTATTCGCAATTACTGATTCAGACTTGCCACCGGCGCGGCGCGTTCGCGATGGGTGGCATGGCAGCACAGATACCAGTCAAAGACGATGCGGCGGCGAACGCCGCGGCGTTGGAGAAGGTCCGTCAAGACAAGGAGCGGGAAGCCAAGGATGGCCATGACGGAACCTGGGTCGCGCACCCGGCATTGGTGCCGGTTGCGATGGAGGTGTTCGATAGAAACCTCGACGGCCCGAATCAACTGCAGCGGCTCCGCGACGATTTCGCGGTCACCGCCGCACAGCTACTTGATGCGCCGAACGGCTCGATTACCGAAGCCGGCGTGCGCGACAACATCGTCGTCGCCATTCAGTATCTCGCGAACTGGCTAGACGGGCAGGGCTGCGTTCCACTCAACAATCTGATGGAGGACGCCGCGACCGCGGAAATCGCGCGCGCGCAACTCTGGCAGTGGGCGCGGAACGAGAACGCCCGCCTCGACGACGGCCGCCAAATCACCCTCGACCTCATCGATGCCTGGCAGCGCGAGGAAGTCGGGGCGATGGACGGCCACGCGGAATCCGTTTCACGGGCCGCGAAAATTCTCACCAAAGTGACCCACGACGACGCGTTCGTCGAGTTCCTGACGCTGCCCGGCTACGAGGAGATCATCCGTCATGGAGTTTGAATTGGAAAAGGCATGGAGCGGGGATCCCCGCTGGGAGGACGTCCAGCGTCCCTATAGCGCGAGCGAGATGCTTCGCCTGCGCGGCAGCGTCACCATCGAACATACGCTCGCGCGCCGCGGCGCGGAGAAGCTGTGGCGCTTGCTGCACGAAGAGCCGTTCGTGAACGCGCTCGGCGCACTCACCGGCAATCAGGCGATGCAGCAGGTGCGGGCCGGATTGAAGGCGATCTACCTGTCGGGCTGGCAGGTCGCCGCCGACGCGAATCTATCCGGCCAGATGTATCCGGACCAATCGCTGTATCCCGCGAACTCCGTGCCCTCCGTCGTACGCCGAATCAACAACACCTTCCTGCGTGCGGACCAGATCCAGCACTCGGAAGGCGATGGCGACATCGATTGGTTCGCGCCGATTGTCGCCGACGCCGAGGCCGGCTTCGGTGGCGTGCTGAACGCGCACGAACTCATGAAGGAAATGATCGAGGCGGGCGCCGCCGGCGTCCACTTCGAAGACCAACTTGCGTCCGCGAAGAAGTGTGGCCACATGGGTGGCAAGGTGCTCGTCTCAACGAGCGAGGCCGTGCAGAAGCTCATCGCCGCGCGGCTCGCTGCGGACATCGCCAATGTTCCGACGCTGATCGTGGCGCGCACCGACGCGATGGGTGCGGGGCTGCTCACGTCCGACGTCGACGAGCGCGACCGCGCGTTCATCACCGGTGACCGCACGGTCGAAGGCTTCTTCCGCGTCAATGCCGGCATCCGGCAGGCGATTGCGCGGGGTCTTGCGTACGCGCCGTACGCCGATCTCGTGTGGTGTGAGACGTCAACGCCGAACCTTGACGATGCGCGCGCATTCGCAGAGGCCATTCGTCGCGAATACCCGAACAAGATGCTCGCATACAACTGCTCGCCGTCGTTCAATTGGAAGAAGAACCTGTCGGAGCTCGACATCGCGCGCTTCCAGCGCGAACTCGGCGCGATGGGCTACAAGTTCCAGTTCATCACGCTCGCAGGATTCCACGCACTGAACTACAGCATGTTCGAACTCGCGCGCGGTTACCAACAGCGCCAGATGCCCGCGTACGTCGAACTGCAGGAAGCCGAATTCGCCGCCGAGAAAAACGGCTACACCGCCACGCGCCACCAGCGCGAGGTCGGCACCGGCTATTTCGATCAACTGGCGCAAGCCATTTCAAGCGGCACTTCGTCGCTGGCTGCGCTGCAGGGTTCGACCGAGAGTGAGCAATTCAACACCGCGAGGGCTGGCTAATGAACGTAGCGCTGACACCCCTGGTTTCACTAATCGCCGGGATTCTGATTCTGATCTTTCCCCGGTTGCTCAACTACATCGTGGCGATCTACCTGATCATCATCGGCGTCGCGGGGCTGTTCAACCTCTGACGGCGACGGGCAGGTCGTCGCGCATGTTGACGAAAATCAACACGAACGCGGCCTTGCCGAGGTACCAGAACGAGCCGGCCAGCGAGCCGCTGCCCATTTCCGTCTGCCACATCTGGAAGTACGCGCCGCCGACGACGGAGAAGAGGCCAAGCCAGACCACCACCGCGAGCCCGGTACCCACCAGCGCGTAGGTCTTCGCGACCTGGAAAGTGACCTCGTCCGCGAACCGTGCCCGCCACAAGTCCCACACGCCTTTGGCCGCGAGCAAGCCCGCCGCGAATTCCATCGCGATGATGACGATCAACGCGGTCCAGATGAGCACGGGATTCGTCACAGCCGGGCCAAACGCGTTGGGATACGCGATATGGTCTTGCATGCTGAAAACATACGCGACCGACGCGTAGGCTTGGTCGAGATTCGCGAGGTTTTGCGCTGCGTAGAACAGGCAGAGCAGAGAAATCCATCCAACGAGCACGAGCTTCAGGATTCTCACAGGCATATGTTTTCCCCCTCTTTTTTTTCATCCTAGCACCGCCGCCACAGGCAGCCCAGTCAGCGGTCGTTCGCCGGGCGCCACCGCGAGAATGGCGAGAGAGGACGGACGTCGCAGCCGAGTTCTTCCAGCCACGCCGCGACCTTATGGTTCGAGTTGCCGAAGGCGGTGTAGGGTTCTGGGTGCGGGGCGATGAAGCCTTCGTTCTTGAACAGCCGATCCAGGCGCTTCAGTAATTCGTCCGCACGAACGGCATCGACCTCAAATCCATAAGCGTGCTCATTCACCCAGCCTGAGGCCTGTGCGATGGCTGCAGCGTCAGGGGGTGCATCGATGGGAATCCGCGTCACCACGGCGGGCGTGTTTCTGAACAGCGCTGCGAAGCCGGACCGCAGACTAAAATCCTCATCTGCATACCACCGCCGGTCGCCGTACGAGTAGCGGATTGGCGTACCGGACGCGTCCTCGACCACCAAGCTCGCATGGCGCCCATGGTCGAGCAGCACAGCAACGCGCGCCTCGGCGACCGGTGGGCAATCGACGACGGTCACGCAGCCGGAGAGCGCGACCACGCCGATCAGCGCGACGGCGTCAGCGTAGGCGTTGGGGCGCTTCACAATGCGTACCGACACAGCGGTAAAGCGTCAGCGCGCCGTCGAGCGCGGGTTGGTTGGCAAGCTGACCGGGCAGCCCATCGAGCCCGGTCGGAATCCGGAAAACCAGATCGCGACGTGAGCGTGCCGCACCGACACTGTCAAGCTGGGCGCGTGTCCCACGGTAGATCTCGAGCGTTGGCGGTTCGAGCTGTTCGTCGAGCGCCAACAGCATCGCCGCGTGAGCGTGCGGCCAGTCGCCGAATTGCGCGATGCCAGCGTCTATCGTCGCGGCGGCGGCATCGAGGTAACGCGGCTCCCCGAGCAAATGGCCGAGCCGACCGAGCGCAATCGTGGCGACACCGTTGCCGTTTGGCGTCGCGTCGTCACTGAAGCTCTTCGGGCGCTGAATCAGGCGCTCGTGGTTATCGGGCGTGAAATAGAACCCACCCCCGTCAGGATCGGCGAATCGCGCAAGCAACGCATCGGCGAGCTCGACAGCGAATCCCAGGAGCGCTTCGTCGAAGGCATCCTGCAAGAGCTCGACCAGGCCGTCGAGCAAGTACGCGTGGTCGTCGAGAAAGGAAAGCTGAAGGACGCGGCCATCACGCCAACTCGTACAGAGTTGGCCGTCGCGCCAGAGTTCACGGTGCACGAACCGCGCGGCACGCGATGCGGACTCAATCCAATCCGGCTGCCCGTAGATGCGGCCCGCTTTCGCCATACCGCGAATCATCAAGCCGTTCCAGCCCGCGAGTACTTTGTCGTCGGTCGCTGGGCGCTCGCGTCGCGCGCGCATTTCGAGGAGCTTCGCCGCGGCCGACACAATTGCGGGTTGCGTGAGGTCCGTTTCATCTGCGTTGTGTAGGTGCCATCGGCCTTCGAAATTCGGCGGTTGGTCGAGACCGAAGGTGGGCGCGAACACGGCCCATTCGTCGGCCGACAGCGCGGCTCGGACCGCGTCGGTGTCCCACACGTAAAAGCGGCCCTCGTGACCCTCGGAGTCGGCGTCGATGCTCGCAAAGTAACCGCCGTCCGAATGCTGCATCTCGCGCATCACCCAGCCTGCGGTCAGCTGCGCAGCCCGAGCGAAGACCGGGTCCGGGTCGGTATCTGCGAGTACGGCGAGCAGCAGCCCGTTGTCGTACAGCATTTTCTCGAAATGCGGAATCTCCCACCGCGCGTCGACCGAGTAACGGCTGAATCCGCCACCCAACTGGTCAAACAGTCCACCGCGGCACATTCGGTCGAGCGTGAAATGGGCCAGCTGGCGTGCGCGTGCGTCAGAGCGCCCCAACAGCCATTGCAGCTGTGTCGCGTGCGGGAATTTTGGGGCCGGAGAGAAACCACCGTGTACTGCGTCGAATTCGCGCTCGAGCGCAGCCATCGCCCTCTGTTCAGCCGCTGATGCATCCGCTGGATCGCAACGCGGAGCGTCGCGCCCACCTGTCCTTCCAAAGAACTCTGCGAGTGCCGCGTTGTTCTGCGCGCGTGCGGCCGGTTCGTCGCGGTACCACGCGCTGACACGTTCGAGCACTTGCCCGAACGGCGGCATCCCGTGGCGCGGCTCGCGCGGGAAGTAGGTGCCGATGAAGAATGGCTGATGCGTATGCGGGTCGAGGAATGCGGTCAGCGGCCAGCCACCGCCGCGACGTTGTATGACTTGGTGCGCGAGCTGGTAAATCCGATCGAGGTCGGGTCGCTGCTCGCGGTCCACCTTGATGTTGACGAACAGCCGGTTCATCATCTCGGCGGTCGCGTTGTCCTCGAATGATTCGTGGGCCATCACGTGGCACCAATGGCACGCCGCGTAGCCGATCGACAGTAGGATTGGCCGATCGTGTTCGCGCGCGAACGACAGCGCATCGTCGCCCCATTCCCACCACTCGACCGGGTTGTCCGCGTGTTGCTGCAGGTACGGACTTGAGGCATTCGCGAGGCGGTTCGGCATCGGCCTGATTCTAACGCCATGCTAGAATCCCGCGATGCTGGAATACCCTGAAATCGACCCCGTTGCGCTGTCCCTCGGGCCGGTCACGGTCTATTGGTACGGCGTGATGTACTTAGTTGGGTTCGCCATCGGCTGGTGGTTATTGCACCGTCGTGCCGAGCGTTTCGGCTGGACGACCAACCAGGCCGCCGACATCCTGTTCTGGGGCGCGGTTGGCGTGATCGCCGGTGGCCGCATCGGTTACCTGCTTTTTTACGTCCCTGCAGAATTTTTTGCCGACCCGCTGATGCTGGTCCGCATCGGCCAGGGTGGTATGTCGTTCCACGGCGGCTTCCTCGGTGTGCTGATCGCGTTGTGGTTCTACGTCCGCAAGCAGGGGCGCAAGTTCTTCGAGGTGATGGATTTTGTCGCACCGGTCGTGCCCATCGGCCTCGGCCTTGGCCGCCTCGGCAATTTCATCAACGGCGAGCTGTGGGGTAAGCCGACCGATGGGCCCTGGGGCATGGTCGTCGATGGGGTCGCGCGGCATCCGTCCCAGCT
>CAYODZ010000207.1:0-9282 GCA_964402835.1 uncultured Gammaproteobacteria bacterium | reverse complement strand
TACGGTCGCCGACATCTCCTTCAGCAACGTCGAGAACCTGAGCGGCGCAGACGCCAATCAGGACACCTTCGTGTTCGCCGCCGCGGGAAGCCTGAGCGGCGTGGTGGAAGGCGGCGCCGGCGGCTTCGATACGGTGGTGCTGGGCGGGGGCAGGTTCGACACCGTGCGCTTCGATGCGTCCGGCCCGGATGCCGGCACCATCGCGCGCGACGGCGATGTCATCACGTATGCCGGCATGGAGCCGCTCATCGACAACACCGATGCGGCCAATCGCGTACTGGGCGCGACCATTTTTGCGGACCAGGCGACCTTGACTCGCAACGCCCTCACGGGTCAGCTCGTTTTCAGGAGCGACAACGACACTTTCGAGGACATCGAGTTCGCGGCGCCTACCGAATCGTTGACGATCAACCTGGGCTTCAACGCCGCCGGAAGCGACGAGCACCTCATTGTCGACTGGCTCGGCACGTTCAACGGGGCGCTCACGATCGATGGGCAGGAGGGGCACGACCGTGTGGAGTTTCGCGGCAACCTCAGGCTGCCCGGGCACGACCTCACGGTAAACGCCGAGACCATCATGGTCGAAGGGAACGCGAGGATCTCGACGCGGCAACTCGACGCCGCAGGCACCGCTGCCGGCGACTCCGGGAACATCACTTTCAAGGCTGTCACCGATTTCCAGTCGAGCATCGCGAACATCACGCTGCACGACAATGCGCAACTTCTCGCCGATGTGCCCAACGCCGACGCGGCGAATCCGCTCCATGCCGCCGGCGACGTTACGCTGCACGCCGAGTCTACGGAACAGCGCGTCGCGCCGCTGCTATCGCCGCTCAACGTGCTGGTCAAGACGGCCACGGTCAGTATCGACGGCGCGCACATCAGGGGCGGTGATATTTCGATCACGGCGACGTCCGGCGATCTCGAGCTGCTGGACCCGCAGTGGGACGACACCGGGAGGAGTTGGGTGGACGGCCTCCTTGGCGTGGTCAACCAGCTCGCCACCGGGGCGATCAGCGCCCTCACTGGGGCGGCGGCAGCGGTGCAGGTGCGTCATGCCGAATCCCTGATCGAGGTGAAAGGCGATTCGCAGATTGAAGCGAGCGGCCAGGTTGACATCGCGAGCCAGTCGGACACCGACGCGAGCCTGAACGCCGTGGCGATCAATTCGGTCAAGTTCGAGAAGAACCCGATATCGATCGCGCTGGGCGTAGGCACGGCCACGTCCAAGGCGAGAACGTTCCTGCAGGACGAGGCCAAGATCACCGCCGAAGGCGACGTGAGCCTCCTCTCTACCGCGAATACGACAGCGGCAGTTGCCGCGCGCACGACAGCCAACATCCTGGGGCCGCTTCCCAAGGATCCATTCGACCGGGACCAACCTGTCAAGAGCGTTTCGCTCGCCTTCAGCTTCGCCGTCACCGACCTCGAATCGAAGGCGACCACTTCCCGGGATTCCGCGATCGTCTCGAAGCAGGGCAACGTCAACATCGACGCCACGGGAGAAGATACGAGCAGCGGCTATGCGCAGACCGCGATCTACATCGACGGCAAGGCCGGCGTCGCATTCAGCTTCGGGTACTCGAATGCCAATCTGCTGGCGCAGGTGGACGGGACGGTCAAGGCGAAGGGCCGGGATGATCCCGGTTTCGATGCGGCAGACGCCGTGGACGTGCAGCGGAACACGATCACGCTGCCGGATCACGGCCTCTCCGACGGCCAGGAAGTCACCTACCGGCTCGGTCCCGCATCGACGCCGATCGTCGGGCTCGAGAACAACCGAACCTACTACGTCGTCGTGGTGGACAAGGACACGGTGCAACTGTCCAGGGTGCCCGCGCTGGATCTGGACAACCGCGGCGTCGGAGATGACTCGGTGCACTCGCTCACCCGCGTGGACATCTTCGATTTCGACGAGGCAGCCGTCGATGCCGGGGAGGACACGATCGGGGCGAAGGGCGTGGCGATCAGCGAAGGCATGCGCCTCGTCTACAGCAACAACGGCGTCGAGGGCGAGGACGGCGGCGAGCCCATCGAAGGCCTGGTGCACGGGGAGGAATACATCGTCCGCGACGTGGTTGACCGCACGGTGCCCGGCGGCATCGAACAATACGAATTCGCGCTCAGCCACGAGCAGGCACACGTCACGACACTCGCAACGGCCGGCTTCGAAAGACAGACCGACCCTGACAGCGGCATTCTTACCTGGCAGGGGATCCGACGCATTGAAGGAAGCTGGTCGGACGAGGGCTATGCTGCGGGTCAGCAGCTATTCATCACGGGCAGCGACAACAACAGTGGCACCTACACGATTCAGGCCATTCTGGAAGAAGGTACGGTTCTGGCGCTCGAGCAGGACATCGTCCCGGGTGTCGAGAATGACGTCGATTTCAGCCGCATCGACACACTGAAGGTCGATATCGGCCTCGTAGCCCCGGGTGAATACAGTTTCCTGTTCGAGAATCCAACGCCGGCCACCTTCAGCGCCCGCGACGGCGTCGACAGCGTCACGGACATCATCACGACCGCGCAGCCGCACGGGTTGCAGACCGGCGATGCCGTGATTTACCGCACCGACCCGACGAAAGCGCGCACCGTACAAGTCGAACCCGAGCCGGGCGGTGTTCCCGTTGCGATGTCCATCACGATTGCGGATCCGGCCGTCAAAGGGCTGGAGAACGCTTTTCTCGACCAGTACTTCGTCGTCAAAGTAGACGACGGCACGCTGCGGCTCGTATCGACTTACAACGAGGCGCTCCAGGCCGGGGCTCTCGACTTGACCGGTCCCGGCGCGGGCGACGATCACCGGCTGCTCGCGCGAGACGCAGCCACTTCTGGTATCGGCATCCACGCCGGCCTCGTCGCAGAAAATCGCAATTATGTGTATTCGGACCTCGGCATCGAGCCCAGGATCAGCAGCGATGTCGCCAGCGGTAATGTCTTATTCAACAATCCCGAAAGCATCATCTCGAATTTCCTCGGTGTCCTGAAAACTGCGGGTGTGGGCTGGTCGAAGACGGCCACCAACTTCGGTGCGAAGGTCGAGGACTTCAAGAACGATGATTTCAGCGCCGCGGGCGCGGTGACCATCAACGTGCTCAACCATGACGTGACGGCGAAAGTGGGCAGCACTGCCGACCTCGAGTCGGAAGGCGGGATAGTGGTGCACGCGTCGATCGAGCAGCGTGCCTCGGTCCTGGCGCAGGGATCGACTACCAAGTTCACGGACGACGACGATCCCACCAATTCGTCGGAAGGAAGCGCCGCCACGCTCGCGATCGGCGTGGGTGTGTACACCAACAAGGCCCACGCGATTATCGACAGTGATGCCGACGTCGATGCTGCGGGCGCGATCAGCGTGGACGCGACCGTCGAGTATCCGTGGATCAGCAATATCGAGGAAACCCTCAATCCGGTCGACGCTTTCTTTGCCGGACCGAGCGCAATCGCTTCGTACATCGACGGCCAATTGGGCCTGGGTGCGAATTTCTTCAACGCGTGGGTGTTCACGCAGGCCGAATCGGGGGAAAACGCCTTTGGCGGCTCGGTCGCCGTCATCGTCGCCAATAACACCGCCGAGGCGCTCATCAAGGCCGGCGCGCAGATCAACCAGGACTCGAGCGACCGGTTTCGTGAGTCAGGGACCCAGACGGTGTCGGTAACCGCGCAGACGACGACTCAGAACGTCGGAATGACCGGGGTCGGAGGTTTCGGGCTTTCGGTGCAAAGCGGGGTCAGCATTGTCAAAGAGGCCGTGAAAAGCAAGAAATTCGACCCGCTGAACCTGGTCAATCCCGTGGGCGCGCAGGGCGGCAAAGGCGGCGTCGGCGCGTCGGTGCTGGTGAACGTCGCGACCAACACCACCACCGCCAGGATCGAGAGCGAGAAATTCACAGACGCGAACAATAACGGCGTCCGCGACGAGGACGAGCCGGCCTCGCACGAGGGCGCCGCAGTCTACGTCTCGCCGCGGGACGACCTGCTGACGTTCGATCCCGTGATCGCCGTTTCCGAAAACGGCGTGCACCTCGGCGACTCGGGGCTGGAGCAGGGCGACGCGCTGGTGTACCGCAACGGCGGCGGCGGTACGGATGTCGGCGGACTGGAGGACGGCAAGACGTATTACGTCGCCTCGAACGATGCCGGTCGCGTGGGGCTGGCGGCGTCGCGCGCGGACGCGAAGCTGGGATCGGTGCGCGCCATCGCGCTGCATAAGGAACTGGCGACGGGCGTCAATCACGGTTTCGCCCGGGCGAGTCTCATCGTAAGTGCCGACGAGGACATCCTCGACGTCGCCATTGCGCAATCGGGCGCGAAAGCGGACGCATGGGGCGTGAGCGGCAGCGTGATCGTCGGCGTCGTCACGAACACGACGCAGGCGCAGATCGAGGCCGGGGTGGAGGTAACCGGCGGCGGCGCGCTTGCCGTAACGGCTTCCGACCAGACCCAGCGGGTGAACATCGCGGGCGGCGTCGTAGCAGGCAAGCGCATCGGGGCTGGCATCTCTGCGGCGGTCAACGTGATCACGCGCGAGACGGAAGCGGATATCGGCTATGCGAATTACGCGGTGGGCGCCGGCAAGCTCGCCAAGCGATCGGACGATGCGTCTCAAGCGGATACGCCCTGGAGCCCGCGGCCGGCCAGTGGCATCGGCAGCGAGGCCGCGCCATATGAGGGCGAGGTGTCGGTGGGTGCACGCTCGACCGGCTACCTCGGCTCGTTCACCGTGACCGGTGCCGTGGTGGCCGCTACCCCCGACACCGCCGGAGCGAACCCAACGTCGAGCACCAACCGTTCAAGGGGCTGGGATATCAAGGCCGCGGCGGCGGGTGCGGTTTCGGTGAACGTCATCGACGACACGGCTGCCGCACGCATCGACGGTGTCGATGTGTGGACCGAAGAGTCCGTCAAGGCGGCAGCGTCGTCCGATTCCACGGTGATGGCCGTTGCCGGAGCGGTCGGCGTTGCCGTCGATCTTGATCCGAAGCCCGCGACGAGCTCGGGTGCCGTCACGGCAGGGCTCGGCGCATCCGTTGCCGTGAACGATATCCGTAACAGGGTTCATGCGCACCTCGAGGATGCGCGCGTGAACGCCGCCGCAGTCACGCTCGACGCGGCGTCGAAAGCGACGATAGCGGCCGTCACGATCGGCGTGGGCGGCGCCGGCCAGAGCCCGGGCGGCGGTGATCCCAGCGTGGTCGTGGGCCTCGCGGGGTCCGGTTCCGGCAATCAGATCCACAACTCGGTCGAAGCGACGATCACGGGTGGAAGTCGCGTCACCGCCCGGCACGGCGATGTGTGGCTGAGCGCATTCGACCGGTCCACCATCAGCGCCATTGCGGGCGGGTTCGCTTTCGCGGTCAACGTCGAAGATGGCGGAAGTGCCCCGACCATCGGCGCCGCGGTCGGTCTCTCGGCCTCCAGAAACACCGTAAAGAATGAGATTGGCGCCTTCATCGACGATTCGGTCGTACACGCGGCCGGCGGCGTGGGCGTCATTGCCCGGTCCGCAACCTCGATCAACGCGCTGTCGCTCGCAGGAAGCGCAAGCGTCGCTGTGAGCGGCGCTAGCCAGAGCGCGACGGTTGCGGGCAGCGGCGGCGGCGCGGGTTCGGAGAACGCCGTCACCAACACGGTGGAGGCGATCATCCGCCACGGCGCCGAGGTGCATGCCGACGGCAGCAAAGGCGTTCTCGTGTCCGCCAGCGACGGTGCGATGCTGTTTACGATCGGCGCCGAATTTGCCGACAAGCTCGACGAGATGCAGATCGAGAAGGACCTGCGCGATCTCTTCGAGCGCCAGGGCTTCGGGTTCGTCGGCGTGCTGTACATCACCGTGGTCACGAAGGGCGAGGAATGGCTGATCCGGGACGATCTGGGGCACACCTACCTGGTGCAGAAAGATGCCGCCTCGGGACGCCTTGCCGTCGCAGGCGCCACCGCGATCAATGCACGCGGTGCGGGCTTCGGCGTCTCTGTTTCTGCTACGGGCGCCGGCACGGGCCCGGCGGTGTCGATCGCCGCGGGCGCCATGGTGGCAATCAACACCGTCACCAATACGGTGCGTGCCGCTGTCACGGACAAAGCCGGCACGGGAGAGCAGAGGAAGAAGACGACAGTCACCTCGGTGGGCGCGGTTGCGCTCGAGGCGGATTCGATCGCACACATCGATGCACTCGTCGTGGGTGCCTCCATCGGTGTCAGCGCGAGCGGCGCGGCCAACGCCGTGGCCGTCGGTGCGGCCGGCGCGCTCGCGTTCAACAGCATCGCGAATACCGTCGAGGCGCAGGTCGTCGGGCCCGAAGCTTTCGTGACCACGACCCGCGAGGACAGCGACGTCGTCGTCACCGCCAGCGACCGATCGAGTATCACTGCTACGGGCTTGGGCGTCAGCGCGGCGGTTGCATTCAGCGCGGGCGGGGCCGCTGCCTTCGCGGTGGGCGTTGGGTTGTCCTACGCGGAGAACAGGATCGGCGGGATCGAGGAGATTGAAAAGGACGAGAACGACGAGGTCAGTATAAAGATCAGGAACAACACGGTCAGAGCGACGATCGACGCGGCGACGGTCGCGTCTGCCGGCGACGTTACGCTCCACGCGCGGTCGGATGCGCGCATTGCATCGGTCACCGTTGGCGTCGGCGTCGCGGTCAGCGTGGGCACCGGCGTAACCGTGCCGGTCAGCGTGGCCGGAGGCGGCGCAGGCTCGCACAACCTCATCAAGAACACAGTCGAGGCGTCGGTTCGCAACGGTGCGACGGTCACCACGACGAACGACGGCGCGATAAGCCTTTTTGCCGACGACAACGCTGCCATAGACGCGAAGGCCGCCGGGGTCGGGCTTGCCATAGCCGTCGCCGCGAACGATAAGCCCGCGGTGGCGGTCGCGATCAGCGGCGCTGACGCCCGCAACCGTATCGAGAATTCGGTTACGGCATCGATCGACGCCGCCGACGTGGTTTCAGGCGGCCTCGTGAATGTTCATGCGAAGTCCGCGGCTGCGATCAATGCGGTGACGGTGGCGGCCTCACTGGGCGCCGCATTGACTACGAACCTTTCCGTCGCCGCAGCCTTCGCGGCGGCAAATGCAACGAGCACGACTGAGAACACCACGAGGGCTTTCATCGACGGCGGCGCGCTTCCCGGTCGGCGGGTCATCGCCGCGGATGCCGTCCAGATCCACGCGGAGAATGCGAGCACGTTCGATGCGGACGTGGGTTCCGGCGCGCTCGCACTGGGCATCGCTGCGGCATCAGTCGGCGTGTCGGTCACCAGCAACGCTGCCAAGGACACCACGGCGGCGTACATCGAGCGTGCGGAAGTGATCTCGACGGCCGGCGATGTCGTGGTCTCCGCCGGCTCGAACGCGGACCTCGAGGCGCTGACCGTCGCGACTTCTGTCGTCGTTGGCGTCGGCGGCGCCGGCGCCGGGGCATCGTCCGCGTCCGCCGTCGGCGGCAGCGTCGATGCGTACGTCGGGCACAATGCGTCCGGCGAATCAGCGGGCAATGCCACGGTCCGCGCCGAGCGTGGAACGGTGAAGGTCGCGGCGCAGTCGACCGCAAGCGCCGGTGCCGACGCAGGCGGCGGTGCCGGAGGTCAGGTTGGCATCGGCGCATTCATCGCGAACGCCGAGATCACGCGGGCGACCCGCGCCTATCTCGGCGAGGGCGCTGTCGTGCAGGCGGCGAATCTCGAGGTCAGTTCGCAAGCCGCGAACAGCGCGACTGCGCTTGCAGTCGGCATTTCCGGCGGGCTTGTCAGCGCGAGGGGTTCCGACGCGCGTGCCACGGTCACACCCGCGATCTCGGCCTACATCGGCGAACAGGTGAACGTGCGCGTGAGCGACAGCGTCGCAGTGGATGCAACCTCGGTTTCATCCGAGGCGGATGCGACCGCCCAGAGCTTCGGTGGCGGCGCCGTCGATATCGGCGTGCCGCTCGCCACGGTCGTGAGCTCGCCGAAAGTCGAGAGCTACGTTGCCATTGCAGCGGACGTGGTCGCGGGCGGCGACGTGTCGGTCGTCGCAACCAAAATCGAGCAGGTGGGCACGGCATTGGACGACACCTTCTCGCCTCCGGCCGACGTCGACATCGAACAGGACGCGATCACCTTTCCGAACCACCGCCTCGATGACGGCGATCTGGTTCTGTACGACGCGAACGGAAACATCCCCGTGGCCACGACCGGGGGCGCTTCACTGGCGACCGACCGGCAATACAGCGTCATCGTGCTCGACGCGGACCGCATCCAGCTCGGTGCCTCCTTCGACGCCGCGGCGGTCGACAGCCGCAGGGACACGATCGTGTTCGCCGGCGCGCACAACTTCGAGACCGGAGACACGGTCAAGTACTCGAACCGCGGCGCCGCGGGGGTTGGCGGACTCAACGAAGCCGATACGTTCTTCGTGCGCAAGCTCGACGACACGACGATCAAGCTCGCGCCGGGCTCGATAGCTGCCGAAGCGGCGCTGCTCGAGTTCAATGCGTCCGCAGTGAGCGGCGACGCCATAAACCTGTCCGGTCACTCTTTCGTGAACGGACAGGCCGTCACCTACCGCGCCCCGGCGTCGAAAACGTTCAGCAGCGAGCTGGTGGACGCGGCGCTGGACGAGGCCGGCAACCCGACCGACAGCCCCGGCGCCAACAACATCGT
Source organism: uncultured Gammaproteobacteria bacterium (assembly GCA_964402835.1). Lineage (GTDB taxonomy): Bacteria > Pseudomonadota > Gammaproteobacteria > Natronospirales > JAIVGZ01 > JAIVGZ01. The sequence goes on along the minus strand of CAYODZ010000207.1, from coordinate 630 downwards.
CATCGCGGACCATGGTTTCCAGACAGGGGACGAAGTGGTCTACGGCAACGGGGGCGACGAGCCCGCGATCGGCGCGCTCACGGACCAGAACCGCTACTTCGTCATCCGTATCGACGAGAACCAGATTCAGCTCGCGCAAGCACCGGAAGGGGATGCGCTCGAGCTCGTGCCGGAGAAAGCGACGAACGAGGGGCGCGGCGTGCTGCACAGCCTCGTGCGGGCAGGGGACCTTCCGATCGCGGGGCTCGAAAGCGGGGTCACCTATTACGTGCTCAATGCCGATCGGGACGCCGGTACGTTCCAGCTCGCTGCGGCGCCCGGCGGCGCAGCGCTCGCACTGAATGCCGACGGACTCACCGGCAGCCACCAGATCGGCACGGAGGGAATCGATCTCACCGGCGCGTCCGGAATCCACACCCTGCGCCATGATCTCACCACCCGGCCGGCTGGGGAGCATCGCCTCCTCGGGCCGGGCGGCGTGTCGTTACGCCTCATCGCCGGCGCGACCGGCGACGGCAAGTCCACCGCATCGGTGCAGGGTGCGGCCGGCGGGCTCGTGGAAGTCGGCAGCCCCATCGCCACGCTTACTGCCGCGCCGGTGGTCGAGGCGCACGTCGCGGCGCAGCGCCT
>CAYODZ010000206.1:0-16763 GCA_964402835.1 uncultured Gammaproteobacteria bacterium | reverse complement strand
GGAAATCTGCGGTCGGATGTCCTCAGCGGCTGAGCTTGCTGTCCCTTTGATTGTCGACGCCGGCACCGGTAAAAACTGGGACGAAGCGCACTAACGCCTTCCATTTCAGGTGTTCACCCGATTTCAATCACACCGGAACTTTGCGGAAATAAGGCCGTCAGAGAATTGAACGCCGCAACGGTGTTCACCCCGCCCTCCTCCCTGGGCGGGTCGGCAGCCCGGTCCCCCCAAGCCGGGTGAAGGTTGCCCCGGTCGCGCGACCCCGCGATCGGGGCTTTTTTTTGCGCGCGCTTTAGCCGGCCAGCGGAGCCGACGGACAACTCGCCGGGAGCGACCGAGACGGCCGTGGGTAAGCCATCGAATCGAAGGCACCACACAAAGTTGGCGCGGTAGATGAGGTCATCCCAGGCGGCCGTCAAACAGCCGCGTAGTCGAGGGAAGCGGCAGCGGCGAGTTCGGTCCGGCCGTCGAAGCAGGCCGCCACCAATCGCGACACCAAGAGTGTCGCTCCCACTTGACCAACCGAACCTTGGCAACCCGGCCAATCGCGGCGCAAAGGCGCCGCTCCTACACTTGGGTCACCAGTACAATGAGCGGCATGGACGACGCCGCACCGTATCAGGACCTCTCCCCGGACGCGGTGCTCGACGCCGTCGAGGCTACCGGGCGCGAGTGCGACGGCCGACTACTCGCGCTGAACAGCTACGAAAACCGTGTGTATCAGGTCGGCGTTCACGACGGCCCGCCCATCGTCGCAAAGTTCTACCGACCGGGCCGCTGGTCCGACGAGGCAATCGCCGACGAACACGCGTTCACCCTCGAGCTCGCAGAACTCGAAATCCCGGTGGTCGCGCCGATCGCCGACGACGCCGTCACGCTGCATCGCCACGCTGGCTTCCGCTTCGCGCTCTTTCCCCGTCGTGGCGGCCGCGCACCGGAGCCGGGCGACCCCGACCAACTCAACTGGATCGGCCGCTTCCTCGGCCGTATCCACGCGGCCGGCGCCGCACACGTGTTCACGCACCGGCCATCGGTCGATGTCGCGAGCTACGCTGTCGCAGCGCGCGACTGGCTGCTCGAACATGACAGCATCCCAAACGACCTGTTACCGGCCTGGCGCAGCACCGTGGACGACCTGCTGCCGCGGCTCGACGCGGCGTTCGCACGCGCCGGCGACTACGCGCGGATCCGACTCCACGGCGACTGCCACATGGGCAATATCCTGTGGACGGATGCCGGGCCGCATTTTGTCGACCTCGACGACTGCCGCAACGGGCCGGCCGTCCAAGACCTGTGGATGCTGCTGTCCGGCGACCGTACGGAAATGACGGCGCAGATGATTGAGGTGCTCGACGGTTATGAGGACTTCATGGACTTCGACCCGCGCGAACTGCACCTCATCGAGGCGCTGCGGACGATGCGAATGCTGCACCATGCGGCCTGGATTGCCCAGCGCTGGGACGACCCCGCGTTCCCGGCCGCGTTCCCATGGTTCGGTGGCCAACGTTTCTGGGAAGAGCAGGTACTCGGCCTCCGCGAACAGACCGCTCTATTAGACGAGCCCCCGCTCCGACTCGTGCCATGATAGAGGGATGGTTCAAGCCGCTACGCTCGACGACCTCGACGCCCTTCTAGACCTCGAACAACGCTGCTTCGACAGCGATCGGATGTCGCGGCGCAGCTTCCGTCGAATGATCACCCGCGCGAACGCGGCGCTTCTCGTCGACCGTGACGGCGAGACGCTGCGCGGCTACGCACTCGTGTTGTTCCATGCCGGCAGTTCCCTCGCGCGCCTGTACTCGGTTGCCGTCGATCCTGCGCACCGAGGCCGTGGCATCGCGCGTGCATTGCTCGCCGAGGCCGAACGCGTCGCCGGCGAACGCGATTGCATCGATATGCGTCTCGAGCTGCGTCGCGACAATGTCGAGGCGCTGAAGCTGTACGAAGCGCACGGCTATCGCCAATTTGACGTCCAAGCGGATTACTACGAAGACCACATGGATGCGATCCGGATGGAAAAGTCGCTCGTGCCGCCACTGCCGAGCCATAAGGTCCGCGTGCCCTATTACGAGCAGACGCTCGACTTCACGTGCGGCTCCGCCGCCATGCTGATGGCGATGCACGCGCTCGACACCGAGCTCGAACCGTCGCGTGCACTGGAGCTGCGTATCTGGCGCGAAGCGACCACCATCTACATGACGTCCGGTCACGGCGGATGCGGCCCCTACGGGCTCGCGCTGTCCGCGCACCATCGTGGCTACGCCGTCGAAGTCTGGGTCGACGGTGACGTGAACGAGTTGTTCGTGGACTCGGTGCGCAACGAAGAGAAAAAAACCGTCATCCGGCTCGTGCAACAGGATTTTCTTGAAGAGCTGTCCGCGTGCGGCATCCCGCTACACGAGGGCGAGGTGACGATCGAGCGCGTGCAGGCGGCGTTCGAGGCGGGCGGTATCCCCGTGGTGCTGACGCGCGATCCGCACTGGGTCGTCGTGACCGGGTTCGACGAACGCTTCGTGTACGTACATGACCCGTACGTTGACGAGGACGAGAACCAATCACGGGTGGACTGCGTGAACCGTCCGATTCTGAAACGCGAATTCGCCAGCATGACAAAATACGGCCGCAACAAACAGCGCGCTGTCATCATCGTGAAGGAGCGAAGATGTCGCAACACCTGATTGTCGTAGAGAACCGCAGTGACTGGGAACCCGACTTCCCCGATATTCGCATCGTCACCGCGCGCGAGTACCTTCGCGACGACGCGTATTTCAAGCTGCGTAATTGCAAGGTGACCAACCTGTGCCGGAGCTACAGCTACCTGAGCACGGGCTACTACGTGTCGCTGCTCGCCGAGGCGCGCAAGCACAAGGTCATCCCGTCAATCCGCACGCTGTCCGAACTCAGTCGCAAGTCGATTTACAGCCTCGACGTCGCGGAACTCGATGCGCTGGTGCATCGCAGCCTGCGCAAGAGCGCCGTGCGAGACTTCGACCTACTGCTGTACTTCGGCTACACCGAGCACAGCGAACTTGAAGACCTTGCGCGTCAGATTTTCGAAATGTTCCCGTGCCCGTTGCTGCGCGTGGAATTCAAGCTGCAGGGCGATAAATGGCGCATCACGCGGATCCGGCCTTACTGGATCAACGCGCTCGAAGAAGTCCAACACCGCCCGTTCGTCTACGCCATCGAGCAGCACCTGTCGAAGCGGTGGCGCAGCCGCCGCAAGCAACCCGAAGTCCTGTTCGACCTCGCGATGCTCGTGAACCCCACCGACCCATTGCCGCCATCGGGCAAAAAAGCACTCTCGAATTTCGTGCGTGTGGGCAAATCGCTCGGCCTCGCGATCGAGCTGATTGAAAAGCGCGACTACCCGAGGGTCGCCGAGTACGACGCATTGTTCATCCGCGATACAACCCGCATTGACCATTACACATACCGATTCGCGCGCAAAGCAGAAAGCGAGGGGATGGTCGTCATTGACGACCCGAACTCCATCCTGAAATGCACGAACAAGGTCTATCTCGCGGAGTTGTTGAAAGCGAACCGCGTCCCGACACCTAAAACCGTGATTTTCGGCGAGGACGGCGTCAAGGCGCTCGAAGCGGAGATCCCCTACCCGATCGTACTCAAGATTCCGGATGGGTCGTTCTCGCGCGGCGTGTTCAAAGCGAACGATCGCGCCGAACTCGAATCCATCAGCGCGGGGCTATTCAAGGAATCCGACCTCATCCTGGCGCAGGAATTTCTGTACACGGAGTTCGACTGGCGTATCGGTGTGCTGAATGGGGTCCCGATCTATGCGTGTCGCTACTACATGTCGAAAAAGCATTGGCAGATTCTGAACCACAAGAAAGGTGGTGGTGTGAGCGAAGGCGGCTACAAGACCTTCGCGATCGAGGATGCGCCGCCGAAAGTGGTGAAGACCGCATTGAAAGCGGCGAACCTGATTGGTGACGGCCTCTATGGGGTGGATATCAAGGAGTCGGATGCCGGCGTGTTCGTAATCGAGGTGAACGACAACCCGAACCTCGATGCCGGCGTCGAGGACGCGGTGCTAGGCGACGAGCTTTACCGTATTATCCTGAAGGAGTTCATCCGAAGACTTCAGGCGTAGGCCAATGATTCAAAAGTACTACCGGCGATTGTACGACTGGGTCTGGCTGCGCGACCCTGCCGCGTTGCCACGCTGGCGCCAGCTCGCGCTGCGCCTGCTTCGTTTCGTCTGGGCCATCATCCGAGACCTCGCCGACGGGCAGCTCACGCTGCGTGCAATGAGCCTCGTGTATACGACCCTGCTCGCGCTCGTACCGCTCCTCGCCTTCAGTTTCGCATTGCTCAAGGCGTTCGGCGCGCACAACCAGCTCGAACCCGTGCTGAACCGTTTCTTGCTGCCGCTCGGCGACCGCGGCTCCGAGATCGCCACTGTCATCGTCGGCTTCGTAGACAACGTACGCGTGGGCCTGCTCGGCTCCCTCGGCCTCATCTTGCTGCTATACACCGTGATCTCGCTCGTCCAGAAAATCGAGGATGGGTTCAATTACGCATGGCGCGTACCTCAGGCGCGTTCACTGATGCGGCGCTTCAGCGGCTATATGAGCGTGCTGACTATCGGACCACTGCTCGTATTTGGCGCGATCGGAATCCTGAGCGTCGCGCGCAGCCAAGCGGCGGTGGTTTGGGTTTTGGAGAACGAAGCGTTCGGGCCGCTCGTTGGACTCGCGACGCGCTTCGTTCCGGTCGTGATGTTGGCGCTCGCATTTACGCTCTTCTACTTGCTTGTACCGAATACGCGCGTCCGGATTCTCCCCGCGCTGATTGGCGGCCTAATCGCGGGGATTCTCTGGGAACTCGTTGGCACTTGGTTCGCAACTTTCGTGGTGAGTTCAGCGCGTTATACTGCGGTGTACGCGAGCTTTGCTGCGCCGTTCCTGTTCATGTTCTGGCTGTACCTGAGCTGGATGATTTTGTTGATCGGCGCGCAGATCGCGTACTACGCGCAGAACCCTCAATACATCGTGCCGCGCCGCGATACCGCCCGGCTCGACCACGCGCTGAAGGAGAAGCTCGCGCTTGCCGTCATGTACGTCGTCGCGCGAGATTTCTACACGACCGGTCCCCGGTGGACCGCCAACGCGCTGAGCAGCGAGCTGCACATTAGCGCCGAACCGCTCGAAACGGTACTGGGTCGCCTACTCGGCAGCGGCCTTCTGATGACCACCGGCGATGAGGGAGATTGCTATGCACCGGGTCGCGACCCCGGCGCCATCACGCTGCACCAGATTGTCGATGCAATGCGGCATGGCGGTTCGCTTGACGACTACCGTCACGCGAACCCCGGGCGTATCCCGGCGGTCGACGCGGTGCAAATACAAATCGACAGCGCGATTGCGGGCGCGCTCGGCACGCGCACGCTGCGAGACCTGATAACGCATGATTGATTGGAAAGATTACGACAGCGCCGGAACTTGGGACGAACTCATCGGGCCAGGCGGACGGCCACGCGCGCCCGCGCGCGAGCTCAGTCGCTATCTGCGCTCGCTGTCCGATGAAGAATTGCGCGAGCGTAAGGACGCGGCAGAACTCGCCATTCTTGTCATGGGGATCACTTTTACGGTCTACGACGAGGAAGGTGGTTCCATTGACCGTGCGTGGCCGTTCGACATCATCCCGCGAATCATCGCGCGTAGCGAATGGGACCGGATCAGTGCTGGCCTCGTCCAGCGCGTCCATGCGCTGAACCTGTTCATCGCCGACCTGTATGGCGAGCAGCGTATCGTCGCCGACGGTGTGTTCCCCGGAGAGTTGCTCGCTGACTCGAAAAATTTCCGGCCGCAGTGCGTTGGGATCGTTCCCGCAAACGGCACGTGGGCGCACATCTGCGGCTCGGATCTCGTGCGGGACGGCGACGGCACCGTGTACGTGCTCGAGGACAATCTACGCGTACCGTCCGGCGTCTCGTACATGCTCGAAAATCGGCAGGTGATGAAGCGCACCTTCCCGGAGTTGTTCGGCGAGCAGGCGATCATGCCGGTCGACGACTACTCGACCCAACTGCTGGAGATGTTGTCTTCGTTGTCGCCACGCGCACGCAATCCGGTCGTCGTCGTGCTGACACCAGGAATCTACAACTCCGCGTATTTCGAGCACAGCTATCTCGCGCAGCAGATGGGCTGTCAGCTGGTCGAAGGCCGCGACCTCGTCGTCGGCGAAGACGAATACGTCTACATGCGCACCATCGATGGCCTCGAGCGTGTTGACGTGATCTATCGCCGTATCGACGATTTGTTCATCGACCCCGAGGTATTCGAACCGGACTCGATGATTGGTGTCCCCGGCCTGATGCGGTCGTGGCGCGCGGGCAAGGTCGCGCTCGCGAATGCGCCGGGCTCCGGCGTCGCTGACGACAAGGTTGTGTACTCATTCGTCCCGGAAATCATTCGGTATTACCTCGGGGAAGATCCCATCATCCCGAACGTCCCGACGTTTCGATGCATGGACCCCGTCCAACGCGACCATGTGTTAAAGAACTTGGACAAACTCGTGGTGAAACCCGCCAATGAGTCCGGCGGTTACGGCATGCTCATCGGGCCCCAGTCAACGAAAAAGCAGCGCGATGAGTTCGCGCGGCTCATCCGCAAAGACCCGCGCAATTACATCGCGCAACCCACGCTGTCGCTGTCGTCGGCACCGACGCTGGTCGGCGACGGCATCTGTGAGCCGCGGCACGTGGATCTTCGACCGTTTGTCTTGTCCGGCCCATCGCCATACGTGACGACGGGCGGCCTGACCCGCGTCGCGCTGCGCAAAGGCTCGCTCGTCGTCAACTCGTCGCAAGGTGGCGGCAGCAAGGACACCTGGATCGTCGACATGGAGGCGAACTAATGCTGTCGCGTGTGGCCGAGAACCTCTATTGGATGGCGCGCTACCTAGAGCGCGCCGAGGACCTTGCGCGGCTCATCAACGTGAATTCGAACTTGGTCCTCGATCTGCCGCGGCGTGTGCATTTCGGCTGGCAACCCTTGCTCGAGATCACGGGCGGTGAGGAAGAGTTCGCATCGCTGTACGAAACATTGGACGAGCGCAATGCGGTTCGCTTCCTTGTCGCCGACCGACGGTACAGCGGGTCAATCATCAGCTCGCTCGATTTCGCGCGCGAGAACCTGCGCACGACGCGCGACATCGTGCCGCGCGAAGTGTGGGAGCGTCTGAACGACCTGTTCCTCCACGCGCGCCAACGGACGGCGTCGGGCGTGCCAAAACGCGCGCGCTACGCATTCCTGAACACCCTGATCAGCGACTGCCAGCAGATTACCGGCCTGCTCGCCGGGACGATGAGCCGTACCGAGGCCTATTGGTTCGTAAAGGCTGGGCGGTATCTGGAGCGCGCGGACATGACCTCACGCATCCTCGACGTCCGCACCGAGGACTTACTGGTCGAGAGCACCGACGACCTGACCCCATTCGCGAACATCCAGTGGATGAGCGTGCTGAAATCGCTGACCGCGTACCAGATGTACCGCCACCACGTTCGATTGCGGGTGCGCGCGCCCGATGTGCTCCAGTTCCTGATCAAGGACCCACAGTTTCCGCGCGCGGTGACGCACTGCCTCGCGGAGGTGGGCACCTGCTTGCAACGCATTCCTCGCTGCGAGACGCCGGTCCACGAGGTCGCCAAGTTGCAGCGCCGCTTGAAGCGGACGAACGTAAAAAACCTGCAAGAGGCCGAACTGCATCGCTTTCTTGACCGACTCCAGGTCGCCATCGCGGGACTGCACGACGAAATCAACACGACGTGGTTCGCGGTCGATGCGTAGCTTTCAGTGCGTTTGTGGAAACGCGGTGTTCTTCGAGAACACCCAGTGCGTCGTGTGCCAGCGTGAATTAGGGTTCCTGCCCGACCGGCTTAAACTCGGCGCGCTGGAGCCGGCGGGCGAAGAATGGTCGTCCGATGGCGCGCGGTGGGTCAAGTGCTACAACTACTCATTCGAACGCGTGTGCAATTGGATGGTACCCGCCGACTCCGAGAGTACTTTCTGCGACGCGTGTCGGCTCAACCGCACCATTCCGAATCTGTCCAGCTCATGGAACCGATTGTTATGGGCGCGCATCGAGTTCGCGAAACGCCGCCTCGTATACGACCTGCTGCGGCTCCGCCTACCGTTCGCTTCGAAAGTCGACGACCCGGCAAGTGGCCTCGCATTCCAGTTCCTTGAAGACGCAAAGTGGAGCGAGTTTACAAGCGAGGGCACCGGCGGGCGTGTGATGACGGGCCACGCGAATGGGTTGATAACAATCAATATCGCGGAAGCGGATGATGTCGCGCGCGAGCAGATGCGCGTCGAGATGAACGAGGCGTATCGCACCCTGCTCGGACATTTCAGACACGAGAGCGGACACTACTTCTGGGACCGCTTGGTGCGCGATGACCCCGCACGCCTCGCCGATTTCCGTGAGTTATTCGGTGATGAGCGTCAGGATTATCAGGCGGCGTTGAAGCAGCACTACGAAGAAGGGCCCGGCCCGTCGTGGCAGCAGGACTACATCAGCGCGTACGCGTCATCGCATCCGTGGGAGGACTGGGGCGAGACTTGGGCGCATTTCCTGCAGATGACCGATGCCCTCGAAACAGCGCACGCGGTCGGTCTCGGCGACACCTTATTCGATAGCTTTGATGAGATGGTCGGTAAGTGGCTGCCCTTGACGATTTCGATCAACAGCCTGAATCGCAGCATGGGCCTCAACGACGCGTACCCGTTCGCGCTGAACGCCGCGACGACCAAGAAACTCCGTTTCGTCGATTCGGTTGTCCGCGCCGGTCAGGCGTAAGCGAGATAGCCCGCCACACCGCCGATGAACCCCATCACCGGCCAGGCAAGGTGTCGACCCCGCGACACCGTCGCGGTGAACACCGCTGACCCGATGAACGTGACCGCGACGACCAGCGCAACGCTACGGTAAGTCATCAGCGGCTGAGTGAGCAGGATTAGCAGCGCCGCGAACCCGAACCACGCGATCGACGTCAAATGCCACGCGAACCGAATCGTGCGTTCGGCGAATTCGGTTCCACCGAAAAGCCGGGGCAGCCCGCCGCGCGCAAGCAGCGGCTTCAGGATGTAGGTCTCGCCGAGCAGCGAATGCGCGACACCGAGACCTAATGCCAAGAACGCGGCGATGTTCAGCAGCGTGTTCATTCGTCGTCCCGGAAAATCGCCGTGTACGGCTCACGGCCGGCCTTCACGTAGCCGCGGTACATGCCCGCAGAATTGAACGGCATGGCGACGTTGCCGTGGCGGTCCACGGCGATGACACCCCCATCGCCCCCGCGCTCGACGAGCGTGCCCATCACCACATTGGTCGACGCAGTGGCGACCGATTCTCGCGCGTAGCGCATGCGCGCCGTAATCTCGTGCGCCACCACCGAGCGGATGAAGTATTCGCCATGCCCAGTGGCTGAGATCGCTGCGGTCGCATTGTCCGCGTAAGTGCCAGCCCCGATGACGGGCACGTCGCCGACGCGACCCCACCGCTTGTTGGTCATACCGCCGGTGGAGGTCGCGGCGGCGAGGTTGCCATGCGTATCGACCGCGACCGCGCCGACGGTGCCATATTTGTACTCGCGGGGCAGTGTGTGTGCGGCCTGCTTGGCGTCCGCAGTGCGTGCACGCTCAAGTTGTTGCCACCGCTCGTCCGTGTGAAACCACTCGGCCTCCACGAAGCCCATCCCCTGCTCTTCCGCGAACGCCTCGGCACCAGCTCCTACCAGCATTACGTGGGGTGAATGTTCCATCACGGCGCGCGCGAGGAGCACTGGATTGCGGATGCGCGTGACGCCCGCGATCGCGCCAGCGTTCAGCGTCGCGCCATCCATGATCGCGGCATCGAGTTCGTTCTTGCCCTCGGCAGTGAACACCGCACCGCGGCCGGCGTTGAACAGCGGTTCATCCTCGAGCACCTGGATGGTCGCCGTGACCGCATCGAGGCTCGTTCCGCCATTTTTCAGGATTGCTTCGCCGGTGGTCAGCGCCTGACGCAGCGCACGGTGGTAGTCACGTTCCCGCTCGGGCGTCATCGCGTCGCGCGAAATAGTGCCCGCGCCACCGTGGACAGCGAGCGCATAGTCGGCAGCGGAGACGGGGGTTGCGAGCGCGCAGAGCGCCGCGAGCGCGAAAACGGTCACTGAATTCAGTCGCATCGAAATCTCCATTCGCGGCGCGAAGGCGCCGCTCCTACATTTCCCAGTCAAACTTCGGCAAGCGGCCCAGCGCGATACCTAACTGTTCCTCCCACGCACGCGACAGCTTCCGCCAGTACGGATTGTCGTGTTCGAATTTCACGTACCGGCCATGGTCATCGGCGCCGGCCTCATAAACGACCATCTCGACGGGTGGCCCGACGGACACGTTACTGCGCATCGCGGCTTCCATCGACACCAGCGCGATGCGCGCGCCTGCCGCGAGCGGAACGTCTCGCCTGACGAGGCGGTCAAGAATGGCCTTTCCGGTCTTCAGCTCGCCGATTTGCAGATAAGGTGTCTCATTGGTGGCGGCGATGTAATTGCCGGCCGGGTAGATGAGATAACACATATGCGGCGCACCGGGGATATGCACCGCCAGAATGAACGTTGCCTGGAAATCACCGCTGGCTTGGTCCTGATCGTCCTCGCTTACGCGCTGTGCGGCGGCGCTGACGTCACCAACGTAACTTGCCGCTTCTGACGCGTGCTCGACCGTCGCAAAATTGAGTTCAGCGTCGTCGTCCAAGTCGCGGCGTAGACGCGTCACGACCGTCTGGGTTGTCGCGAGGTTACCCGACGACATCAGCACAAACATCCGGTCGCCAACTTCGAAGCGGTGAAGTTTGCTGTAGGTCGACACGTTGTCGACGCCCGCATTCGTGCGAGAATCGGACACGCACACAAAACCCGCGTCGAGCGCCAGGGCAAGGCAGTAGGTCATGACAAGAATTTCAGCACTTCGGGTAGTTGTCGTTTCGCGTCGCGGTAACCAAGCTCCAGCAGTTCAGTAGTGTACCCCGATTCAAACAACAGGTAGCTCACAAGCTGCATGCCGCCACGGTTCAGCGCGCCGACGCCCCACAGCAGTGCGCGCAGGCTGCGCGGCAGGCTGCGGGCGTGCCGCGCGGCGATTTCACGCGGGTCTTCGCTCGGGCTGATGATCATGAGATCGATGGGCTTGAGACTCGCGCCCGGCGCCACGGCGGCGGTCTGATTGATGCGGCGTAGGCGCTCGGCATCGTTGTATAAGCTGTCGGTGAACAACGCATCGAGCATGTAACCCGCGATTTGCCCCATCGACGGATAGTCCGCCGGGGCTTCGGCCGTCGGCGCCTCGTTCGGCCGCTCATTGCGTAGCGCAATCACGAGCAACCGGTCCGCACCGAGATGCAACGCGGGCGACAGCGGCGCGCCCTGACGCAGTGCGCCATCTCCGTAGTACTCGTGTTCGACGCGCGCCGCGGGGAACACCAGCGGCAGCGCGACGGACGCCATCAAATGGTCGGCGGTCAGCGTCGCGCGATGGCCCTCTCGGCGCGTGCGGGACCAATCGGTAATTTCCGGCGCGCCGTCGTAGAACGAAACTGAACGCGCGAGGCTGTACGCAGACGCATTGACCGACACGGCATGCAGGTGACCGTCGGCGATGGCAGGGCCTATGCGCTCCAAGGGAATTTCGCGTTCTATAAGGTCGCGGAGCGGCGCATTGTCGAGTAGCGACCGCGGTGGGCTGCTGACCACCCCGCCGGTAATCAGGGCGAGAAACCAGGCCAGCGAACTGCGCGCCATCGTCCAGGGGTCAGCGCGAATGACATGATCGATACGAAAACCACACCAAACGCTTTCGAGTGCGGCGACCGCATGGTGGAAATCGTCTGAGAAGCTTGCGAGCGCCGCCGCGTTGATGGCCCCGGCCGACGTGCCAGTCACGACGGGGAATGGGTTCGGGCCGCCCCGCGGTAGCGCTTCGGCAAGCGCCTTCAAGACGCCAACCTGATAGGCGCCGCGCGCGCCACCCCCGGTGAGAACCAAGCCGCTACGACGCGTCTGTGACATCGCGGCATGATACCGTATGGGAAAATTTGGAGGTCCCTATGCGTATGACCATCACACTTTTCATCGCCGCTGCGGTCGTCGTCGCCGTTGCCGCCGCGCTGTTCTTCTCTTCGCCCGCCGTGGCGCAACCAAAAGCCGGCGAAGCGGCTCCCGCGTTCAGCCTGCGTGACCAGACCGGTGAGACGCGTTCGCTTGCCGACTACGAAGGTCGCTGGCTCGTGCTGTATTTCTACCCGAAGAATGACACGCCGGGCTGTACCACCGAAGCGTGCAATTTTCGTGACGACATTTTCAAGTTCCGGGAAATGGGCGTGGAAGTTGTCGGCGTGAGCCTCGATGACGTCGAGTCCCACCAAGCCTTCGCCGAGAAGTATTCGCTGCCCTTCACGCTGCTATCCGATGCCGACCAAGAAACCGCAAAGGCCTATGGCGTGCTCGGAAAGATGGGGCCGATGTCATACGCGAAGCGCGAGACTTTCATCATCGCGCCGGACGGCACGATCGCAAAGCATTACCCCAAAGTGAAGCCCGATGTGCACTCGAACGAAGTGATCACGGACCTCACTGCGCTGATGGCAGACTGACCCGCGCCGCGCGTAAGCCGCCGGGTTCCGTCCAGACCACCAGCACGTTGTCGCCGATGTGCGCGAGCCGCGGGAAGCCGCTCGCGCGCGCCGCACTGGACTGAGCGACAGTAAGCGGCGGATCGGTGCGCCCGTCAGGGTGCACGCGCTGGACGCGAATTGCCGGACTGTCGCCGCCGTCCAGTCGGCTGGTCAGCGCACTGCCATCGCGCAGCAGGACGGCGTGAACGCGGCCAAGCGTCGTGCCTTCGTCGAGCAATACCGGCTCGCCAAATGAATCGCCGCCATCCTCCGAGAACGACGCGAAGACTCGGGGTATGTCGCCCGCGCCCGTAAACCAGGATGCCACGACCCGCCGGCCGTCGGTCGCAAGTGCCGGACCGTTCACTGGGCAGGCGTTGATTTTCCATCCATCGTCCCTTAATGCGTACGGCGCGGTCCACCGACCGCCTCGCAATGACGTATGGAGCAGATCGCGGATTTCTTCCTCGGTGCGATCGCGGTACGCGACCGTGACGCCGCGTTCGGTCGCGACCGCTGCGGTCTGGCAACAGTCGCAGACCGACGCGTCGAGCAGCTCCCCGTCACCCCAGGTCCCATCGGAAGCCAGCGTGCGCGTGCGCAGCGTCATCGCCCCGCCGCCCTCGCCATCGTGGCCGCCGTGCCCGCCGCTGGTCTCGCGACCGTCCAGCCACACGAGTCGCAATGTATCGTCTGAGACCGGCAGCAACGTCACGAAGCCGTGCTCGGTCTGCGTGCCATCGTCATGCGGGCGTTCGGGTTCGCTCCACGAGGCGCCGCCGTCGGACGATCGCGTAACCATCACGTCGTACGCGTACGTCGACGGCCCGCTCTTCTGCAACCAATGTGCAATCAGCGTGCCGTCGTCGAGTTCGACGAGTGCCGGGAAATCCGCCCAGTTCACGAACCAACGATCACCGGTCGCGATGGTCCGCGGCGCGGACCATTCGCCGTCCCTCAGCCGAGCGAACTTGAGTGCGTGACCCTCGCCCGCGGGTTCGATCCAAGACAGCAGCACACTGCCGTCCGGGGCATTCGATGTGTTCGGTGCGACCGCGCCAGCGCCCGACGGCAGCACGACGGCCGCGACACGCGTGTCACCCGCGGGCGGTGTGAGCCGCAGCGTCCGCTCGGCGTTTCCAGGAAGGAACGGCGTTGGCCGCCCTTCGGCCCAATCGTCGTGCCCCGCACCGTAATACGGCGAGCGCGGATGACCGCTCTGCCCGCCCGGCATGTGGAAGTAGCCATTCGCTTCGTCGCCGGGGCTCACCGCCATGCGCTGCGACGCGCCAAAGCGCACCCCCTGCACGCGCGGCGTGTAGGTCTCGCCATCCAACGGTTTCGCCGGCATATCAAGCCATCGACCGATGATTGGCACCGCCTGACTCAGCGGATGGCGGACTTGGACGGTGTTCAGCGCGCCCCAGGTGCGTTCCGCGAGGTCGGTCGGCGCAGACACGCCCAGGTTTTCCAGCAATTCATTGAGCGAGGCGAGCTTCAGGTCGCGCCATGAACCGTAGCGTGGATCGAGCAGGTGCTCCGGCTCGTCGCGCAACAGCGGCCACGCCCACGCCTCGCTTCGGAAGCCAAAGTAGCGCCAGTCTTCGTCGTGCGCGCGCACTTCGGCCGTCAGCGCCGAGAGCACGTTTGCAACGATCCTATTGCGCCAGCCGCGCACCACGCGGAAGCCGACAGAATCGATCGATGCGTGGCCATTCCATTCGTCGATTGCATCGCGCACCGCGCCGTACCGTTCATCCTGGGCGACAGTCGCGTCGTCGAGCAAAGCGCGGAGCGCATCGCGCCAACGCATGTGAAGCAGCGCTTCGTCGTCGAGTTGGACCGCGAGCATGTCGGCCGGCGTGGCATTGTCGATCGCGAGCAGGCGGTCGCGGATTTGTGCGGCGCGTTGGCCGTATGCGTAGCTGCCGTCGCCGACCTTGTCGAGCAGCTCACCACCGACCACGCGTGAATTCGCCGTCCAGATGCGCCCATGGTCTGGGTTCACGACACGCGGGTATTCGTCGTGCGTCAAATCGAGCATTTGCCCCATGATGGTCCAACCGATGTTGCCGTCGGCGTCCGCGACCACAAAGTTCTGGTGGGGTATTCCGGAACGGTTCGCGGCCGCAATCGCTTCGTCGACGGAACGCGCGTCCGCGAGTGCGAGAAAACCCGACGCATACGCGCGCGGGTCGTGCGCAATCCAACGCAACGCATACGGTCGGCCATCCGGCAACTCGCCGAGCACCGGCCCCCAGATGGTCGTCTTGAAATCAAACGCGCGCGCTTCACCGTTCGCAACCGCGATGGGCGATGACACGACATCAAACGCGTGCCAGCCGTCCGGCGCGCGGTAGCGTCCGAGCTCGTCGGTCTCAAGCACGATGAGCTCCATCCAATCTCCGTAGCTGTTCGTAAAGCCCCACGCAACCGAGCCGTTACTGCCGACGACGATCATCGGAACGCCGGGCAGCGTGACGCCCGTTATTCGTTGCCCTTCGCGCCGCAATTCCGCGCGGTACCAGATAGACGGCACCTGCAAGCCGAGGTGCATGTCGTTCGCGACCAACCCATGGCCGGACGCCGTGTGCGCACCTGAGACCGCCCAGTTGTTCGAACCGACCGGGGGCGGCTCGCGTAGGGGGATAGGTTCTCCAAACAGCTTGACGGGAAGTGCGCTCAGGTCGTAATCCGACGCCGTTGGAATGGCTGCAGGCGGACTCTCGCTCCCGTCAATCGGCGCGTCGCCCTCGGCGAGGGTCGGGTAAAGGAAGTCGGCAACAGCGGGCGGCAGGACTTCGCGCGCGGTGAGTTCGCTGAGCTTGTGCAGCCCACTACCGCCCTGCAAATCAAAAAACATCGCGCCGACCACCAGGATGGAATCCTCGGATGTCCACGGCTCGGGCTCGGTGCGTAGCAGCAGATACTCGAACGGCTTCGCATCAAGCGCAACAAGACCCGCATTCACCCCATCCGTGTACGCATCGAGCAACGTGCGGTAGTCGTCCGGCGCGGATTCCAGGAATCGCCCCGCGGTCCGCCGCAATTGGTGTATACGACGCGTCTCGTCCATGGACACGGCCCCCGCACCGACCAACGCGGCGAGTTCGCCCGCGGCGCTACGACGCAGCAGGTCCATCTGGAAGAAGCGTTCCTGCGCGTGTACGAAGCCAAGCGCGCGCGCCTCGTCATTGATGTCTTCGGAGTGGATCGTGACGACGCCGAGCGCGTCGCGCTCGACCGTGACCGGAGCGGTCAGCCCCGACAATGCGAGCTCGCCGTCATAAACAGGCAGGCTCGCGTTGAGCTGTGACCAGAACCACGCGCCGAACGCGATTGCAACGATGAGTAGGACGCCGAGCAACGCCCCAATAACTTTGAATACTCTCCCCATCGGGAGATGTTACTTCAGAAGCGGACGCGCACGCTCAACGCGACCTGAGACGCCTCGCCCCCGAACAGCTCCACGTCGGTCCGCAAGCCGACCCGAGGGGTGACGCGGTATTCGGCGCCCGCGCCAATCTGAACCCCGGTGCGCTGTGACCGCTGGGTGAAGTTATGGCCCACATGCACGGTTCTAATCTCGCTGCGCACCACCCCGAGCGAACCGTCAACAATCCACTTCTCGTAGACGACGCTCGGCGTGTACGCGAGCCAAAGCGCGTCCCCCTCCTGATCGATGGTGACGACTTGTGGTGGCGTGCCGGGAGGACAAACCCCCAAACAAATCGTTGGGAAAGTCACTTGCCCAGTGTTAGTTCCAAACCGTGTCCAGCCCGCGCGAAAACCCAGCCACGGCGACCGACGCCAATCGAGCGCCACGCGGGTTCCGGTTCCGGAAAAATCGTCCGTGAGCGTAGTGGCCACACCAGTCCCCGGCGAGAACGTGTCGGCCGTCGATCGAGTGACACCGGCACTGACAGCGAACTCCGACTGACTCGCCGCCGTCGCCGGCATTAGCAGCGATGCAGCCAACACGATGGATAACAGCAGGCGGGTCATGTGGTCAGAATCCAATGGTGAGGCTGACGCCCATCTGCGCGACATCACTGCCGATGCGCTCGGCGTCGAGACGAACGCCGACC
>CAYODZ010000205.1:0-38417 GCA_964402835.1 uncultured Gammaproteobacteria bacterium | reverse complement strand
CCGCCGCCGCGCGTCGCCCCGCGGTAGCGCGCGACCTGCACGTAATCGAGTTGCAGCGAGAACGCGAGGCGTTGCAGCAACGCGGCCGTGAACGGCAGCGCGCCGATCAACACCGACAGTACGATGGGATCGCAGCCTTCGCAACGCGCGTGTACCCCCTGCCCAACCACATTGATCGCGTCGTCGATTGCGCGCGCATCATAGACCACGCGCGACGCAGCGAGTACCGGGTCGTTGACCCAGCTCACCGCGGCGCCATCCTTGAAAGCCTCGCCGCGCGCGTGCGATCAGGCGCCATGCGCACCGACTCGATAATCTCGATGACGCCGTCGCGGTTGTTGCACACCGGCAGCGCATCGCACCCCGCGGCCAGCGCCGCGGCCGCGCGGTCCGCGTAACCGCCGTAGCCCGCTGCGCCCGCCATACTGAGGTCATCGCACACGACGGCGCCCTCGAACGCGAGCGTGCCGCGCAGGATTTCAATAATCCAGCGCCGCGACAGGCTCGCCGGCAACGCATCGACCGCCGGAAACAGCACGTGCGCCATCATCAGCGATTCGACACCCGCCGCGATGGCGGCGCGGAATGGGACGAGATCCTCGCGCGCGATTTCATCGAGACTGCGCGAATCGACGGGCAACTCATGATGCGAATCGCCCGCGACCCCGCCGTGGCCGGGGAAGTGCTTGCCGCACGCGGCCATGCCACCGGCACGCATGCCGGCAATCCACGCAACGCCCAGTTCCGCGACCGTGGCGGGGTCCGCGCAGAATGCGCGGTCGCCGATGACACTCCCGAGCCCGCGGTCCAGGTCGAGGACCGGCGCAAAACTCAGGTGTACGCCGTGCGCGCGCAACTCGGTTGCGAGCGTCTGGCCCTGTGTGTGCGCGGCCGCCGGGTCGGTGCAGCGCGCCGCGGGTGGTAAGTTCGTGAACCCCGTGCGAAAGCGCTGTACGCGCCCGCCCTCGTGGTCGACCGTGACGAGCAAGGGCGCGCGTGGCCGAAGCTTGTGCAAGGCACGGCACAGCGCGGTCAACTGCGACGGCGAATCGTAGTTGCGCGTGAATAGAATCACGCCCCCGATCGCAGGATGTTCGAGGACCTCGAAGTCTTCCGGTGCGAGGGTGGGACCCGCAACGTCGACGATCAATGGGCCGGATGCGATGGTCATCGGGTGAACAACGCAATCGATTCGACATGCGCGGTGTGCGGAAACATGTCGATGATGCCGGCGCCCACGAGCGAGTACCCGTATTCGTTCACGAGCACCCCGGCGTCACGAGCGAGCGTCCCTGGATGACACGACACGTACACAATGCGTTGGGGCGCCCAGCGCGGGACAAGGTCAATAATTTCGCGCGCGCCCGCCCGCGGTGGATCGAGCAGCAGTCGGTCATAGCGCCGTTCGGCCCACGCGCCATTGGGCGCTGCAAAAAGGTCCGCAGTATGGAATTCGACGTTACTAATTCCGTTGTGTACCGCGTTGCCGGCCGCACGCGCGACCAGCGCCGCGTCGCCCTCGATGCCCGTCACGTGTGCGGCGCGGCGTGCCAACGGCAGCGTGAAGTTGCCGATTCCGCAGAACAGGTCGAGCGCAGTATCGTTCGCGCCCGCATCGAGCAATTCGACCGCACGCGCGACCATTTTCTGGTTCACCTCGCCGTTGACCTGGACGAAATCGGTAGCCTCGAAGCGAATTTCGATATCGAAATCCGGCAGCGCGTACACGAGCTGGGTCCCGGGTGGATCGAGCGGTGCGATGGAGTCGTACCCCGCGGGTTGCAGATGGATTTCGACACCGTGGGCAGCCGCGAACTCGCGCAGTTTTGAGCGGTCAGTTTCACCGAGTTTCGACAGGTGACGAATCACGAGGACCGTGGCGTTGTCCGCGACCGCCACTTCAATCTGCGGAATCGTGTGCGCGGCCTGTAACGCGCCAAGCGTCTCGGCAAGCGGCGCGATGAGGCGCCCCGCCGGCGCGGCGAGCACCTCGCACGCCGCGAGGTCCGCGACCAAGCCGCGGCCTTCACGCTCGCGGAATCCAACGAGCATGCGGCCCTTCTTGTCCACGAATCGTGACGACAAGCGCGCGCGTCGCCGATAGCCCCACACCGGACCTGTCAGCGGCTCGAACCACTCGGATGGTGCGACTTTACCGATGCGCGTGAGGTTGTCCGCAAGCGCCTGTTGTTTGAGTGCCCGCTGCGTCGCGGGATCCGCGTGTTGCAGCGAACAGCCACCGCACAGCCCATAGTGCGCACAGGCAGGTGAGGTTCGCCCCGGCGCCGACTCGATGATTTCGACGGCGGTCGCTTCGTCGAACCCGCGCCGCCGCGGCCGCCGCAGCGCGACGACGCGTTCCCCGGGCAATGCGCCGCTCACGAAGACGACTTTGCCGTCAACGTGCGCGATCCCGCGACCGTCATGCGCAGCAGAATCAATCGCGAGCGTTTCGCGAAGCGGTTCCCGCTTGCCGCGGCTCATGCGCCGTTGGCGACCGCGCAAAAGCGGTCGCGGTCCCACGCCGCGAGGAACTCGTCGAGATGCGACCGGCCGGCCTGTTCAAGCGTGCGTGCGACAAGGTCGCATTCGGCTTGGAACCGCGTCGGATCGAACCGACCGCGCAATAACTCGAAACGAAGGTACAAGAGCCAAGTATTCAACGCGTCGGTCTCGCAGTAATCACGAATCGCGGCGATTTCGCCCACCTGGAATGCGTCCCAGACCTTGCTGCCATCCATACCGAGCTTGCCCGGCGCGCCGACGAGCTGGGCGAGTTGGTCGAGCGGCGCATTTGCGCGCGCTTGAAAACCGGACAGCACATCCATCAAATCGATGTGACGCCAATGGAAGCGCGACAGGTAATTGTTGAATTTGAACTCACGGTCATCGTCGCCGGTGTCCCAATAACGCGGGGCGGAGATGCCATGCAGCAGCGCGCGGTAATGGAGTACCGGAAGGTCGAACCCACTCCCGTTCCACGAGACGAGCGTCGGCGTATAGCGGCTGATACCGGCGAAGAAGCGAGCCACCATCTCGGCCTCGCTCGCGTCGACATCGCCGAGCGTCCAGATTTGCAATTCGTCGCCCCGCCGGAGCACGCACGAAATCGCGACCACGCGCTGCAGGTGGAGCCGCAGGAAATCGGTCCCGGCCTCTTGGCGGCGCCGGTGGAACATGATCCGCGCCGTATCGGCATCATCGACGCCATCTAGGCCTTCGAGGCGGCGGAAGCCATCCGTATCGGGTACGGTTTCAATGTCGAACGCGAGAATGTCCATCGGCAGCCAAGTGTAACTTCTTTCGGTACCATGACCCCAGGAATCCGGGGGAGATATCCAATGCACCGCTTGTTGCTTGGGATGGCAGCGATGCTGCCGCTGTGTGCGGCCGCCGTGGCCGAGGAAGGGACGCTGACGGAGGCGGAATGGCTCGACGAACTGCCCGTCGTGCTGGCAGGGTCCCGATTGGATCAAACGATTGCCGACGCGCCCGTCGCGATTTCGGTGATCGACAGGGAGATGATCGAGGCGTCCGGGGCTCGCGAGATCCAGGAACTCTTCCGCCTGGTCCCCGGCATGATCGTCGCGCATGACAACGGCCACCACGCGGTCGTGAGCTACCACGCGCTCGCCGACCCCTATTCCCGTCGGATGCTCGTCCTTATCGATGGCCGCGCGGCTTACTCGCCGGTCATTAGCCACACGAATTGGACGATGCTCCCGCTCGCGCTCGAGGACATCGAGCGCATCGAGGTCATCCGTGGGCCGAACGCTGCTGCGTTTGGTGCGAACGCCTTGCTTGGCGTCATCAGCATCACGACGCGGCGGCCACATCTCGCGCGTGGCTTCACGACGCGCACAACCCTCGGCAACAACGGCATCTACCGCCAGTCGGCGACACTCGGCGGAGGCCGCGACACCTTTTCGTGGCGACTGACCACGCAGGCGCTCGGCGATCATGGTTACGACACCTCAGGTCGCGACGTCGCGACGGTGGACCAAGACGACAAGGACACGGTCCTGCTTTCTGGCCGCGCCGATTGGCAGTCGGAGAACGGTTCGCGCTGGGAACTGCATGCAGGAATGGCGGAAGGTCGACGCGAACACGGCGGTGTGAACAACCGGCTCCGGCCGGAGCATGACATCACCTCGAACAACGGCTACGCGCAATTGAACTGGCGATCGGGCGACGATGCCACCGACCGCCATGCCGTGCGCGGCTATTGGACGCTGGACAGCTGGGACCAAACCTATCTGACCCAGCCAATGGTCGAATTGGGCGGACTACAGGGGCTGTGGGAATTGTCCGTGCGCGGCGAACGGTACGAACTCGAATATCAGCGAACGCTGGCGCTGCGCGGTAACTGGCGCAGCGCGTGGGGGCTGGCGAGCCGGCTCGACCGCATGCAGGCGCCCGGATACCTGGGGCGGCCGGACACGCTGAGCACCACGCTGCACCGCGCGTTCACGCACCACGAACTTCGATTTTCCCCCGATTGGGTCGCGAACGTGGGTCTGATGCTCGAGCACGACCGCGCGACCGGAACCGAGTTGTCGCCGCGCATTGCGCTGAACTGGAGTTATTCCCCCGGGCAGGTGCTGCGCGCGAGCTACAGCCGCGCCACCCGCACCCCTGCGATTGTCGAAGACAACGCGAACCATGAGCTGAGGTTCAGTGATTCGGTGGTCGACCAGTTGTTGCTGTCCACTGGCAATCTCCGCGCGGAGCGGATGCGCTCACGAGAACTTGGCTGGGTTTACAGCAGCGCGGTGCGGGATCTCACCATTGACGCTCGGATATTCAACGACAAGATCGACCGGCTCATTACGTACTACTTCGAACCTTATCCGGACTTGGACGGAATCGTGCAGGACTTCCGCAATTTCGACCAGATGGCGCTGAAAGGCTTCGAAGTTCAAGCACGCTGGCGGCCGACGCCATCGCTGCGGCTCATCGGCAATTACGCCTATACCGACATCGATTCGACCGACACGGACGAACTCTATTCGGAAAGCGGCCCACGCAACATCGGCTCGATGTTCGCCGAGTATCGATTCGGCAGTCGCACGTTCAGCAGCGCAACTTGGTACCGATTCGGTGAAATGCATGGTCTGAACACGGGCACCTATGTGAAGCGGCACGAGCGCGTTGATTTGAAGGTCGCGCACGAATTTGCCCTCGGCGGTACCGCAGCGCGACTCTCGCTCACGGTCCAACAACCGATCGGCGACCTGTCGGATTTCCGGACACGCAACGACTTCCGTCGACGCGTGTTCGCCGACCTCCGTATCCGGTTCTAGCAACGATGCACGCGCGGGCACTGTTGGCGATCGCGCTCATCGCGGCAGCGATGAGCGTTGCGCCTGCACACGCCCGCCCGGTCGTGCATTTCGTGCTGTCCGAACCCAATGGTCCCTACCACGCAGTGCTGGTCGCGGCCCGCGATGCGCTTGATCCGCACGCAACCGTGAGCGCCAGCGCACTCGACGAGGACGTTCCCGACACCGCGACGGCGATTGTGGCAGTCGGCACCGCGGCCGCGGTGCGCTGGGCCGGTTCCGACGACCCCCGTCCCGTGTTCTCGACGTTGGTGCCGTCGGCTGGCTGGCAGCGAATTGTCGGCGATCAATCCGAACGCCGCAGCGCGTTGTTCCTCGACCAATCGCTCGCGCGACAACTCGCACTCGTCCGCGTGCTACTGCCCCCACTCCGCGAACTTGGTGTCGTGTACGGGCCGTCCTCAGTCGCCCGGCGCGCTGAGATTTTGGATGCAGCAGGTCGTTTCCACTTATTCATCAATGCACACCACTCGACCTCCAGCGCCGACATCGATGACGCATTCATAACGGTTCTGCGGCGCAGCGAGGCGCTGCTTGCACTACCGGACTCGGCCGTCTATACGCGTTACAACGTTCAGTCGCTTTTGCTCACCAGCTTCCGGCTTCGCCGACCGGTCATCGGTTTCTCTGAGTCCTGGGTCCGCGCAGGCGCGCTCGCCGCGGTTTACACAACGCCGACGCAACTTGGCACGGAACTTGGGGAGACCCTCGTCGCGTGGCTGCCTGACCGCGGCCCGCTGCCACCGTCCGGTACTCCGGTCCGCTATACGCTATCGGTGAATCGTCAAGTCGCGTTTTCGCTCGGCCTGAATCTACCGCCGGACGCGGTGCTGCAGCAGCGGTTGCGCGCACTGCTGGACGCGACACCATGAAGCGAAGCGGCATCCGTCGACAGCTCCTCGTCGCCGGCGTCATTCCGGCGGTCGTCGTGACGGTAATCGTGTCGGGCTGGCTCGTGGCAATGCACGTGTCTGACTTGAAGGGTCACCAGCAGCGACTGGGTCAAGTGGTTGCGAGCCAGCTCGCGCCCGCCGCCGAATACGGGGTGTTTTCTGGAAATACACAGGTCCTGCAGCGGCTCGCGGATGCCGCGCTCATCGAAGCGGACCTTCGCACGGTAACGATCCGGGACCGAAACGGAATGGTGCTCGCCGCAGCCGGTAAGACGGCGGCGCCCGGCGGTGACAGCTCTCCGGTCGCCGCGTGGATAGCCTCCCGTTTCGTGGAGCCCGGCGCGACGGCAGTCTTCCGCGCCCCGGTCGTCCAGCCGACCACAGACCTCGGCGAATTCGACTTGCCGGGGGACGACTATCGAATCGCAGAGATCGGCTCCGTTGAGATTGAAATCGCGCTCCTGCCAGCGTTCGCACGCCAACTCGACGTCATCCTGACCGGTATCGCGCTCGCGCTGCTCGGCTTGTTGGCGAGCATGTATCTCGCGCGGCGCCTCGGCGAGCGAATCGGTGAACCGGTCCAGCGCCTCGCGAGTGCGATGCGGCGGGTGCAGGATGGGGATCTCAGCGTTCGGGTCGCGGAGTCGTCTCAGAACGAGCTTGGCATGCTCGAATCTGGCCTGAATCGCATGGCCGACGAGGTCCAACGAACCCAACGCACACTCGAGGACCAAGTCGAGCGTGCAACGTCCGACCTTCAGCAGACGATTGCCGCGCTCGAAATCAGCAACGTCGAACTCGACCTCGCGCGCAAGCGTGCGCTGGAGGCGAGCTACGTGAAAAGTGAATTCCTGGCGGCGATGAGTCACGAAATCCGTACCCCGATGAGCGGCATCATCGGCTTTACGAATCTGCTCGCACGCAGCGAACTCAACCCTACCCAGCAAGACCACGTACTGACCATCCAGAAGTCCGCTGAGACGCTGATGCGAATTCTGAACGACGTGTTGGACTTGTCGCGCATCGAGGCAGGCAAAATGTCACTCGCCGAAGCGCCATTCAACGTCCGTGAATGCGTGGATGACGTGCTCTCGTTGCTCGCCCCGCTTGCGTATGCGAAGGGGCTGGATATTCGCCGAGGCGTAGCGCGCGACGTGCCAGCGATGTTGAGAGGCGATGCTGCCCGAATCCAACAGGTGCTCACGAATCTCGTGGGCAACGCGATCAAGTACACGCCCGATGGGCGCGTGACGGTCGAAGTCGCGCGACACCCGCATCCACTACCTGGGCGCACCGCCATCGAGGTCACCGTGACGGACACAGGCATCGGCATCGCGGTTCCCGTGCAGCGACAACTGTTTCAGGCGTTTGCACAGGCGTCGCCCTCGACAGCCGATTATCCCGGCACGGGCCTTGGCCTTGTGATCGCCAATAAGCTGGTCGAAGCGATGGGCGGCGAGATTTCCCTTCAATCAGAACCCGGGAAGGGCAGTCGATTCGGGGTCGTCCTCCACCTGGGCGACGCAGAGAGCGCAGCGCGCGATGAACGCTGGCACGGCCGACGCATGCTCGTCTGTGATACCGATGCGTTGACTCGGGACCACCTCGCCCAGCTCCTCGAAGCCCGCGGCGCCACTGTCGATGCCGTTGCTGATCCCCCGGCGGAATCGACCCACGAGGTCCTCGTCTTCAGTACCGCCGAGGCAGGCGCCGACTGGCAGCGCGCGGTGTTAGGCGCATGCGCCGGCCAAACACCCATCGTGTTGTCCGGTACGCACGAACCGTTCGAGATGCGCGCGGTGTGCCTGCCGCGATGTAGCACGGTGACCGCGTTCTACCGAGCCGTGGGCACCCAGCTCGGCGCCACCGAGCCACTCCCCGAGAAACCACCGGCGTCCCTCGATGGACTGAGCCTGCTCGTCGTTGACGATAACCGCATCAACCGTGCGCTACTCGTACAGCAACTCAACGCGCTCGGCGCAGCACGAATCGACCAATGCGCTACCGGCGAAAGTGCGCTTTCCTATGCCGCGGCCGTGCGCTATGACGCCCTACTGCTTGATTTGCAGATGCCCGGCATCGGCGGGCTCGAAACCGCCCGTCGATTGTACGAGGTCGCACCCGGTACGCTCGTCGTCGCAGTGACTGCGAACGTGCTCGCGTTGCGGGATCCGGCGCCACGCGCAGCCGGCATTGTTCACGTACTGACCAAACCCGTTGACGAGCGGCGACTCGCAGCGCTGCTCATCGAGGCGCGAGAACGCCGTGATACCGCCCGCGATTCGCTCGCGGCGTTGAGCGCGGACGTGCGGGCAATCTTTCATGAGGATTTTCCCGCGCAAGTCGCCGCCTTTCGACGGTCGATTGCAGCCAACGACGAAGACGCGATCGCGGCAGCTGTTCACGATCTCGCCGGGACCGCGGGTGCGTGTCGGCTACGTGCGCTCGCGGACGCCCTGGATTCGATGCGCGTTGCCGCGGGACCCGACGCCGTGTCGCGTGTAATCTGTGAGACGACGGCGCTGGAAAGCATGCTTATGGAGACGCGTGATGGATAAGAAGTATTGGCTGATCGCCACGGCCATCGTGCTCGGCTTAATGGTCGTGCTCGTGTACCAACCCGCTTCCGAACGCGAGCGCGCACCAGGATCCAGAGCAGCGCCCGACATCGTGGACCTACCGGCGGTTGACGCCCCCGCCATCGCCACTGTCGAACTTCAGGCGCGGGAGGCCACCGAATCGGCAACCGCACTGACGACGCGCTTCGAACGTGAACGCCACGATCCCGCATGGGCCGAGCGCGCAACCGCAGAGATTAATCGGAGTCTGGCGACGGTAATCGACGGTTCGGAAGTTACGATTGCGCAGCTGGCATGTCGCACCACCGTCTGTCGCTTGGAACTACAGGCGCCGACGGCCGCTGCTCGGCCCGAATTGGTCGCGGCGGCAACGGCTGCGCTACAGCGTGATGGTCACGAAACGCTACTCGAACGCGCGGACGGAACGAGCGCGACGCTGGTTATCGGCGTTCAAACACGGCGAATGCCGTAACGATGGCTTCCTCGTCTGCGATCGACACAAAACCATCCCCCGCACCCAATCGCGCCGCAACCTGAACAGCACTGGGCTCCAGCGCGACCTGCGGCTTGCCCCAGGCATCTGACACGACGCCGAGTAAACGCGGACTGATTCCATGTGCGAAGCCCGTGCCAAGCGCCTTGGCCATGGCCTCTTTGGCCGCAAAACGCCGAGCGAGGAACCGCACCTTGTCCCGCGTGTCGGCGAAAAGCGCAAGTTCGGAGGGCGTGAGAATACGCTCAGCGAACCTTTGACCGAACCGTGTCCAAGCGGCCTCGATGCGCGAGACCAATACGATGTCGGTACCGATGCCGAAAATCATGCGCCACGGCCCGCGGCAATCGCCCGCTGCATCCGGGTGACTGCCGCAGCGAGACCGATGAAAACGGCGTCTGCAACAATTGCATGGCCGATGTTCAACTCGATAATCTCAGGAATCGCCGCGACCGGGCCGACGTTCTCATTGGTCAACCCATGACCGGCGTGGACCTCGAGCCCAAGTTCGTGCGCATAGCGTGCCGCATCAACGAGGCGTGCGAGTTCGGCCACATGATCGGCAGCATCCGCGTAGCGGCCGGTGTGGAGTTCAACAACCGGCGCACCCGCGGCGCGCGCAGCATCGAGTTGCACGCGGTCGGGATCGACGAATAGCGCGACGCGGATACCAGCGTCCGTCAATAGTTCGCACGCCGCCGCAACACGCGCCTGCGCACCCACGACGTCAAGCCCACCCTCCGTCGTGAGCTCCTCCCGTCGTTCTGGAACCAGGCAACAATCCGCGGGCCGTGTGCGGATCGCGAACTCGATCATGTCGTCTGTCACCGCGAGTTCGAGATTGAGCCGTGTGCGCAGTCGCTCGACCAACACGACGACATCGCGCTCTTGGATGTGACGCCGGTCTTCGCGCAGATGTACGGTGATGCTGTCCGCACCGGCCGCCTCAGCAACGAGCGCCGCGGCGACGGGGTCCGGATACGGGGTGCGGCGCGCCTGTCGCAGCGTCGCCACATGATCCACGTTCACACCCAGTCGAATCGGCTCCATTAGCGCATTTTACGCCATTCCTTGAGGAGCTCCCGCGTTTGCAGCGGCCGGTCCCCCAAGTGCGGCGCCAACGCAGCGCGTAGTACGCGACGTGCATCACCCATGACCAATGGGTCAGTGAGTTCCTCACGGGCGAGCGCGATCAACGCAGCGCCAGCCACCTCGAGATCGCCCGGCGCGGTTGCGAGCACACCCCGGTCGGCCGTGAAGCCGTACCGGCTCGCCGCGTCGACGGCGGTACCATCATCCGCCGTCTGGTCATACGCGGCGCCCCACCCGAGCGCGTCGAGCAGGCGTTTTTCGAACAAGCGCAACGCGACCGCGCCGTCGCTCTCCGACAAACCGGCGAGCGTGTCACCGTAGATTTGGAAAATGGCGGGCTGCGGGTCACTCCGCTGCAGTACGCGCAGGAGCACCTCATTCATGTACAGCGCCGAGAGCAGCGCCTCGTCGCGGAGCGATACGGCCGGTCCCGCCGGTTCGCAGCCCGCGAGAGTGCCGAGCTCTCCACGCCCGGACCACGACAACAACAGGGGTTGCAGCGGTTGCAGCAGGCCGCGCCAACGACCGCGCGTACCGCGGACGCCGCGGGCCACGAGCCCAACCCGGCCGTACTCTTCGCTCAATGCTTCGATGAGCAGGCTGGTATCTCGGTAAGGCCGTGTGTGGAGGACCCACGCCGGCGCGAGCGTCACACGACCACTCATTCGTAGCCGAAGCGGTGCAGCGCGTTCTCGTCGTCGGCCCAGCCTTCGCGCACCTTAACCCAGAGTTTCAGGGTTACGGGCCGGTCGAGCATGCGAATGAGGTCTTGCCGCGCGGCGGAACCCACGTCGCGCAGCATCGTGCCGCCTTTGCCGATGACGATGCCCTTGTGGCTGTCACGATCCACCCAAATGATTGCGCCGATGTCGGTACGCGTATCGCCCTCGTCGTACCGCTCGATCTCCACTGTAATGCCGTAAGGAATCTCGTCTCGGAGGCGGGTCATCAGCTTTTCACGCACGAGTTCCGCCGCGATGAATCGCATACTGCGGTTTGTCACCTGATCGGTCGGGTATAGCGGTTCGCCAAGGGGCATGCGTGCAATCAATGCCTGCTCGAGCAAGTCGCAGCCCTCGCCGGTTTCTGCCGAGACTGGCAGGATGAACTCGAACGCTCCACGCTGGCGCAGCGCATCAATGAAAGGCAGCAACTGCACCTTCTCGCGCACGCGGTCGACCTTGTTGATGACGAGCCCCACCGGCGCCGAAGCCGTCGCGACGCGTGCGAGCACCGCCTCGTCCTCCTCGGTCAGCTTGCGCGCCTCGACCACAACGACGATTACGTCCGCATCAGCGAGCGCGCCGGCCGCCGCCCTATTCATGTACCGGTTGATGGCCTGCTTGCCGCCTTGATGCAGACCTGGGGTGTCGATGAATACAACTTGTGCGCCAGGCACCGACAGCACCCCATTGACCGTGTGGCGAGTCGTTTGCGGTCGCGGGGTCACAATTGAAATTTTCTGCCCGACCAGTCGATTCAGCAGCGTCGACTTACCGACGTTCGGCCGTCCCACGAGCGCCACCATCCCGCACCTGGGACCTTCTGTTGATGCTGTCTGGTCAACCACCTTTATTCTCCAACACCTCAAGTACGCGCTCCGCCGCCAGTTGCTCAGCTGCCCGCCGACTGTGCGCCTCACCCTCGCGCGCGACCATCGGGTCGGCGGATACACAACTCACTCGAAAGGTTCGCTGATGGGGCTCGCCTGATTCATCGACCACCGTATAGACCGGAAGCGGTAATCCACGGGCCTGCAACAGCTCCTGCAAGCGAGTTTTTGGGTCTTTCAGGCTCGCAGGATCCGGTGGCGATTCGAGTCGGCTCGCGAACACGCGTAATACGGCGTCGCGTGCGGCCGAGAAGCCGGCATCCAGATACACCGCACCAATCAACGCCTCAACCGCATCGCCGAGCGTCGAGTCTCGCCGGTGGCCACCACTTTTCAGTTCGCCACCGCCGAGTACCAAGAGCTCGCCAATGTCGAGTTCGCGCGCGATTTCCGCGAGCGACGGGCCGCACACGAGCGCGGCGCGCAGGCGGCTCAGATCACCTTCTGGAAGCGTGTCATGACGGCGGTACAACGCGTCGGAGATGACGAGCGCGAGCACCGCGTCGCCGAGGAATTCGAGTCGCTCGTTATGTTGTCCGCGCGCACTGCGGTGTGTGAGCGCGTCATTGAGCAGGGCGGGTTCGCTAAAGCGGTGGCCAAGGCGATCGCAGAGCGCGTCGCGGCCTTTGCTCAACGGGGCCCGCCCCCAACCATGCGATCAAAAACGATGACCGCGTCGACGTTCCCCATCATCGGCGTCCGGAATTCGTACAGGATGTGGATGGTCAGCACGCCATCCTGCCGCTTCACGATGAGATCGCTCGGTTTGATGCTCTCGATGTCGTTTACGGCGAATCGCTTAGAAAGGTCACTGCGAATCCCCGCCGCCGTCGTCTCAGGCGTCGCCTGGCTGTGCACGGACTCCACCGATGAAAGGATCGTGTAGAACTCCATGTAGCCGGGAATCAGCCGAAGCGCGATCAGCGTTAAAAAGCCGATCAACGCCAGCAGCACCAGCCAACCGATCATCGTCATGCCTTGCTGCGTTTGGCGCATCGCCATAGTTTCTCTCCGAATTAATGGATTACGGTACCGAATCGGCTCCACATCGGGCCCTCGCCAGGCACCCAACTCATCCAGACGACGATGGCCCGGCCCACGAGATTTCTCTCAGGGACCGTCCCCCACTCGCGACTGTCGTTGCTATTGTCGCGGTTGTCGCCCATGACGAAGTATTCACCTTCGGGGACGGAAAATTCAAGCGGGTCCGTTTCACGACCTGGCATCACGAGTACTTGATGCCCGTCGTCCGAGAGCTGCTCCGTTCGAATCTGAATCGCATGCACCGGATACGCGCCATAAGGGCCCGCAAAATCCTGAGGAACGGCATCGCCGTTGACGAACAGCTGCTTGTCACGGTACGCAATCCGGTCGCCGGGCAGGCCGACAACGCGCTTGATGAAATCCACACTCGGGTCCTGCGGGTAACGAAACACGACCACGTCCCCCCGCTTGGGTTCACCGAGGTCCAATATCTTCGTATCGACGACCGGCAAGCGCAGCCCGTATGCGAACTTGTTCACGAGGATGAAGTCGCCAACGAGCAATGTCGGCAACATCGAGCCGGAGGGAATCCTGAACGGTTCGCCGACGAACGACCGCAGCACCAATACAATGACAATCAGCGGGAAGAAGGAACGCGCGTAGTCGACGATGACGGGCTCGCGCACGGACTCGCCTACTGCGGCTTCCCGTCGGCGCGGCGCAAAGAACGCTGCGTCGACCGCCCAGATCACGCCGGTAATGAACGCGCCGAGCACCAGCGCGGCCGCGAAGTCAAAATGCATGTGCAATCTCCATCACTTCTTATCGACCTGCAAGACGGCAAGAAAAGCCTCCTGCGGGATCTCAACATTACCGACCTGCTTCATTCGGCGCTTACCGGCTTTCTGCTTTTCCAGCAGCTTACGCTTGCGGCTCGCGTCGCCACCATAACATTTCGCGGTCACGTTCTTACGCAGCGCCTTCACGGAGCTCCGTGCAATCACGTGCGATCCAATCGCCGCCTGGATGGCAATTTCGAACATTTGGCGCGGAATCAGTTCCCGCATGCGCTCCACTAGGTCGCGACCGCGCGATTGCGCAGCGTCGCGGTGGATGATGACAGACAGCGCGTCGACCCGCTCACCATTGATCAGCACGTCCAACCGGACCAACGGCGCAGCCTGAAACCGATCGAAATGGTAATCGAACGATGCGTATCCGCGGCTGCATGATTTCAGTTTGTCGAAGAAGTCGAGCACGACCTCGCTGAGCGGTATCTCCCAACTCATCGAAACCTGCTTGCCGAGGAACTGCATCCGCTTCTGCACGCCGCGCTTATCGATGCACAACGTAATGACCGCGCCGAGGTATTCCTGCGGCACGAGGACGTTCGCGATGATGATGGGCTCGCGAATTTCCTTGATGTAATTGACCGCCGGCAAGCGCGATGGGTTATCAACGGAGAGCAGCGTGCCGTCCGTTTGCTCGACCTCGTAAATGACCGTCGGAGCAGTCGTGATGAGCTCGAGGTCGTACTCGCGCTCGAGGCGTTCCTGCACGATCTCCATGTGCAACATGCCGAGAAAGCCACACCGGAAGCCGAAACCGAGCGCCGTTGAATTCTCCGGCTCATAGTGCAGCGCCGCGTCGTTCAGCTTCAGCTTCTGTAGCGCTTCGCGGAAATCTTCATACGCATCTGACGAAATCGGGAACAAACCCGCGAACACACGTGGCTGGACCTGTTTGAACCCCGGCAGCGGCGCGGCGCATTGCCGATTCTCAAGGGTCAGCGTATCGCCGACCGGCGCGCCGTCGATTTCCTTGATTCCGGCGATCACGTAGCCGACTTCGCCTGCCGTCAACTGGTCGCGGTCGGTGCGCTTCGGTGTGAAAATGCCGACTTTGTCCACTTGGTGACTACGCCCGGTCGACCAGACGCGCATCTTGTCACGCGGTTTCAGCGTGCCTTGCATCACACGCACCAAAGAGATGACGCCGACGTACGGGTCGAACCACGAGTCGATGATCAGCGCCTGCAACGGGGCATCCCGGTCGCCCCGCGGCGGTGGAATCCGCGTGATCAGGCGTTCGATGACGTCGACGACGCCGTCACCGGACTTCGCGCTGCAACGAACCGCGTCCTGCGCGCCGATACCGATGATTTCCTCGATCTCATGGGCGACCGCCTCTGGGTCCGCCTGCGGCAGGTCCATCTTATTCAGGACCGGAACGACTTCGAGCCCTTCGTCGATCGCGGTGTAGCAGTTCGCGACGCTCTGTGCTTCGACGCCTTGCGCGGCGTCGACGACGAGCAGCGCGCCTTCACACGCGGCAAGTGAACGCGACACCTCATACGAGAAATCGACGTGGCCCGGCGTGTCGATGAAGTTCAACTGGTAAACATTGCTGTCCGCGGCGGTGTACACGAGCGAAACGCTTTGCGCCTTGATGGTGATTCCACGCTCGCGTTCGATGTCCATCGAGTCGAGCACCTGCTCCGCCATCTCGCGAAGTTCGAGGCCACCGCACAACTGGATGAAACGATCGGCGAGCGTCGACTTCCCGTGGTCGATGTGGGCGATGATCGAGAAGTTACGGATTCGGTCAAGCGGGAAACTCATTGGGATTCCATGTGGCGGCGCAGCGCATCCGCGTCTAAGAAGTAGTGACAGATTTCAGTGCCGTCCGCCGCCGTGAGCACCGGCACACGCGCGCCGTACCGACGCGCGAGGTCTGCGTCGCCATCCACGTCGACCTCCGTGACAGACACTGCCCAGTCGGACAACGCGTCGCGGAAATCGGCGCACAGGTGGCAGTCCCGGCGACCGTAAAGCACGACGCCCACCGTCACTCGTCGGCCTCGACCTTGAACGCGAGGAATAGGGGCGAACCTCCGCGCTGCACGAGCGCTGCGACGGCCTTCCCTTTCGGCAAGCCGTTGACCAGCTCGTTGAAATGCGCGACGTCGCGGATGCGGTGTTTTTCGATGCTCAGCACGACGTCGCCAACGCGCAATCCTGCACGGCGTGCGACACCCTCGCCGACCTCCATGACCAACACCCCGAACTCAGGCAGTTCGTGCGCGCTGCGCTGCTCGTCGGTGAGCGGCGCAACCACGGCGCCGATGCGGTTGCCGCCTACGCGCGCCGGCGCCGGAATCGTCGCCAGCGGTGCCTCACGCGGCAATTCGCCAACCGCAACGTCGATGGTCCGACTGCGTCGGTCTCGCATGATGCGGACGGGTACCGAGCGATTCGCCGGCGCGCCGCCGACGAGTTGCGGCAGCATCGAGGACCGCTCAACCGGATGACCGTCGAATTCAAGGATGACGTCGCCGCGCTGTAAGCTCGCGCGCGCAGCTGGGCTGTCCTCAAGCACCTGCGTGATCAGCGCACCCTCCGGCCGGGTGAGCCCAAACGACTCTGCGACATCGCGGGTAACGTCCTGCACCGTGACGCCGAGCCAACCACGACTCACGCGGCCGTGCGCGCGCAACTGTGCCACGACGTCGAGCGCGACCTCAACGGGGATTGCGAACGACACGCCTTGGAATCCACCCGTGCGCGAATAAATTTGTGAGTTAATGCCGACCACTTCACCCTGGAGGTTGTACAACGGGCCGCCAGAGTTTCCTGGGTTGATCGCCACATCGGTCTGCAGGAACGGTACATAGCGCTCGCTGCTCAACGAACGGCCTTTCGCCGACACGATGCCAGCGGTCACCGAGTGCTCAAAGCCGAACGGTGATCCGATTGCGACGACCCACTCGCCGACGCGCAGTCGCTCGGAGGTCCCTACGCGGGCAACCGGTACGCCCTTGGCATCGACTTTCAACAATGCGAGGTCGCTATCCTCGTCGAATCCAACGAGCTCCGCCACGAGCTGACGCCGGTCGGACAGAGTGACCACGATTTCGCCGCCTGCATGAACGACGTGGTAGTTCGTGAGGACATAACCGTCGTCAGAGATGAAGAAGCCCGAACCCATCGATGGGCCGTCGAAGGGTTGTGGGAAACCTCGCAGTAACTCATCCAGCGGCGTCGAGCTTCCCGGCTTGCGCTCGACCGCCTGAGGCGGGCGAGCCGCAGCGATGTTGACGACGGCCGCCGACGCTTCTTCAACGAGTGCCGCGAAATCCGGGCCGGGCTGCGCAAGCGTTGCCGGCGCGAACGCCAGCCACAAGAGCATCAGGATTGGCACAAACTTCATCGAATTTCCTCGGGGGCGCGCCGCAACACCGCGGGCTGAAACCATCGCTGGACGGGGATTTTACGCGAAAAGGACCGCACCCACAGGAATCCTGCAGCAAGCCCCGAGACGAGCCCGCCGAGCGCACCGGCATCGCCGCCGAACACGGCTTCCCCCGCGATTGCCCCGCCGATGAGTGCCAGAAGCGGAACGCCATAAACGATGGCGGCGGCGTGCAATACGACGCGCTCGTCGACGCCAATCACAACGCACTCCCCGACCTGCAAAGAACCGTCATGCGTGACGCGCACGCGGTGTAAACGGTCCCCCAACCAACGGCCGAGCAGCCCCCCGCCACAGCCGTTGCCGGCCGCACAGCGCGCGCACTCCTGCTGCTGACGGCAGGCGACCCACGCGATGTCGCCGTCGACCTCAGTAACCTCGGCTTGTTCCTCGATCACCGCCGGCCGAACGCCAGCGACTCGCCAATCAATTGGACAGTGGCGGGCGGCACTTCGCCGACGACCGTAACCTGGTGCCCCTCGATGACGGTTCCAAATGCGCTTACAGCGCCCATGCGCGAGGTTCCCGCGAGGCCCTTGCGGCCGTCGTCTACCGGCGCGATGAACACGGACACTTTTGCGAGCCCATCGGTGAAAACTTGCTGCATCGTTTGGTGTTCACGCGCACGAATCCCGTCGGTCATAAAACCCGGCGGTAGCGCACCCACCGACCACGAGGGTTCCTCAATTTGAGCCGCATCGTCACCGGCCACTTTCCAGCGAACCGTGGCGCCCGACAACGAAGTTGCGACACGGCGAGGGTCGAGTTCAGCGGGAATCGACACGCGCGTGAACGAAACCTGCTCGATGACATCGCCGTGTTCGTTCATGGAATCAGACCGGAGCAAAAGCCCGGAGTCCGTGTCAATCCAAAGCCGGTAGCCATAACGGAACTCGTCACGCGGACGGACGCCAATCACCCGGCAAGTTCGACCCGCGACACGATCCTCGCCGAGATCGAGCAATTCGTAATGTGCGGACAATTTTTCGGGGTCCGACCACCCGGTCGGAAAGGGATTGCGTGGCAGACGGCCATCGAGCCGCTCGCGGCCCGCCGGCAGCACACAGGTAATGGTCTTGCCGTCGCGCACCACTTCGCGTGGACTTCCGCTCAACGTCAAAATGCGCTCAGCGTACCCGTCGGGCCCAACTCTCCGCGCGAGCTCCATCGCCTGCACGCGGTCGCCATGACGGTGGCTCACTTCGCCGTGGAAACTCACGGCCTGCGACGCGTGCGCGAGGCGCGATAGCCAGTACTCGGGACCCTCGGCGTTCACGGGCGGCGCGCCAAGCAGCACGGCGCCAATCATCGCCGCACTCACCACTCTCACCGCGGCGCTCCGTCTACGGATTGATTTTCCGCGTCCATCTCCGTGCTCACGGCATCGTCCGTGTGATTCAACAAGTACCGGTCAAGCTCGGTTTGGACCTCGGGCTGCGCCTGGTCCCACTGGAAACCCGACGCTGTCGCGAATCGGCCAGCGTCAACCTGCGGATTGGCGGTAACGGGGACGACGAGCGCTTCTTCCGGGCCCGCCGGTTGTTCGACCTGCAGCGTCAGCAGCGCCACTGCGGCGACGGTCGCCGCGAGCGCCGGCCCGGCGGCCCGGCGGACCCAGCCCGCCGGCTTCGTCACCCGCGACGGTTCGTCGGCGAGCGAAGTTGCCAGGGTATTGCCGAGTCCTGACGCGACCTGTTCAGGTAAATCGCCGCGTAACGCGTCCCGCATCAAGTGGTAACGTGCCCATCGCGCGGTCAGCTCCGGGTCTTGTGCCACCCGTTGCCACAGCAGCGGAAATTCGCCGCGCGGCAATTCGTCATCGGCCAGCGCGGACAGTTGCTCGTTAATTAAGTCGCTCATCACTCTCACCCCTCCAGCAACGGCCGGAGCTTCTCGTCAACCGCTTCGCGGGCGCGGAAAATCCGCGACCGCACGGTACCAATCGGACATTCCATCGCCAGCGCGATGTCCTCGTAACTCATCCCATCGAGCTCGCGCAGCATGATCGCCGTGCGCAACTCGTCCGGCAGCGCATCAATTGCGCTTATCACGGTCTCGCGAATCTCGTCCGCGAGCAGAATCCGTTCCGGCGTGTCGCTGTGCCGCAGGCGTGACGCCGATTCATATTGTTCCGGCTCCTCAAGGTCCACGCCTTGGTCGACCGGGCGTCGTGACTGCGCGACCAAGTGATTCTTCGCCGTGTTGATCGCAATTCGATATAGCCAGGTGTAGAACGCACTGTCGCCCCGAAAATTCGGAATTGCCCGCCACGCCTTGATGAAGGCCTCCTGCGTGACATCCAGCGCCTCCGACCGGTCGTAGACATAGCGACCAACCAGGCTCGCGATCCGGTGCTGATACTTCAGCACCAGCGCATCGAACGCTGCCCGGTCGCCTTGTTGTACGCGCGCGACCAGCGCCTGATCCGCTGATTGATCGCCCATCACGGGCACCCTTGACCTGTTCTGTTGACAGTAAACCGCGCGAGTAGTTCGCACGCGCGGGCGATTGTGCGAGACTTTGCGCGCCATTCTATCAACCGGGGGCCCGGACAGTCATGAAGTCGCACGCCGCATTTGACGTGCTGGTGCTTGGCGCTGGCGCGGCCGGGCTGAGTTTGGCCCTGCGCCTGCCGGGCAACTTGCGGGTCGCCATCCTGTCCAAAGGCCCTCTGACGGAGGGCAGCACGCGGTACGCGCAAGGCGGGATTTCCGCCGTACTGGACGCTGACGACTCGATCGATGCGCACATCGCGGACACGCTTGAAGCCGGCGCAGGGCTGAGCCAGCCCGATACGGTGCGCTTCATCGTCGAACGGGGCCCCGCGGCGATCGGCTGGCTGCGCGCGCGGGGTGTACCGTTCACTGCCGTGCCCGGCGACGCACAAACGCTTCACCTCACGCGCGAGGGCGGCCACAGCCACCGCCGGGTCGCCCACGCCGCCGATGCGACCGGACAGGCCATTTCAACGACGTTAGCGGATCTCGTGCGGTCCGCGCCGAACGTCACGCTGCTCGAACACCATATTGCCGTTGACCTCATCCAGACCGACCGGGTGGTCGGCGCGTACGCGCTCGACACCGTAGTCGGCGCCGTGCGCGCGATCTCGGCCCGTGCCGTGGTGCTTGCAACCGGCGGCGCCAGCAAAGTCTATCTGTACACGAGCAACCCCGACGGCTCGACGGGCGACGGCATCGCGATGGCGTGGCGCGCGGGCTGTCGTGTCGCGAACATGGAATTCATGCAATTTCATCCAACGTGCCTGTTCCACCCACACGCAAAGTCGTTTCTGCTCACCGAAGCGCTGCGTGGTGAAGGCGCGACGCTGCTGCTGCCGGACGGGACACCGTTCGCGAAACGCTTCGACGCGCGCGGAGAACTCGCGCCGCGCGACGTGGTCGCGCGCGCCATCGACCACGAAATGAAACGCCTCGGCGTCGACCATGTATTGCTCGACGCGCGGGGCCTCGGTGATGCCTTCGTGCGTGAGCACTTCCCCACGGTGTACGCGCGGTGCCTTGAGTTCGGATTCGATATGACGCGCGAGCCACTCCCCGTCGTGCCCGCTGCGCATTACACCTGCGGCGGCATCGTCACCGACCTCATGGGCCGCACGGACCTGCCCGGCCTGTACGCCATCGGCGAATGCGCACACACCGGACTGCACGGCGCAAACCGCATGGCGTCGAACTCGTTGCTCGAATGCCTCGTCCTCGCAGAATCCGCCGCGGCGGACCTCGCGGACTCACTCGCAGATATTCCGTCGCCACCCGCGCTACGGCCGTGGGATGAGAGCCGCGTCACCGATTCCGACGAAGAAGTGGTCGTAAGCCACAACTGGCACGAGCTCCGGCGCTTCATGTGGGACTACGTCGGCATCGTTCGCACCAACAAGCGCCTGGAGCGTGCCGCCAGTCGCGCGAAGCTGTTGCGGCGTGAAATCGACGAGTACTACGGTAACTTCCGCGTCACTTCGGACTTGCTTGAGCTGCGCAACCTCGCGCTGGTCGGCGAACTGATCATCCGGTCCGCCGCCTTGCGCACGGAAAGCCGCGGCCTCCACTACACGCTCGACTACCCCCACCCCGACGACACCCGTCCGCCCGCCGACACCCTGCTCACGCCGGCGGCTAGCTGAGGTTCAATGTAGGAGCGAATCTGCGATTCACGAGCTTTCCCAGGGGACACTCCAACGCCGCTAAAATGGCGACATGAACGACGCTCGCGTCCGCTGGCTGTGCCGCCGCGGTATGAAAGAACTCGATGTGATGCTCGCGCGTTATCTCGATGCGCGCTGGGTGGATGCGCCTGAGTCGGAGCGCGCGGCGTTCGCATCATTACTTGAACTGCAGGATCCATTGCTCTGGGATCTGATGATGGCACGCAGCACCGCACCGGACGCGGACCAACACGATGTCGTCGAGCGGATTCGCGCCCTGTCGGGTATTTGAACTCCGGCGTTCGCCTCGCCTTGCGCTCGCGCTGGGTGCGCTCCACGCCGCGGCAACGGCCGCCCTCCTCGCCGCCCAGTTGCCGGTTTTGCTAAAGCTTGCCGCCATCGCAGCCGTCGTCGTCTCTGCTCGACAGGCACATCACACGCACGCGTTGCGCACGGCCCACCGTGCAGTCGTTCGCTTGGTACGGCGCGACACCGGTGATTGGGTCGCCGAACGGCGCGACGGCACGGCGTTCATCGGAACGCTGGCGAGCGACAGCGTCATCCATCGTCACTTAGTGGTCGTCGGCATCAAGGACGGTTGGCGGACGCTGTTTACCCCGGTGCCCGCCGACGCGCTGAGCGCGGACGAGCATCGTCGGCTGCGCGTGTG
This sequence comes from uncultured Gammaproteobacteria bacterium, assembly GCA_964402835.1. Taxonomy (GTDB): domain Bacteria; phylum Pseudomonadota; class Gammaproteobacteria; order Natronospirales; family JAIVGZ01; genus JAIVGZ01. The sequence goes on along the minus strand of CAYODZ010000205.1, from coordinate 16,342 downwards.
GGTGAAGTGGCAACCGCCGCCATCGCGGCGCAAAGGCGCCCGCTGATTCGCGGCGCAAAGGCGCCGCTCCTACAGGTGCCAGAGTTGTAGGAGCGGCACCTTTGTGCCGCGATGGTCGGGCCACCGTCGCTTGACGTGGCAGGTGGGAGCGGCGCTCTGCGCCGCGATGTTTCAGTCACCAACTTTGATTCCGACGCCGGGCACCGAGCTCGCTCGGCTCGTGGGAAGTCACACTCCGACTTCCATCTCGCCTCGCGAGGTGCCCGTCGCCGTGATGAGGCCGGTGGCGCGACCATCGCGACGCCGGAAGCGTCGCTCCCACCGGCCCAGCGAACCATGGCTGCAAGACCTCGCCGGCCGGCGGAGCGGACGGACAACGCGCCGGGAGCGACCGAGACGGGGGTAGGTAAGCCGCGGCGGCAGTCGATAGTCGAGGGAAGCGGCAGCGGCGCGTTCGGTCCGGCCGTCGCAGCAGGCCGCCACTACGTCGGCGGTCAGACCTTGCGGTGGACGAGCTTCGCTTTGGTTTCGGCGATGGCCTTCGCGGGGTTCAGGCCCTTCGGGCACACGTCCGTGCAGTTCATGATCGTGTGGCAGCGGTACAGCTTGAACGGGTCTTCGAGGTCGTCGAGCCGTTCGCCCGTCGCTTCATCGCGACTGTCATCGAGCCAGCGCGACGCCTGGAGCAACACCGCGGGCCCGAGATACTTGTCCTGGTTCCACCAATACGACGGACACGCCGTTGAACAGCACGCGCACAGGATGCACTCGTACAGCCCGTCGAGCTTCGCGCGGTCCTCTTTCGACTGCAGCCGCTCGCGGTCCGGCGGCGCCGGCGTCTGCGTCTGCATCCACGGCTTGATCGACGCGTACTGCGCGTAGAAGTGCGTCATGTCCGGCACGAGGTCCTTGACGACAGACATGTGCGGCAACGGGTAGATTTTTACGTCGCCCTTCACGTCGTCGCACGCCTTGGTACACGCGAGCGTGTTCTTGCCGTCGATGTTCATCGAGCACGAGCCGCAGATGCCCTCGCGACACGAACGACGGAACGTCAACGTTGGATCGATCTCGTTCTTGATCTTGATCAGCGCGTCGAGAATCATCGGCCCGCAGGTGTCCATGTCGACTTCGTAGGTGTCGACGCGTGGGTTCTCGCCGTCCTCGGGGCTCCAGCGGTACACCGCGAACGCGCGAACGTTCTTCGCATCTTCAGGCGCTTTGAAGTGCTTGCCGCGCTGGATTTTCGAATTCTTCGGCAGCGTGAATTCAGCCATCAGTAGGTCCTCGGCTTCGGCGGCACGACTTCGACGTCGTTCGTCAGCGTGTATAGGTGGACCGGCCGGTAATCGAGTTTCACGTCGCCGGACTCGTCGAGCCACGCGAGCGTGTGTTTCATCCAGTTGTCGTCGTCGCGATCCGGGTAGTCCTCGCGCGCATGCGCGCCGCGGCTCTCGAGTCGGTTCAGCGCGCCGTGCAAAGTGACGACCGCCTGACCGCGCAGGTTGTCGAGCTCGAGCGTCTCCACAAGGTCGGAATTCCACACGAGCGAGCGGTCCGTTACGCGCACGTCGCTGAACGCCTGGAACACCTCACCGATTTTGCGCCGGCCCTCTTCAAGCGTCTCGCCGGTACGGAACACCGCCGCGTGGTCCTGCATCGTCCGCTGCATGCGTAGACGCAGGTCGGCGGTCGAGACGGAGCCCGACGCGTTGCGGCAACGGTCGAAGCGCGCGACTCCCGTCTCGTCCTGCTCTTTCGTGAGCGGCTTGTGCCGCTCGCCCTTCTTAATCGTCTTTCCGCAGCGCTTCGCCGCGGCGCGGCCGAAGACCACGATGTCGAGTAGCGAATTCGAGCCAAGCCGGTTCGCGCCGTGCACGGACACACACGCGGCCTCGCCGATCGCCATCAGGCCGGGCACGACCGAGTCCGGGTCGCCGTCCTTCAGTGTGACAACTTCGCCGTGGTAATTGGTCGGAATGCCGCCCATGTTGTAGTGCACGGTCGGCAGCACCGGAATCGGCTGCTTCGTCACATCGACGTTCGCGAAGATGCGCGCGCTCTCGGAGATGCCGGGCAACCGTTCGTCGATTACGTCGGCGCCAAGGTGCTCGAGGTGCAGGTGGATGTGGTCCTTGTCGGGGCCGACGCCGCGCCCCTCACGGATCTCGACCGTCATCGCGCGGCTCACGACGTCGCGTGATGCCAGGTCCTTCGCGTTCGGCGCGTAGCGCTCCATGAAGCGCTCGCCCTCGGAGTTGGTCAGGTAGCCGCCCTCGCCGCGCACGCCCTCGGTGATCAGGCAGCCCGCGCCGTAGATGCCGGTCGGATGGAATTGCACGAACTCCATGTCCTGCAACGGCAAGCCGGCGCGCAACACCATGCCGTTGCCGTCTCCGGTGCAGGTATGCGCGGAGGTCGCCGAGAAGTACGCACGGCCGTAGCCGCCGGTCGCGAGCACGACCTGATGCGCGCGGAACCGATGCAGCGTGCCATCCATCAAGTTCCAGGCGAGCACGCCGCGGCACACGCCGTCGTCCATGATGAGGTCGAGCGCAAAGTACTCGACGAAGAACTCCGCGTCGTGTTTCAACGCCTGTTGGTACAAGGTATGCAGGATTGCGTGGCCGGTCCGGTCGGCGGCCGCGGCGGTCCGCTGTGCAGTGCCCTTGCCGTAGTGCGTCGTCATGCCGCCGAACGGACGCTGGTAGATACGACCGTCGTCGGTGCGCGAGAACGGCACGCCATAGTGCTCGAGTTCGATCACCGCGTCGGCGGCTTCGCGACACATGTATTCAATCGCGTCTTGGTCGCCGAGCCAGTCCGAGCCCTTGACCGTGTCGTACATGTGCCAGCGCCAATCGTCGTCACCCATGTTACCGAGCGCGGCGCTCATGCCGCCTTGCGCGGCGACCGTATGCGAGCGCGTCGGAAACACTTTCGTTACGCACGCCGTCTTGAGCCCCTGTTCGGCGAGCCCAAAAGTCGCACGCAGCCCAGCGCCACCCGCGCCGACGACCACGACGTCGTATTGATGTTCGATGATTTCGTAAGCAGCCACTCAGCCCCCCAGGCCGATGCGCAACACGGCGTAAATCGCGGCGAGGCCGAGCCCGAGATGCGCGAATTTCAGAATGATGAGCGTCGCGAGTTTAATCGGCGCGCTGTGGATGTAGTCCTCGACGACGACCTGAAGGCCGAGCATCGAGTGCCAGAACAGCGCGCCGAGCGCGACCACCAGCAGCACGGCGTTCAGCGGGCGTTCGACCCACGCCGTGAATTCGACATGCGATGCGCCGCTGAGCGACGCCACGGACCAGACCAGCCAGACGAGCAGCGGCACGAGCGCGACCGCCGTCAGGCGCTGGACCCAGAAGTGATGTGTCCCATCATGCGCGGAGCCGTACCCACGCACCCGCTTGATCGGGCTGCGCAATGGGTCGCGGCGGCTCATGCGAACACCCACAACGCAGCGGTCGCTACAATCGCGAACACCCAGACCGCCCAGCCACTTGCCCGGGCCTGCGGCATGTCGAGCCCGATGAGCATGTCCCAGAATAGATGGCGGACGCCATTCGCGAGATGTAGCGTCAACGCGAACGTCCAACCGATGAGCAGCACCGTACCGATCGGGCCTCGCAGGAAGTCCTGGAGCGCTCCGTAGCGCTCAGCGCCATCCGCCGCAGCGAGCAGCCAGCAGACCAAAAGCAACAATCCAACCGAAAGTGTGACGCCCGTCACGCGGTGCAGAATCGACAGGGTCATCGTCAGCGTCCAGCGGTAGACCTGGAGGTGCGGCGACAGCGGGCGATTAGCCGGGGAATTCATCGCGAAACTATACCGTTTTGGGCTGCGCCGGGTCCAGCCGTCCTTGCTATGATGGCTGCCATGAGTACCACCGTAATGACCGTCCGCGTCCCGCTCAAGCACCTTGCGCTGATCAGCGTGACCGGTGAGGAATGTAACGTCTTCCTGCAGGGGCAGCTCAGCAACGATATTCGCGAGCTCACCGCAACCCGTGCGCAACTGTCCAGCTTGAATTCCGCGAAGGGTCGCGTGTTAGCCGTCCTGCAACTCGTGCGCTACGGCAATGGTGTGTTGATGCTCGTTCCCGCCACCATCGCCGAGAACGTCGCCGAGCACCTCGCTAAGTTCGTGCTGCGCACGAAAGCGAAAGTTGAAGTTGCGACCGGAATGTCATGCTTCGGATTACTCGGAACGCGCGCGAACAACGCGCTCGACCAGTTTGGTTCCGCGCCCGTCGACCGTGACTGGCAGACGGTCGCCCCGGACGGTCTCGTCGTATGGCAGACACTCGGCGCCGCCGTGCAGCGCATCATCGTCGCTGGCCCATCGAAGAAGGTCGCCGCCGCATACGATTCACTCGGTGACGTGCCTGCCACTGACATCCACACTTGGCGCATGCACGACCTCCTCGCCGGACTACCGGAAATTCTTCCGCCGACGCAGGACAAATTCGTTGCACAAATGCTGCGCCTGGATGATCTCGGCGCAATCGATTTCGACAAGGGGTGTTACACCGGTCAAGAAGTCATCGCGCGTGCGCACTACCTTGGCAAGGTCAAGCGCGGCAGCAAGGTCGGCCAGACAGCATCGAAACGGCCGCTTAAACCCGCAGAACCTTTGAAGGTCGACGGCGAACTCGCCGCGATTGTCGTCAGCTCGGCGCCGAACCCGGCCGGCGGTCAAGTCGTGATGGCGGTGCAGCACAAAGAATTCCCCGACGGCACGGTATTCACCTCGGCCGACGGCGTGGAAGTCACGCTTTAAGAATCACATCCATCGCGGCGCAAAGGCGCCGCTCCTACATTTGCCGGCCAGCGGAGCGGACGGACAACTCGCCGGGAGCGACCGAGACGGCCGTGGGTAAGCCCTGGACCGAAGGCGCCGCGCAGAGTTGCCGCGGTAGACCACCTCATCCCAGGCGGCGGTCAATCAGCCGCGCAGTCGAGGGAAGCGGCAGCGGCGAGTTCGGTCCGGCCGTCGCAGCAGGCCGCCACCGTGAGCTCATCGGCTAGTCGCTGGCGTCGCCGACCTCACGGGCGAGGTCCTCGACCGACGAGTGCCGCATGTCCTTGCCGGCCACGAGATACACCACGTACTCGCCGATATTTCTTGCGTGGTCACCGATGCGCTCCAGCGCACGCGCCGCCCATGTCACATCCAACGCGCGCCGGATGTTTCGCGGGTCTTCCATCATGTAGGTGATTTGTTGGCGCACGATCGACTCGTACTCACGGTCGATTTTCTGGTCCTCGCCCGCCACCTGCACCGCCGCCTGCGTATCGAGACGCGCAAATGCATCAAGCGCGTCATGCACCATCCGGCCGACGTGCGCGCCGAGGTGTTCGAGCTCCGTGTACGCACCCAACGGCGCATCCGCTTCCGCGAGTTTCACTGCCATTTTGGCGATCTTCTCCGCTTCGTCGCCCATCCGCTCGAGGTCGGTCGTCGTCTTCAGAATCATCCAGATGAGGCGCAGGTCGGACGCTGCCGGCTGGCGCCGCGCGATGATGCGGCTGCACTCCTCGTCGATCGCGATTTCGAGGTCGTTGACCGCGTCGTCATCCTGTACGACCTGCTCGCCAAGCGCGCCGTCGCGTTCGACAATCGCTTGTATCGCGCGCGCAATCTGTTGCTGGACCATGCCGCCCATCGCGAGTACGCGATTACGAACGTCCTCGAGTTCCTGGTTGAACTGACGGGAAATGTGTTTGTCGAGATGCAGGTTACCCATCGGATCGCTCCTAACCGTACCGGCCGGTGATGTAGTCTTCCGTCGCCTTTTTCTTTGGCTTCGTGAAGATGCTGACCGTATCGTCGTACTCGACCAATTCGCCGAGGTACATGTAGGCAGTGTAGTCGCTGACCCGAGCTGCCTGTTGCATATTGTGCGTGACGATGACGATTGTGTATTCGTTCTTCAGCTCGTAAATCAATTCTTCGATTTTCGCGGTTGAAATTGGATCAAGCGCCGACGCTGGCTCGTCGAGCAAGATAATTTCCGGCTCAATCGCGATGGCGCGCGCGATGACGAGACGCTGCTGCTGGCCGCCCGAAAGCCCGAATGCGTTGTCGTCGAGCCGATGCTTAACCTCGTCCCAGAGCGCCGCCCGAACGAGCGACGCCTCGACGACCTCATCCAGCGTGCGTCGGTCCTTGACGCCCTGCAAGCGCAACCCGTACGCAACGTTCTCGTAGATGCTTTTTGGAAATGGGTTCGGTTTCTGGAAAACCATGCCGACATTGCGTCGCAGTTCGGCGACATCGACCGCATGGTCGTAGATGTTTTGCCCATTGATCAGGATCTCGCCCGAGATGCTGCAGATGTCCACGAGGTCGTTCAGGCGGTTCATCGAACGCAGCAAGGTCGACTTACCGCAGCCCGACGGCCCGATGAACGCCGTGACCCGCTTCTTCGGAATCTTCATGGTCACGTTCTTGAGCGCCTGCGTCGACCCATAGAAGAGATTCAGGTCGCGGACCTCCATCGCGATTTCTTCGTTCGCGAGGCGCAGCCGCGGTGCAGTCGCGCCTTTGAACACTGAAGGGTCAACACTATGTGTAGTAATCGCCATGCTTTCTCCGTCAGTCGCTGTCCGAGCGGTACTTTTCACGCAAGTGGTTGCGGATTGCGATCGCACTCAGGTTCAGGACCATGATAATCACGACCAGCACGAGCGCGGTCGCGTACACGAGCGGACGCGCCGCTTCTGCGTTCGGGCTCTGGAAGCCCACGTCATAAATATGAAAACCGAGGTGCATGATTTTCCGTTCCATATGGAGATACGGGAACACCCCATCCACCGGCAGGTTCGGTGCGAGTTTGACCACGCCGACCAGCATCAGCGGGGCAACCTCGCCCGCAGCGCGTGCGACCGCAAGAATCAGCCCCGTCATCATCGCCGGCGCCGCGACCGGCACCACGGTCTTCCACAGCGTTTCCGCTTTCGTCGCGCCGAGCGCGAGGCTACCCTCTCGAATGGCCCGCGGGATGCGGGTGAGGCCCTCTTCGGTCGATACGATCACGACTGGCAGCGTGAGCAGCGCGAGCGTGAGCGACACCCAGATGAGGCCCGGCGTGCCGAACGTCGGCGCAGGCAATGCCGCTTCGTAGAACAACTGGTCGATCTGTCCGCCGACCAGATACACGAAGAAGCCGAGGCCAAACACGCCGAAGACGATCGACGGTACGCCGGCAAGGTTATTGACCGAGATCCGGACGATTCGCGTCACCGGCCCTTGCTTCGCGTATTCGCGCAGGTAGATCGCCGCGAGCACACCGAACGGCGTGACGACGACCGACATGATCATCACCATCATCACGGTGCCGAAAATCGCCGGGAATATGCCGCCTTCGGTGTTCGCCTCGCGCGGGTAATCGCTGAGGAACTCCCAAACCTTCGCGAAGTACTGCCCGACTTTCTGCGGCAGCGACATCGCGTTCGGCAGGTACGCATCCACGACCATCGCCATGGGTATCTCGCGCATACGGCCATCCATGGTCTCAACGACCACCGCATCTCGCCGCGCCTGCGCGTGCAACGCATCCAGCCGGGCCTTAAGGTCCTCGTACTCGCCTTGCAGAACCGCGGCTTGCGCATCGAATTCTGCGTAGCGCTGCGCCTTGTCGATTTCCGTGAGCGTCTCGGAGATCGCGACGCGGCGCCTGTCGAGACGCATGCGCTCGACGCGCCCGTTGATGTTTCCGATCTCGTAACGCTCAATCGTGCGCGCATCGCGTAACAGTTGGTTGCTGCGTTCGAGCCGCGGTTCCAGCGCGGCCCACGCGGCATCAGCACCCTCGGCGACGATCTCCCCGCCTTCCTTGACCTGTGTGAGGTACCCGTGGAAGTTGCCCCATTCACGACGCTCGATCGTGACGGCGTCGCGCGGGGTCGTCATCCCCTTTAGGTATGGCTCTAGGTACCAGACAAAGTCTTGGCCAAGATCGCGGTTGCCCTGCTTGATGAGCACGCGGCTGGCGAACTCCAGACCTTCCGGGACCTGGAACCCGGATTCACGGAGCACAACCGCCGTCCGTGACTCACGCTCGACCTCCGCGCCGAGCACGCGCACCGGCTCGGCGCCGGGTAATTGGTACTCCGCCTGATAGAGCGTGTCTGGCCAGAAATGACCGAGCCCGCGAACGGCAATCAGGATCAACAGGCCGATGACCATGATCAGGCTCACGCTGACCGCGCCGGCGTTCAGCCAAATCCAAGGGCTCCCGCTCGCGAACCAGCGCCTCATAACTGGCTGTACCGCGCGCGCAAGCGCTGGCGCACGATTTCCGCGAGTGTGTTCAGGATGAACGTTGCTGCGAACAACAGCAGCGCAGCAAGGAACAGAATACGGAAGTGCGACCCGCCGACCGACGTCTCAGGCAGTTCGACGGCGATGTTCGCGGACAGCGTGCGCATGCCCTCGAAAATATTGAAGTTCACGACCGGGCTATTGCCGGTAGCCATCAACACAATCATCGTTTCGCCAACCGCGCGGCCGAGGCCAATCATGATCGCGGAGAAGATACCTGGGCTCGCCGTGAGCAGTACGACGCGGATCACGGTCTGCCAACGCGTGGCGCCGAGCGCCAGCGAACCCTGGGTCAGGTGTTTTGGCACAGTGAAAACCGCATCTTCGGCAATCGAGAAAATAGTCGGAATCACCGCGAAGCCCATTGCGATGCCGACGACAAGCGCGTTGCGCTGGTCGTAGGTGATGCCGACATCGGTGAACCACTGCCGCATGTCGCCGTTGAACAACCAGAGCTCAAGCAGCGGGCTAATAGCGATCGACAACCAGCCCACGAGCAGGATTGGTGGAATCAGCAGCGCCGCCTCCCACCCATCGGGAATCGCGTAACGAATCCCGCGCGGAAGGTGCGTCCACGCCCAGCCAAACGCGAGCACGCTGAGCGGCAGCAGAATCAGAATTGAGAACACGCTCGGCAGGTTGCCCTCGACAAAGGGCGCGAGCCACAAGCCTGCGAGGAAGCCTAAGATGACCGTCGGCAGCGCCTCCATGACCTCGATTGTCGGCTTCACGAAACTACGCATTTTGGGTGTCATGAAGTACGCGGAGTAAATCGCACCGAACACCGCGAGCGGCACCGCGAACAGCATCGCGTAGAACGCTGCCTTGATGGTGCCCAGCGTCAGCGGCACCATGCTGTATTTGCGCTCGAATTCGTCAGTGGCCGACGATGCCTGCCACACGTAGTCCGGCTCGGAGCGCCCCTCATACCAAACTTTCTGCCACAACGCCGAGAATGAGATTTCCGGATGTTCGTTCCATAGATCGGCCAGGTTGAGCTGACCGTCGCCATCCACAAACATCAGCGCGTCGTCACGCGGTGCAATCGCAATGACCCGCACGGGGCCGTTCGCGAGCCGCTCGTGGAACACGGTGCTGTGCGAGGTCGCAAAGTGAATCGCGACCTCCCCGTTCGCATCCGCCGTCACAAAGCCCTTGCGTGAATGCTCCACCTGAATGGCCGTGACGGGGCCGCTATGGCGCTCGAAATCACGAATATAGGTGAGGTGGTAAAGATTGTTCTCGTCGCGCACCGGCATCCACTGTGCGACGGTTCCGTCGGAGCCGCCGGCGATCAGCGAGACCGTTCCGAGCAGGAATTTCAGCGCGGTGAGCTCCGCCTGCGGATTTCGGAGTACGCGGCGCGTCTCGCGGATTTCCGCGTCGCTCGGCGTCGAGATGTCGTAATACGTGACCCGCCCGTCGCGGCCGGCGGCAAAAAGGTTGTTCGCGGTCGCGTCGACCAACAAGTAGTCAACCACGCCGGGCGGACGTGGCAACGAATACGCCGTCCGCGTAACTTCGACCTCGCCCGTCATGAACGACACCGCCGTCGTATAGCGCGCGAGCAGCATCCGATTGTCGAGCGTGACGGCGGCGACCGAAATCCCCGTTAGGCCTTGCTGGACGGAGACTGCGCTCAGCGCGGCGCCGGACTCGTCGAGTACGACGGGCGCTTCGCCGAGCGGGAAATCAATGTAGGGCTGTACGTGGCGGACATCGTCCGGGTACGTGAGGTCGTAGGCGTGGCGCGCGATGAGTGCTGTGCCATCGGACAGACCGTACGCCACAATCCCGGTGCGCAGTTCGGCGGTCGCGAAGCTCGTGACCGTGACGCCGTCGGGAATCGGCAGCTGAATCTGGGTCCGAACCGTGCCGTCGGCTGGGTTGTAAAAAGTGACCTCGCCGGACCGGGTGAATCGCGATGGCGCCTCGACATGGCGATCGGCTGCGAGATGCACCGTTTCGCTCCCAGCGTCCCCGGGTAAATCGTAGCGGTGTTCGAGTTCGACCGACGCGCTGCGCAGCAGCGGCGTCACCTCTGAAAAGAGGTAAACGAAAATGGTCGCGAGCGCGATCACGACGCCGATGCCAGCGGCACCAATCACGTATCGGGACCCGAGGTCCTTGGCATGGCGCCAGCGCCGGCGTTTCCGACGCGCTTCGCCTGTAGGGAGCCGCGCTTTCATTGCCGCGTATGGTAGGCAGGCTCCGTGACAGTTTCATGACAAAAAAAAGGCCCCGCAGTGCGGGGCCTCGGTTACGGCGTGTGGCTTAGGTTACAGGCCGAGCTTTGCGAGCTCGCGCTTGGCCACGGCCTGGGTCAGCGGCACATAGCCGTCGCGGATGACGACGTGCTGGCCCGACTGGGATAGCACCATCTTCAGGAACTCGCGCTCGAGCGGCGGCAGCGGCCGGTTCGGGTGCTTGTTGATGGCGAGGTACAGGAAGCGCGCGAGCGGGTACTCGCCCGAGCCGGCGTTGTCGGCCGACGGCTCAACCATCTTGCCGCCCTGTTCGCGGGACAGCGGGATGGCGCGGACACCCGAGGTCCGATAGCCGATGCCGGAGTAGCCAATACCGTTGATCGACTCGGTGACACCTTGGACCACCGCCGACGAACCCGGCTGCTCATTGATGCTGGCCTTGTAGTCGCCGTCGCACAGCGCGTGCTGCTTGAAATACCCGTAGGTACCGGACACCGCGTTACGCGAATACACCGTGAAGTCGCGGTTCGCCCACGCGCCCGTCAGGCCAACCTGGCCCCAGCGGGTGATGTCGGCGGGTGCGCCGCAGCGGCGGGTCGCCGAAAAGATTGCGTCCACCTGCGGCAACGACAAGCCCTTGATTGGGTTGTCCTTGTTCACATACACCGCGAGCATGTCGATCGCGACGCCGATGACCGTCATCGGGTAGCCGTGCTTCTGCTCGAACGCCTGCTGCTCGCGGGCACTCGGCGCGCGGCTCATGGGTCCGATGTTGGAGGTGCCCTCGGTCAGTGCCGGCGGCGCCGTCGACGTCCCCATCCCCTGGATCTGGATGTTCACGTTCGGGTAGACCTTCTGGAACTCTTCGGCCCAGAGTGTCATCAGGTTGTTCAGCGTGTCGGAACCGATCGACGACAGGTTACCGGAGACGCCGCTGACGGCCTCGTACTTCGGCAGCTTCGGGTCGACTTCGGCCTGGGCGAACGCGGCGCCGGACACGAGCAGCGAGGCTGCGATACCGGCCTTGAGCAGTGTTTGCATTTGCATGGCGATTCTTCTCTTGGTTGTCATAGTGATGCGGATGGTGCGCGCCGCGGGTTACAGGCGTGTGACGGCCTTATGAACGACCGGTGACGCGTTCCTGTGGAAACGCCGCCGTGAACGTCGATCCCTGTCCGACTTCGGATTCGATCTCAAGCCGCGCCCCGTGGCGTTGCAACGCGTGTTTCACGATGGACAAGCCCAGTCCGGTGCCACCGTCTTTGCGCGCTCGGCCACGATCCACGCGGTAAAAGCGCTCAGTCAGACGAGGGAGGTGCTCAGCGGGGATACCGGGGCCGTTATCCGAGACGATGACGCGCGCGCCGTCGACGTCAGTGGCGTACGACACGACGATGGCGCCATGCTCAGGCGAGTAAGCAAGCGCATTGCCGACGAGGTTCGTGACCACGCTGCGGATTTCCTTTTCCGCGCCAAGCAGGGCGGCGTCGGACTCGATGCGGAATTCAAGGGTCTGTCCCGATTTGCGTAGCGGCAGCGTGTCCGCGCGGACCTGGTCGAGCAGTGTGCGCATGTCCACCGGGAGCAACGGCGCGGCAGCCCCTTCGTTCTCGAGCCGCGAGAGCTCAAGTAGATCATCCACAATCTGTTGCATGCGCATCGTCTGTGCGCGCATTTGCGCGAGCGCACGGCCGAGGTCACCGTCCGCGAGCGCGGGGTCATCGAGCAGCGTATCGAGGTACCCGCTCACGACGGTCAGCGGCGAACGAAGTTCGTGCGACGCGTTCGCGACGAACTCGCGGCGCATTTGCTCGAGCCGGTGAAGGCGCGTGACGTCGCGCACCAGCAGCAGGTGCTGCGACGCGCCGTATGGAACGAGCTGCAGCGCCAGCATGAGCCCGTCATTCTTCGGCGCTGGGGTCATAACCGGCGCGCGATAGTCGCCGCGTACGAGATACTCGATGAATGCCGGTGCGCGGACCAGGTTGGCGATGCGCTGTCCCGTGTCTTGCGTCCCGAGTGCGAGCAGACGCTCGGCGGCGTTGTTGAACCACAGGATTTCCCATCGCGGTCCGAGCACGACCGCACCGTCGGGAATGGCCGCGGTCGAATCACGGAACTCGCGCACAAGGCCCGCAAGGCGATGCTTGCGCGCGCGATTGCGTTTCTGTAGGCGGTAGTAGTGGTGAAAAATCTCTGCCCAGATGCCATCGGCGTCCGGTGGCGCGAAGCGTTTTCCGTCGTGCAGCCAGCGCTCGAGTCGGTGGAGTTGGTGTAGGTGCCAGACGAGGTAGCCGGCGGTCGCCAGAAGAAATGCGGCGCCGAGATTATTGAATGCGAGCCCACCTAGAAGCGCGACGAGTGCCAGGGCTGCGCCGCGCCAGAACTCGATTAGCCAAGCGCCGCTCACCACTCAGTCCGCGAGTGTGGAGAAACGGTACCCGGCCCCGCGTACCGTCTGGATCAGCTCATCCTTGCCGAACGGTTCGAGCGCCTTGCGCAGTCGTCGAATGTGCACATCGACCGTTCGCTCCTCCACGTACACGTTGCTGCCCCACACGCGGTCGAGCAGCTGGCCGCGGCTATAGACGCGCTCGGCGTGTGTCATGAAGAAACTCAGTAAGCGGTACTCTGTCGGCCCTAGCGCAACGGCCTCGCCATCCGCACTCACTCGGTGTCCCGCAAGGTCGAGCGACAACCCGCCAGCAGCGACCCGCTCGTCCGCGCCACCGGGTGCGGTGCGACGCAGCACGGCGCCGATCCGCGCGACGAGTTCACGCGGCGAGAACGGCTTGGTCATGTAATCGTCGGCGCCCGCATCGAGGCCGCGGACCTTGTCGTCCTCTTCGACACGCGCCGTCAGCATGATGATCGGCACATCACGCGTCGCGTCGTCGCGTTTGAGCGCGCGTGCATACTCGATGCCACTCACGTCGGGCAGCATCCAGTCGAGGATGATTAAATCAGGAAGCCGGTCCGCGATGCGCCGCCGTGCTGTGGCAACGTCTTCGGCGGCAACAACGTCGAAGCCCGCGCGTTGGAGGCTGTACCCGAGCATCTCGCGGATGGCGGGTTCGTCTTCGACCAACAGTAGGCGTTTGTTCACGCCGCGTATTGCAACAGGCGCGTGTTACAGGTTTGTGACATCGGGACTTAGACGCGCACTCCACGCACCATGCGCCCAGCAGAGGGGCCCGAGCGCCACGTAAATCCAACCTGGAAAGCCGGTCTGTAGGCCAATGCCGGCCCAGGCGACCCCAATCGAGGCAACGCCGACCGCCGCGAAAATCCAGTAGTGACGCTTCAGCGTGTTCGCTTCATGCAATTCGACGTCGGTGAGTTTCAGTACCGATGCTCGGCGCGCGGCGTGGCGATACATCAGTGCGACTAACCCGAAGATCATCACGAAGCCAAGGCTGTACAACATGAACAGTTGGGCCAGCTCGTCGAACGAGTTGAGCATTGACTGGCCCGCCGCGGTAAAGCCGAACACCGTGCCCGTTAGGCCGGCCGCGACAAACTTCAGGGGGAAAACGTAAAAAAGGACGACGAACAATAAGCAGCCATTGAGAAACTGGGTCCAGTAGTCTTGCAAGCCGTAGCGCCGGAAGTAACCGTTATGTACGGCCCAAATCAGCAGCAACGCGCCGAAGCTCAGCGCGAAAGCGCCAAAACCTGCGAGATCGGCCTTTAGCTCCGCGAACGTCTGCGGGACCTCGAGCGAGACGACGAGCAGCGTCGCCGCGAATGCGAACACGCCGTCCGAGAGTGCCTCGAGCCGCGACGGGTCGCTGCGACGCCGCGCCACTCAGACACCCCGCTCTGGCGGCATGCGCAATGCGCGCAGCGTCGTGATGCCGACGACGATCCATACGATGTTCAGCCCCACCGACGGGAACGCACCGTAATAGCCCGAGTTCACGCTCAGCAGGACCGCGCCCGTGATGTTCAAGAGTTGGTAGCTCCAAGATCGGCCGGGTACGCGCCCGGACGAGACGAGCCAATAAGCGATGAGTAGGCAGCCAGCCCCTGCCCAGCCGACGTAGTCGACGAAGGTATGCATTTCCATCGGCGCATTATAGGCCGAAAAAAAAGCCGCCCGGGTGGGCGGCTTCGGGTACTTCAGAGGTCGTGCTAGAAACTGACTTGCGTGCGGAACTGCAGGATTGACGGATCGTTGTCGATGCCGGCGACCGTGCTCGTCGCATTGATGTAGTTGAACATGAACCTGACGCCCGACCGCGCGTACCAATTCACGCCGAGCGTGATGTTCTTCATCTCGCCGCCAAGGATTGCGCCGTCATCGAGGTCTAGGGCGCTGTAGCGGACCGCAACTTCCCATGCACCCTTCTTCGGATCCGCGATTTTCGGACCGCTGAACACACCGCCCGAACTCGAATAGCGGCGCGACTCGCCGGTCACGAACCAGCTTGCTGCGACGTAATAGCCGCCGAGATCGACGTCCGGCATGCCAGCGTCACGCCCGACGGTCGTGCCGATGTACTCGCTTTGGACCGAGAACGGCCCGGACTGCCACGCGGCTTCGAGGCCGTAGGAGAACGTGTTGTCGACGTCGCTGATTGCGCCGGTGTCGACGAGACGGCTGCCGTCAGGCCGGGATTCCGGACGCTGGCGGAAACGCATCGTGTCGACATTGGAATTGCTCGGCGCGTAGCTGACTGCGGCGATGCCGAGGTGGAATACACCGTTGTCCGTCTTCATCGGCGCGTAGGTGAAGCGCCCCCCAAGGCCGAGACCCTCGTCGCCGCCGTCGCCGTCACCAATCGCCTGGCCGAAGCCCATGACCTTGAACGAGTGGTTGTCACCCGAGGTGCCGTAGGTCAGACCCGTCCGGTGCGCGACCGTGAACAGAGTCGGCGATGCGCGCTCCATGAACGTGATGTTGTTCGAGCTCGTCTGTTCGTCGAGCGAGAATGGAACCTTGACCTGGCCGATCGTGAATTTTCCGAACTTCAGGTACATGTCCTTGAACGCGACGCTGTTTTCGGCGAAATCGACTTCCGTCTTGTACGACCAGAAATCATCGAGCTTGTCGGACAGCGCCATGCGTGCGCGGCGCACGTGGAATGCGTCGTTCATCGGGACCGCATCCGCGTTGTACACCGCGTAATCGAGGTGAATACGACCGGCCGGCGTCGGCGCGGCGTGCGCGGCAGGCGCCGCGAGGATCGCCGCCGCGACCGCGGCGGCGAGTAAACCGGCTTGGTGTGAATTTGTCATTTTTCTTGCTCTCCCGTTGTGATTCATCGTTGTCATGGCGCGTATCTTCGTGCCGCGGGATTGCGGTGATGTGAACAGTTCATTGCAGTTCAATGAAAGTCGCGGGAGCGGACCGCAAGGTCGCCGATGAGCCGGCTGTGGTCCTCGAGCTTGCGCGCAATCAGATGCACCACATCGCCGTCGCGCTGCAGCACGCCGCGCACGGCCATCAGCCGCGCGCCGGTGAGCACCTGGCGCTGCCGCTCGGCGGTCTTCGGCCAGACGATGACGTTCACATGACCGGTGTCGTCCTCGAGCGTCATGAACGTGACGCCGTTCGCGGACGACGGCCGCTGACGGTTGATCACGAGACCGGCCGCGGCGATGGGTGCGCCGTGCGGCAGTTCCATCAGATGTGCGGCGCTGACCACGCGCAGCGCATCGAGTTGCGTGCGTAGCAACGCGAGCGGATGGCGACGCAGCGTGAGACCGGTCTGCGCATAATCAGCGAGGATGTCTTCGCCCTCGCCCGGCGCGGGCAACAACGGCAGCGCGGGCCCGTCATCGACGGGCGGCGC
>CAYODZ010000204.1:0-9350 GCA_964402835.1 uncultured Gammaproteobacteria bacterium | reverse complement strand
TCCGGTGGCCCTGGAGTCGTACCTGCGGGCGCGCCACGAGATGTACGGCTTCTCCGCCGAGGGGCTGGAGCGGGCCCGGCGTCACGTCCTGAACGCGCTGGACCTGGTCGGGGACGACGAGCTCCTCCTGGCCACGCTCGGACAGATCCACGTCTGGGCCCTGCAGGCCGGGATCGACCCCGACCCCGCGCACCTGGACCAGGCCGACGCCTGCGCCCGGGCGATCGGCGCGCTGGACCCGGACTCCCGGCACGGCCACCGCCTGCGTGGGTTCGTCCAGTTCCAGCGGGGGGATCTGCGGGGCGCCCGACCCCATCTCGAGGCCGCGCTGGACGCCGACCCCGACGACCCCGACGCGCTGGGGATCCTCGGATACCTCTACTGCCTGGGCGGCCGGGAGGACACCGCGCTCACGCTGTTCGACCGGCTGATGGCCATCGACCCGCTGACCCCCCTGAACCACGGCATGCAGGGAGTCGCCGCGATCTTCCAGGGCCGCTTCGAGGACGCGATCGAGCCGTACCAGACGTTCCTGCGGATGGACGAGGACGGCGCGTTCGCGCTTATGAACCGGGTGTGGTCGCTGGGCCTCGTGGGCCGGATCGACGAGGCGGAGCCGGCCGTCCGCCGGCTGGCCGAGGTGCATCCGGGGACCCCCCTGGAGGCGATCACCCGGTCCCTGTTCCACGGCATGCGCGGGGAGCCCGGGCCGGCGATGGAGGCGATCACGCCGGGCCTGCGGGAGGCGGCCCTCCAGACCGAGATGTTCTCACGCTTTCTGGCCGAGTGTCACGCGCTGGCGGGGGAGGTGGAGGGGGCGCTGGAGTGGCTGGAGCGGGCGGTGGAGATCGGGCTGGCCAACTGGCCGTTCCTGGCCGAGATCGATCCTCTGCTGGAGAACGTTCGGGGGGAGCCCCGGTTTGTGGAGTTGCTGGGGAGGGTGGAGGTGGAGTGGCGGGCGTTGCGGGGGTGAGGGCCCAGCTCAGCCCTTCAAGAACCCGTTCGACTCACCACCGCCCCCAGCTCTTCGGCCTCGTCCTGCTGGGCGTGGTACAGGTCCCATCCCATCTGAAGGTTCATCCAGAGCCCCGGTGTGGTGCCGAAGTACTTCCCGAGCCGCAGCGCGGTGCTCGCGGTGATGCCGCGCCGCCCGTTCACGATCTCGTTGACCCGCTGGTACGGCACGCCGATCGCGTCGGCGAGCTCGCGCTGCGTCAATCTCATCGGCTCGAGGAACTCCTCTAAGAGGATCTCGCCTGGATGAAACGGCGCTCGATGTGTGGGGATTCGGACCATTCCGCCTCCTAGTGGTAATCCACGATCTCGACCTCGGCCGGCCCGGTCTCCCGCCAGACGAAGTAGATCCGGGCTCGTGTTTTGCTCCGGGTGGCGGCCCGGCATCCGGAGGCGGTGCTGGACGTGGTGCGGCCACGACGAAAGCGATCCTAGCCGACCCGCACCTCGTGACCCCCCACCTTTCCGCTTCTCGTAGTACTGCAACTCCCGCTTTATCAGCCGGTACGGGTGTCAATCATGACCTCGGCGTACAGGCCACCTTAATGTGGTGGCGGAGCGCAGACTCCTCGACCCGGCTCGCCCATTCCATCACCTGCTGGGCTCCCGTCTGATGCGGAACTCCCGGCAGGGCCTATCCGTCTCAAATCTCCCCGAACTTGGAGTCGCTGATGTGCCGACTTCACGAATTGTTCAAGCGCCTGCGACATAGATTCGCCCGTGATACTATTCAAGCAAACGGATTGGAGCCCCGACTATCCACCCTAGAGCACCACTGGCTGCCTGGAATAGTGCCTTAGCGGCGGCGGGATTGAGAGCAGCTGAAATAGAGAGGTTAGTAAGAGTCCCCAAGGCCCAGTTAATCCAGTCCTTTCTCCCCAGCCGCTTACCGGCATCTTCCATCTCAACAAGCTTGCGAGCGATGAAATCCTGTTGTTCGGATGAGAGATCATCGCGCGAACTGAGCTCGGTCTTTATTTGCCTGAGGCTCGCCGATAGTCGCTTCAACTCGGATTCAGTAAAAGGGGCATTCTCCGCGTCTCGCTCCACATAACCTGCAGTTAGACCCCGTAAGGGGGCTATCTCCGACACGAGAACTTTGATCCGGGATTCAGTGACACTGAGCAAACGAATCTCAAACAAACCTTCAGGTGTTTCATAGATAGATGCCTCCCCAATACCAAGCTCGTCCAGGCTGAGGTTTGGCATTCCAGGTCTACCGACAATTATGCTAGCCCATTGATATCCCATGCCACGAGCCGTTACAACTAGATCACCTATCTCGGATATAACGCTTTCACTGTCGTCGGCTACTAATACGACCTGTCTCATGCGCACCTCGTGAGTATTCGCTAATTGCAGTACACTGCGGGTTCGGTTTGCGAGCGCTGTTTAGCCATCAGACCCGTATGGCGTCGCTTCCTCCCTCGCCACCACGGTATCGTACAGCCCATAGTGAGTCAGTCCCGGGTGGCTCTCTATGCCGGTGTAGCGGAGCGACGCGTCTTCGTACCGCCGGAATGCAAAGACTGCCTGATTCATATGCTCGGTGTTGAAGACCTTGAGCCCTACAAGGAGGTGGAAGTCCTTTACCGTCAGGCCTGTGACGGTGAGGAACAGGTCGGGCTCGAGCTTGGTGATGACATCCTGCAGCGTGTTCTCGCGGAAATCGGTCAGATACATGAACGCCGGAATCCGTGTCGCGAACTTAATCAGTTTCTCCTGCACGAGTTTGCGCTTGGACTTGTACTCCCTCTCCTCCTCGGTGAGTTGCTTCTTCTCTTTCGCCGACAAGTCCCTGTCCTTGGCCTTGTTCTTGAGTTCCTTGACCCTCGCGCTCTTGTTGATGATGGTCTCGATGATGTTGTCACCGAGCGAGCGCCAGCCTTCGATGCGCTCCACGGCGGCCATCGCCTCGGGGTTGTCGAGAATCCGTCGCAGGGTGTCATTGTCTACGTTCACCAGCAGCGCGCTCTCCCACTTGCGGGCGAGCAGGGTGGCCGAGGTTCCGGCCATCGCGATGTCGAGAATGCCGCCCGCGTCGATCTGCGTCATATTCGCGCCGTCGTAGGCCAGCACGGGCAGGAACGACACAAGGTCCTTGACCGCGTTCTCCGGGTTCGGTTCGTTAGGCGAGAGGCCGATTGCGTACTCGGAGAGTTGTCGTAGCGCTCTCGTGGGTGCGAAGTCGAAGACGAAGCAGGCGAGCTTGAGGATCTCCTCCTGATTCGGGTTGTCGCCGTGGGGGTTCTTGATGGACCAGGGCGACTGCACACGGAACGCGGCCTGAAAGTAGGTCTCTGGCGATCTCAGGTTGCGCAGCATCAGGATGGACGACCACTGCGGGACCGTGACGCCTGTGGTGAGCTTGCCGCAGGAAAGTGTGATCGTCTTGGTGTCGAACCCGCTGCCGATGGCCCTACGCACCGGCGGCAGAGCATTCAGCCCGATGCCTGCCGAGGCGCCTGCGGCCACGACGACCGTGTAGTCGTGCCAGAACGTATTGTGCTTCTCGGCCAGCAGGTTCGCCATGGCGTGGCAGGCCGCCACATTCGGCAAGAACCAGAACGAGTGCTGGAGATACGGCAACAGGCGCACATCCGAATACGGAAACGGTGGCCGCGTGCCGGTCTTCAGATGCTCTACTGCTCTGGACGCATACCCGCCACGGATGATGTCGAGCCACTTCTGCACGTCGCCCTTGTGCTTGAACTGCGCCTTGTTGCGAATGCCGGAAGCCTCGAAAAACGCATTGAGGTCGAACTCATCAAACTCCCCAGCGCTGGCGATGGCCACCAACTCCTCGGGCATCTGGTAGGTGAGCAGGCGCATCTCCGGCAGCGCGCCGTACGGGTTCCACTCGTCAGGTTTTCTGTCGGCGAACGCTTTCTTGGCGCGCTGCTCATCGGTGTATGTCCAGTTGAAGATCTGCTCCTCGATGAACTCGCCCGTGCCTAGCGCGCGAAAAGGCGTCCCCGACAGATAGAGGTACGCCTTGGTTGTGATCGGCAGGAACTCAGTCTCGTCCTCTGCAAGCTCTTCAAACTCCTCCTCGAAATCCTCAATGCTGACACTCTTCTTGGCACGACCGGAAAGGGTCGTACCGTACTCAGCTTTGATCTCGGCTCTTACGTCGTCTTCGCCCTCGAACAGTTCCTTGGCGGTGTCCCTCCATGCGCCGAAGTGGTACTCGTCGAACACCACCAGATCCCACTTGACCTTGTGGATCCACTCATTCTTGGCCTTGATGTTTCCTGCCGCGTCGCTGCCGAGCAAATCCTGGAAGGAGCCGAAGTAGACCAGCGGCTTGCGGGCGGCCACTTCCGAAGGGCTGGTGTCCGAGTGACGAGAGAGGTATTGCCAGCCGCTAAAGTCCACGTGGTTCTCAAGGTCCGCCTGCCAGGCATCCTCGACAGCCGGCTTGAAGGTCACGACGAGCAGACGCTTGGCACCTAGTCTCCTTGCGAGTTGGTACGTCGTAAAGGTCTTCCCGAATCGCATCTTCGCGTTCCAGAGGAAGCGCGGGACCGCGTGCATGTCCTCCTTCCAGATCGAATGGAAGTAGGCGTGGGTCTTCTCCACAGCAGCGCGCTGTTCAGCGCGCATCTTGAAGGTCTCGTGGTGGCTGCCCGTGAAGCGCAGGCCGGTGCGGAGTTCGGTGAGCACGGTATTCACGTCCTTCACCGTGCAGCGCACCCATTCCAAGTCGGCCTTCTTGAAACCCTTGCGGGCGAGCGCCGCGCGCACTTCGTGGTCGGTGAATATCGAGCTGTCGTCGCGCTCGGCGGACTCGCATATTTCGATCCTGTAGTTCTTGATCGCGGCGGTCCTGAGTTGCTCGGCGACCCGCTGTTTCACGTCGCGCGTCGTTTGTCCCACCTTGAGCAGGCCCTCGTGCGCCTTGTCCGCGATGGAGTACGCGTAGATGCGCGGGCGGGCTTCCGGCTTGGGCGCAAGGATCTCGTCGATCGGCCTACTCATCGTCACCGTTGTCTGAAACCGTCTCGTCGAACAGCTCATCGTCGTGCTCGGCGACCTGTGACTGGATGAAGGCAATCTCCTCCTTGGTCAACCCGTACCGCCTGTAGAGCTTGGCGTCTGTCCAATCTTGGTTGACCGAAAGGTCGGGCACGAACCCATAAACGTCGCGCGTGGCGTGTTGGGTAGGCTTTCGAAGTGAAACAAGGAATCGGACGAAACGCGTGCGGAGATATGTCGCATGGTTCGCGGCCTCATCCTCGGTGTCAAAGTGGCCTGCGACGAGATAGGTCTCGGTACACGCCGTGCCCGGCTCCGCGATAATAGGCTTGCTGAGAAACTTGGTCTCGATTGCCGCACTTGTGCCCTGGACGGCGGTCATCAGCACCTTCCACTCGTCAATCCATTCGGCGTTATTCGGGATGTTTTTGCGCTCGATCCAGCTAATCCGCTGGTTCTCGAAGAGCTTCACCGGCCTCTTCATGCCAGTCTTGGATGATTTGCCCTTGAAGTTCGTCGCAAGGCCAAACGGCTTTCGGCTGGACACACGAGCATCGAGCGTCGGCTCATCTTTCTTCCTAACCTTCTCAAGGATCGGTACCGCTTCATTGCGCCGCACCAATATGTCATAGGCATCGAGGTGACGTGCCACCGTCGGCCCGGTCGGCTCCCCGTCCCAGATCGTCTCCACCTTGCACGGGCCGTCGTGCATCCGATCCCATAGGAAGTACGAGATACCCCCACGGATCTTCACGCCCGGAAAGCCCTCATAGAGCTTGGGGTAGTCCACGATGCGCCGCATCCGCTTGTCGGTAAGCATGCGCTCGCGGTACTTGTCGAGCCCTTTACCCCCAGCCATCCACCTGGACGGGGTCACGAATACGGCGTAGTGCGGGTCAAGATCGAGCGCCTTCTCCACGAACAACTGGTAGATGGGCCCGGCGCTGGTCCCGTAGCCGCCGTCGCTCAACTGGTACGGCGGATTGCCGATGATCACGTCGAACTGCATGTCCCCTCCGAACAGCTCAGCCATCTGAGCCCTGGTGTCGTCGGTGTGAATAAATGCGTAAGCGTGGGTCTCCAAACCTTCGCCGCGGGCGAGCGCACTCTTGCTCGCGCCACAGTAACCACACCTCTCTCCTTCCCACGTGTGCTCCGTGCGATCGAACCAAATGTTACCTGCGGCGCTGCCGAAGCTCCGGGCGATCGAATGCTCGCCGTTGGCGTACTTCGAGCAATACAGGCTTCGCCGCGCCAGCAGACTCGTGAGATGCGTGATGCCGATGCCGAATACCTGGCTGGACAGGATGTGGTCCACGCGCGCGGTTAGGTCGGGAATCTCCTCGGCCATTCCCATGGTCAGGCGGCTCGTGATCTCGCGCAGGAACACTCCTGACTTCGTACACGGGTCCAGAAACCGCACGGTCCCGTCAGCCCAGAGATCCGCGCCATCATGGTCAGCCGCCCACGCTTGGGCCAGGGTATCCAGCATCTGATTCGCGAACTCCGGCGGCGTGAACACCTCGTCGTTGGAGAGGTTGGCAATGCAAGTCAGCACATCCGGGTTGCGCCCTCGCAGCGCGAACCCCGCCTGCCCGGTCATTACGACGCCTCCACTTGCACATCGCCAGGCCCTCCGGCCCCCAACTCGCTGACCGTCATCGGCGGATAGGTCTTCGCTGGCGTGAAGAGCTCGTGCTTCGCTAGATGGGAGAAGAGAGATCCTTCGGTAGTGAACACCGATGACTGGGCGAGGGTCTCGAGTCGAAAGTCGCGGCGCTGGAATTTGCCCTTGCCCAGATAGCCCCACTCCGCAAAGGTAATCGCGTGGCCACCGGGGGTACGCATCGTCAATGCGTCCCCGTGAACGAGGTTCTGCGAGAGAATCCAGGACGCGGCGTGATAGAATTCGGCCGACTCGTCCACATTTAGGTATTCTGCGAGGATCTCCAGCAAATTCGCGCGGCACTCGGCGATGTTATCAGGCAGCAGCTCGATACCGTAGACGCACATTAGGGCGAGCAACGCGTAGTGGCATCGCTCAAAGTCGGACTTGCCGTACTTGAGTTCCACAGCGGCAAGCTTGCGTCGGAGGATCTGCACGAGGAAGTTGCCGCTCCCGCACGCCGGCTCCAAAAAGCGGGAGTCGATCCGCTCCGTCTCGTCCTTCACCAAATCGAGCATCGCCTCGACCAACCACGTCGGGGTAAAGACCTCCCCGTGGTCGGCAACGCGTTGTCTAGACTTGGTGTAGTTCACGGGCTTATCAACTCCGCCGATACTCCCTGTTTGACACGGCAGGATGACGTCCTGATGCCGCCTCGCTTAAATGTGTCGCGAATGACGTTCGCGACAGACGGGACGAAGGTGGTGATTTCAGCGTGGCTCAATTTCTTTCTCGATCGGGACGACCTTGATCTTCTTTCTTCTATTCAAAGCGTTCAGGTACTCTCGTAGACCTGGAGAACGGGACACCGACTCGTACCAAAGCATGACCTCTTCATCCCAGTGATTGGACAGGGCACGAATTCTCTCCCATGGAATGTTCGCACCCGCCGTGATCTTCGATCCTGATCGAAACTCGGGTGTCATCGAAGCCCAGAAGACTTGGCGGAAATCGTCGTCGGCTGTCGTAAGGATGTGGTCGACGAATGAGTCATGGCATTCCGCGGCCGCCAGTCCATGACTTAATCGAAGTGGAAGTGCCTCATTATGAAGAACCGGGTAAGTGCCGCCGTGTGCCTGTCCGATCCGTTCCCTTTTGGCCTTCCCACGCTTGAAGGAAACCAGTTCGCCGTCGGCCGTCTGATGCATAGGTATGTCGTGAACAGTTGCGTTCCGAAAGGACAGCAGATCCTTGATTGACCGCCGGAGTTGCTTGTTTAACGATTCGCTTCCCGTCAGTTCACAGGCGGCATCCAGTCGCTCTTCAGCTGGGAGTCGGTCGTAACCCGCAATGGCGAGTTGGGACGCGGTAACGTCAGCGTCCTGCTCTAGAATAGCTCTTTCTGCACAGCTGCGAGCAAATGCTTCGATACAGAACGCAGGCAGTAGCACTGCAGAGAGGAGAGGCCCGATCGCGGACAGGCTATAACTATAACCGAGGATAACCCAAGCCTCCTCATCAGAGACTCCCTTGGCTCGACCTCCCTCCAGCGCGGTCACGCACGAGCTGGTGTGCTGTGCGGCGACGAAGAGACTGGATGCGGCGGATTCTCTCAGTATAGCCCAGTTAGACCGATGGGTACCCGCCATTGTATCTCGGTACCAATCCCGCACCTGCTCTGCGTCGGCGGTGTCCGGAAGATCTGGCCAATCCATCAACGGGACTCCTTTTGCCACTTATACAAGAGTTCCAAGGCCTCCCGCGGCGAGATTTTGTCCAGATCTACCTCCAGCAAACGCTCAATGATGAGCGGCTCGTCCATTCCTCCAAATAGCGTCATCTGATCCACTGTCCTCTGGATGATACTTGTCGCCTGCACTCCGCCCGCCAGCCTCGGCAACCCGTCGGAATTGAACTCTCCCGCTTCCAGATTCCTCAAAATCACCTGCGCGCGTCTGATCGTGCGGTCAGGCAACCCCGCGAGTCGACCCACGTGAATCCCATAGCTCCGATCGCTCCGCCCCGCTGACACCCGCTTCATGAACACGATCTCGTCCCCGTACTCTTTGACCTCCACCTTGTAGTTCCGCACCCGCCCCAACTGCGACTCCAGCTCCGTCAGCTCGTGGTAGTGCGTCGCGAAGATCGTCAGCGGCTTGGCCGGACCCTCGTGCAGATACTCCGTCACCGCCCACGCGATCGCCAACCCGTCGAACGTGCTCGTCCCGCGCCCGATCTCATCCAGCAGCACCAGCGAGCGGTCCGTGGCGTTGTGCAAGATGTTGGCGGTCTCGATCATCTCGACCAAGAACGTGGACTGACCCCGGGCCAGGTTATCCGATGCGCCGACGCGTGTAAACAGCCGGTCCACGATCCCGAGCCGCGCGCTCTCCGCGGGGACCCACGCGCCCATCTGCGCCAGGATCTGGATCAGGCCGATCTGCCGCAGGTAGGTGGACTTGCCGCCCATGTTGGGGCCGGTCAGGATCACGATCTGGCAGGTCGCGGGGTCGAGCGCGGTGTCATTGGGGACGAACGTCTCGCCGTCCAGCCAGGCCTCGACCACGGGGTGGCGGCCGCCGACGATCTCGACGCCGGCCTCCTCGGTCATCTCCGGCCGCACCCACCGGCAGTGCGCGGCGACCGACGCCAGCCCGGCCAGGACGTCCACTTCGGCCAGCGCGTCCGCCGTCGTCTGGAGCGCGGCCGCGTGCGCGCCCACCCGCGATCGGAGCTCGGCGAACAGCTCCGC
>CAYODZ010000203.1:0-1587 GCA_964402835.1 uncultured Gammaproteobacteria bacterium | reverse complement strand
TTTGTAAGTTATTGAAAGAAAGGAGATGGTGGCCAGGGACGGAATCGAACCGCCGACACGGGGATTTTCAATCCCCTGCTCTACCAACTGAGCTACCTGGCCGTAATGTACAACTTAAGGGGTCGCGAGTTTCGGGCCCCTGCTCTACCTTGCCGCTTCGCGGCCCCGCTACCTGACCGCTACTTGACCGATCACAACAAAGGGGTCGCGAGTTTCGGGCCCCTGCTCTACCTTGCCGGTGCGCGGCCCCGCTACCTGGCCGCTACTCGGCCGTAATCACAACTTAAGGGGTCGCGAGTTTCGGGCCCCTGCTCTACCTTGCCGCTGCGCGGCCCCGCTACCTGGCCACGTCGAGAGTTTCGGGCCCCAGCGTTCCAGCGGGAGCGCGTATTAAACAGGCCGTTGCATGTGGCGTCAAGAACGGACCGTATGTATCGGGGCTGTGCTAGATTTTGTGCATGGAAGCCGATGATTTCAAAGCCGTTCGCGCACGGACAATCGCGCTTGCCGCTGACTTGAGTCCGGAGGACTGTCAAGTGCAGTCGATGCCGGATGCCAGCCCGGTTAAGTGGCATTTGGCCCACACCACTTGGTTCTTCGAGACGTTCGTCCTAAAGGCGCAGTTCCGGCCGGAGTTCGGCTTTCTGTTCAACTCGTATTACAACTCCGTGGGACCAATGGCCAAGCGGCCCGAGCGGGGGTTGGTAACTCGACCGTCACTCGCGGAAATCTACGAGTACCGGGCATGGGTGGATGAGCGGGTCTCTCGTCTCTTGGAGGGCGGCGCAGATGATGGAACCCTCTCATTGGTGGAAGTCGGTATTAACCACGAACAGCAACATCAGGAATTATTGCTCACCGACATCATGCACGCGTTCTCGCTGAATCCGATTCAGCCCGCGTATCGCGCGTCGCCCGACGCACCCGCCGCGCCGGCGGGGGCATTACGCTTCGATACGCATGTGGGCGGTATCGTCGAGATCGGCGCGCCAGTCGGCGACTTTGCGTACGACAACGAACGGCCGCGACACAAAATGTTGGTGCAGAATTTCGCTATCGCCAACCGACCGTCGACGAACGCTGAGTATTTGGCATTCATTCGTGCGGGCGGATACGACGACGCGTCGCTATGGTTGTCCGATGGCTGGGCGGTCATTCAAGCCGAGGGCTGGCGACGACCGTTGTACTGGTCGGAAGACCTTCAGCATGCATTCACGCTCGCAGGGCACCAGCCGCTCGACCCGAACGCGCCGGTTTGTCACCTGAGCCACTACGAGGCAGATGCGTTTGCGCGTTGGAGCGAAGCGCGCCTGCCGACCGAGTTCGAGTGGGAGGCCGCGTCACCCGCAGCGTCGGGCCAAGTCTGGGAATGGACGGCGAGCGCCTATCTGCCGTATCCGGGATTCCGCCCGGCGCCGGGTAATGTGGGTGAGTACAACGGGAAATTCATGAGCGGACAAATGGTTCTGCGAGGTGGTTCATCGGCGACGGCGCCCGGACACTGTCGTGCAAGTTACCGCAATTTTTTCCCACCGGCGGCGCGCTGGCAGTTCAGCGGTGTCCGCTTGGCACGCGACGCATGAGCGA
>CAYODZ010000202.1:0-2702 GCA_964402835.1 uncultured Gammaproteobacteria bacterium | reverse complement strand
GTAGAAGTCAGCGACGCGCGCGGACATTGAATCGAGGGAGCCGGATTCCTCGCCGATCGCGATCATCTGCACGACCATGTTCGGGAACAATTCGCTTTGCGCCATGGTGAGCTGCAGCTGTGTGCCCGTCGCGACCTGCTCGCGCATTTTCTTCGTGCCGTTCTCATAAACGATATTGCCGGTCGCGCCGGCGACCGAATCGAGCGCCTCGACGAGTGGGACGCCGGCCGCGAACATCGTGGACAGCGTACGCGCGAAGCGCGCAATCGCCGATTTGGTGAGGATGTCGCCGACCACCGGAAGTTTTAACGAGTAACGGTCGATGGCTTCGCGCAGTGCACGCGAGCGCTGTTTCACTTTAACGAATGCCCAGCCGGCGCCGCCGAAGCCGACGGCGGCGTAGAACCAGTACGCCTGAGCGAATTCTGAGAGGTTCACGACGAACTGGGTGAACGCCGGCAGCTCCGCGCCGAAGCCTTCGAATAGCTCCTGGAACATCGGCACCACGTAAATGAGCAGAATCGCGGTCACGATGAACGCGACGACGAGCACGGCGGTCGGGTAGAAAAGCGCCTTCTTGATTTTCGCCTTGATCGCTTCGGTTTTTTCTTTGTAAGTCGCGAGTTTGTCGAGCATCGTTTCGAGTGCGCCGGCCTGTTCGCCGGCTTCGACGAGGCTCACGAACAGATCATCGAAATAGAGCGGGTGCGCAGCCAGCGCCTGTGCAAGCGTGTTGCCGCCCTCGATATCGGCTTTCACGGTGAGAATCAGCTCCGACATTTTCGGATTGTCGTGGCCACGGCCAATGATTTCGAATGACTGCACGAGCGGCACGCCGGCCGTCATCATCGTCGCCATCTGACGGGACAGAATCGCGATATCGCCGGGCGTGATTTTCTTGCCGCCGCCGCCCGAGCGCTGCTTCTTGACCTTGATCGGCGTGATGCCCTGCTTGCGCAACATCGCCTTGACCGCTTGCTCGCTTGGGCCGACGGTCTTGCCTTTCTGGCGGGCGCCCTTGCGGTCGGTGCCTTCCCAGGCCCAGCGGAGGTCTTTGGTTGCTGCACTAGCCATGCGTCACCTGATTAATGGCTTGAAATGACGCGGTGGAGCTCGTCGAGTCCCATCACGCCCTGTTGGATTTTCAGGAGGCCGGAGCGCGCGAGATCGTTAATGCCTTCCTTCTTCGCTTGGTCCGCGACGGCAATCGAGTTGCCGCCTTCCATGATGATGCGCCCGGTCGCCTCGGACACCGGCATGACTTGGTAGATGCCCACACGGCCCTTGTAGCCCAGCGTGCATTGGTCGCAGCCGACCGGCTTGTACACCTGAAAATCTTCCTTGAGATCGTCTTCGGTGAAGCCGGCCTTAAGCAATTGCGCCTTGGGTACGTCGTGTTCGCCTTTGCACTTCGGGCACAGCCGGCGACCGAGTCGCTGCGCGATGATGAGGTTGACCGACGACGCGATCGCGAACGGCGCGACGCCCATGTCCACCATACGGGTCAGGGTTTTCGGCGCATCGTTGGTGTGCAGCGTGGAGAGCACCATGTGGCCGGTCTGCGCGGCCTTGATCGCGATTTCGGCGGTCTCGAGGTCTCGAATCTCGCCGACCATGATGATGTCCGGGTCCTGGCGCAAGAAGGCTTTCAGTGCGGCCGAGAAGGTGAGACCGACCTTCGGGTTCACGTTGACCTGATTGATGCCGTACAGATTGATTTCCGCGGGATCCTCGGCCGTCGAGATGTTGCGGTCGGCGGTATTCAGGATGTTGAGACCGGTATACAGCGAGACGGTCTTGCCCGAGCCGGTCGGACCGGTGACGAGAATCATCCCATACGGCTGGTGTAGCGCATCCATATAGAGCTGCTTCTGGTCGGGCTCGTAGCCGAGTGCGTCGATGCCGAGCGTCGCGCTCGACGGATCGAGGATACGCATCACGATCTTCTCGCCGAACAGGGTCGGGCATGAGTTCACGCGAAAATCGATTGCGCGGACCTTTGAGAGCTTCATCTTCATGCGGCCGTCCTGCGGCACGCGACGCTCTGCGATGTCGAGTCGGGACATGACTTTCAGACGCGCGGAGATCTTGCCGGATAGCGCGATCGGCGGCGACGCGACTTCGGTGAGCATACCGTCGATGCGGAAACGCACGCGGTACGCCTTTTCATACGGCTCGAAGTGTAGGTCCGACGCGCCGCGATTGATTGCGTCGAGCAGCATCTTGTTTACGAAACGCACCACTGGGGCGTCTTCCGCGTCGTCGCGCGCGATGTCATCGTCGCCGTCGGCGTCGTCGCCGCCGGTGATGTCGACGTTCTCAAGGTCGCTGTCGTCGAAGTCGGACATCTGCGTGTCCATCTTCGCGAGCGACTTCGCGAGCGCTTTCGCGAGTTTGTCTTCCTCGCAGACGATGGCTTCGACCGTGTGACCGGTCTGGAACTTAATCTCGTCGAGCGCCTGGAGATTGGTCGGGTCGGACAGCGCGATGAAGAGTCGCTTGCCGCGGACATGCAGCGGCAGGACCCGATGCGCCTTGATTAGTTTGTCGTCGACGATGTCGGTGGGCGCATTGTCGAGGTCCAGTGCATCCAGGTCCACGATGGGTGCGCCAAATTCGGCCGCCGCCGCAATCGCGATGACACGCGGGTCCGCGAGCTTTTTCTCGACAATGTACGCAACGAGCGGCATTTTCTCAGCGCC
>CAYODZ010000201.1:0-28212 GCA_964402835.1 uncultured Gammaproteobacteria bacterium | reverse complement strand
TTTGCAGCGCGCATGTAAGTGAACAACGAATTGCGTGCTTCGAGGAAGGTGGGCTCATCCGGGAACAGCGCGAGGCCGCCCATCAGATAGCTCATCATGCGGACTCGAAGGTCCTCGAAACCGGTGCCCGAGTTCGCGGCGACGACATTCGCGAAGCACTCGAACAGCGCGGCGGCGAATACTTCGCCGGCCGTGTGAATTTCGTTCAATACCGGACCACGGCCTTTCCAGTCGTAATACGGCACCGTCGGTTGCACGACGAGGTTGCTGAACAGAAGGGGGTTCAGCGTGAGGTCGGTGCTGAACGGATACCGTCGAATTCCGTAAAACAGCGGATCGGGGGTCACGCCCACGACCGGCAGGTCGGGGTGATGTACGTAATCGAGGTTGTAATACTGACCGACGGGGTACGCTCTGCTGAAATCGTCGCCCGCGTCCATACCGACAACCAGGCTGAAGAAGTCGGCGATGCCTTCGTGTAGCGCGCGTGCCTGGACCCGAGTGTTGCCGATCATGCCGGCGAGGCGGCCGATGACGTGGTGCCCGTACTCGTGTGAGAGAACGCCGAAGTCGAATGACGCATCACGAAGACTCTCACTGTGGCCGTTGATGCCGAGCGCCATCCACGGCGACTCGCCATCTGGCGTAACGGACACGAACGTTGTGACGAAGCCTGCGTGAATGAGGAACGGGTCGCCCTCAATGCCACCGCGACCGAAGTTCGACTGCTGTGCATTCCCGGCAGCCTCGTCAAACCCGGCGCGGTATAGAAAGTCGTGCAGCCAGTTTGTGGAATAGAACGCCTGGACGATTTTCGCGCTGACCGCCTCATTATTCGGGTCGGGTTGGGCAGGCACCCCAGCGGGGGCTCCGAAGGATCCTTCGAGCCACTGGTAATAATCGCTCGGCGAGTTGGCCGGGTTGTACGCATACACGAAGTCCGTGCCGGCATTCAGCGATGCGTAGAAGTCACCGTCGTCAGCTTGAAACCCCGGCCCGTGTCGCGGCCCGAACAGGTCATCGACAGAACCGTCTGGTTCGATAATCGAGTTGAAAAAAGAAATTACGTTATTGCCACGCGTGGTCGTTGCATCGTTCGCGAGCCAGGGATCTGCGAGGGCGACCGCGACATCGGCTTGGCGCACGGTCGTCTGGCTCGCCCAGGTGCTGGGTCGCCAACCACTGGCGATGTCGTCCGGATGCGGCCACGTGTCGCCGAATGGCGTGAGTAAGGGCCGACCGTCCGGATGCGTATAAACATACAGGCCTTGCGGCGCGTATTCATGAATCGTTGACGTGCGTTGCAGGATTGATCGTGTCGCAGCGTCGATGATGACGAGTTCGCTACGTGGCTCGGTCCCCGTGAGGTCGGTCCGCCACTCGCGATACGCGGCTTTGAGCGTGCTGCCCTGTACGAACCAAACCGGTTCACGCAGCGTGCGCTGCAACGGACCCGAACCGAGTCGCGTCTTGGATTTTTCGAGGTGCTGACCCTGCAGGCGTATCGCGCCGCGCTCGAGTTCGGCGACAAGCGCCGGCGCAGCGCCGGTTCGCGAAATGATTTCGCCGGTCGCGCTCTTGAGTTCTGAGCGCTGCGTTGCGTGGACCGGAATTCCGTCGATATGCAGCGCGTCTCGCACGACCGTGAGCCCGTGCAGGCCGCGGAACGTCGAGACCGGTTCGAAGGCGGTGTGCGGCGCGGCATGCGCGGACGATGAAACGGCGACAACAAGTGCGACAGCCAGCAACGCGCGCATGTAAGGCCTTTAGTGAGTCGTGGTGGAGTTGAATCTACGGCACGGTTTGCGGACCGGTCAACTACAGGGCAGAAATTTTCTCTCGTTGCGCAATGAGTTCCGTGACCGCAGATTCCCATTCGGCGATGCGGCCCCGTTCCTGCTCGACGACTTCGGGCGGCGCATTCTGAACGAACTGTGCGTTCGCAAGCTTCCCGCGGCTCTTCGTGAGTTCCTTTTCGAGCTTCTCGATCTGCTTGCCGAGGCGGGCAAGCTCCGCTTGCTTGTCGATCAGGCCCGCCATCGGTACGAGAATTTTCATGGCGCCGAGCAGCGCGGTCGCTGACTCAGGTGCGGCATCCGCGTTGTCGAGCACGGTGATCGAGTCGATGCGCGCGAGGAAGGTCAGCCAGCCCGAGAACTCCGTGAGGTAGGCCTTGTCCTGCGCGTTCGCGTCAGCGAGCAGCACCGGCAGCCCTTTCGACGGCGACAAATCCATC
Organism: uncultured Gammaproteobacteria bacterium; assembly: GCA_964402835.1. Lineage (GTDB taxonomy): Bacteria > Pseudomonadota > Gammaproteobacteria > Natronospirales > JAIVGZ01 > JAIVGZ01. The sequence continues at coordinate 25,976 of CAYODZ010000201.1, read as the reverse complement.
TCGCCGCGGATCCGGCGCAGCCCGAGGATGAAACCCTTGACCCATTCCATTGCGGCGACTGCATCGGCATCTTCGTGCGCTGCGTCGGCGGCGGGAAACGCGGCGAGCATCAGCGAGTCGGTGTCGCGGTTCGGGATGCGCTGCCAGATCTCCTCGGTGATGAACGGCATGACCGGGTGGAGGAGGCGGAGAATGGTGTCGAGGATCTCCACCAAAGTGGCCCTCGTTCCTCGCTGCTGCGCAGCGAGGTCGCGACTCTCGGTGGCGAGAGTCGGTTTGGTGAGTTCGAGGTACCAGTCGCAGTACTCGTTCCAGGTGAAGTCGTAGATGGCTTGCGCGGCGAGGTCGAGGCGGTAGCCATCCATCGCGCGGCGGTACTCGCGGATGGTGTGCTGTAAGCGCGCGCGGATCCACCGGTCCGCGGCGGTGTATTCCTTGTCGCCGGAGGTGTCGTGGCCGTCGGTGTTCATGAACACGAAGCGCGCCGCGTTCCAAAGCTTGTTGCAGAAGTTGCGATAGCCCTCGATGCGGCCAAGGTCGAAGCGGATGTCGCGACCGGTCGTTGCGAGGCTCGCGAAGGTGAAGCGCAGCGCGTCGGTGCCGTATGCGGGGATGCCGTCCGGGTACTGCTTCTTCGTCGCTTTCTCGATCTTGCGAGCCATTTGTGGCTGCATCAGACCGCTCGTGCGTTTCTCGACCAAGGCGTCGAGCGTGATGCCCGAGATGAGGTCGAGCGGGTCGAGCACGTTGCCTTTCGACTTCGACATCTTCTGGCCTTCGGCATCGCGGATCAGCCCGTGGATGTAGATCTCCTTGAACGGGACCTCGTCCATGAACTTGAGTCCGAACATCATCATGCGCGCGACCCAGAAGAAAATGATGTCGAAGCCCGTGACGAGCACGCTGTTTGGATAGAACGTCGCGAGTTCCTTCGTCTTGTCCGGCCAGCCGAGCGTCGAGAACGGCCACAGCGCCGAGCTGAACCAGGTGTCGAGCACGTCGTCGTCCTGTTTGAGCGGCCGGTCGCCCAGATCGTGCTTCTTGCGGACTTCGTCTTCGCTGCGCGCGACGTACACGTTGCCGTCGTCGTCGTACCACGCGGGGATGCGGTGGCCCCACCAAAGCTGGCGGCTGATGCACCAGTCTTGCAGGTTGCGCATCCACTCGAAGTAGGTGTTCTTCCAGTTGTCCGGCACGAACTTCACGCGGCCCGTCTCGACCGCTTCGATCGCGGGTTTCGCGAGCTTTTCGACCGCGACGTACCACTGGTCAGTCAGGTATGGCTCGACGATGACGCCGCTGCGGTCGCCGCGCGGCACCATGAGCTTGTGGTCCTTGGTCTCGACGAGCGCGCCGGCGTCGCACAAATCCGCGAGCACTTGCGTACGCGCGTCCTCGCGCGTGAGGCCGCGGTACTTCTCCGGTGCGCTATCGTTGACGTGTGCGTCGGGGGTGAAGATGTTGATGAGGTCGAGGTCGTGGCGCAGACCAATCTCGTAATCGTTGAAGTCATGCGCGGGCGTTATTTTCACACAGCCGGAGCCGAACTCGGGATCGACGTAATCGTCGGCGACGATCGGGATCAGCCGACCGGTCAGCGGCAGCTTGACCTGCTTGCCGACCAGATTCTGGTAGCGCTCGTCTTCGGGGTGGACCGCGACCGCGCTGTCGCCGAGCATCGTCTCGGGGCGCGTCGTCGCGACGATGACATGGCCCGAGCCATCCGCGAGCGGGTATTTCAGACTCCACAGATGACCGTTCTCTTCTTCGCTCACGACCTCGAGGTCGGAGATCGCGGTCAGTAGGGCGGGGTCCCAGTTCACGAGGCGCTTGCCGCGGTAAATAAGGCCTTCGTCGTGCAGTGTGACGAAGGTCTCGCGAACGGCGGCCGACAGGCCGTCGTCCATCGTGAAGCGTTCGCGGCTCCAGTCGATGGATGCGCCGAGGCGGCGCAGCTGGTTCTGGATGGTGCTGCCGGATTCGGCCTTCCACTTCCAGATGCGCTCGACGAACGCGTCGCGGCCGAGGTCGTGCCGGGTCTTGCCCTCGGCATTCAGCTGGCGCTCAACCACCATCTGTGTCGCGATGCCGGCGTGGTCGGTGCCGCCCTGCCAAAGGGTATTGTGGCCCTGCATGCGGTGGTAGCGGATCAGCGCGTCCATGATGGTGTCCTGGAACGCATGGCCCATGTGCAGGCTGCCGGTGACATTCGGCGGCGGCAGGCTGATCGCATACGGCGCACCGTCGCCCGACGGGGCGAAATGGCCGCTCTTTTCCCAATGCTCGTACCAGCGACGCTCGATCGCGTGGGGGTCGTAGGTCTTGTCCATAAGGAGTGGGAGTTTACTGGATGGGGTCGGCCACGCGAAGCATCGCGGCGACAATCGACTTCGCCCAGGCGGGCGTTACGGTGAGGTCGCCACACACCAGCGGTCGGCCACGGCGGTGACGCGCGAGGGGCGTGAGCGTTGGCGCGTGTCGGCCACGCGTATCCTGACTGTTGTCGAACAACATGAGTTCCGAGAGCAAGGGCAACAGCCGGATCAAGTTCGCGCGACTGGTTTCATAGCGTTCGCGCACTTTCGTGTCCGGTATCGTGTGGCCGCCGGTGGCCACACGGCGTCTGATGCGTGCGAGATGTCGTTCGACGCTGTCCAATCCGACATACCAGATGCATACGTCGATGTCGGCACGTGCCGCACGTTCAAGTTCCGCGGAGATGGTACGACCGCCGAGCGTCGTCTCGAAGGCGTATGGCGTCCGTGCGTCAATCGCCGCGCGCAGGCCTTTGAGATTGAGCTGCCACGCGAGCGCGTTCGACTGCTCAAGTGTGAGGTGGGGATTTGCGGCGCGAAGGTCGGCGGCAAGCGTATCGGGGTTGACGAAGTCGCCACCTGACGCACGCAAGAACTCGCCCGCAACTGACGACTTGCCCGCGCCGTTGACGCCTGCAAGCACGATGATTGGGCCGCTCACGCCCTCGGCTTACGTCGCTTGGGCTCGGGGTCAATGCGTGCGGTTTTCGCGAGTTCTTCCGGCGTGGCATCGAACAACTTCCGATACGCGGCGGCCGCTTCCGGCGTCTGCATCGCGGCGACGCGGCGGTCGAACTCGGCCTCGAGGTCGCCCAGCGTCGGCGGTTGCAGGTTCGCGTATTCCTCGACCGACAGCACGACGAAGCGGGGGCGGTCGCGTTTGGTGATGCCGACGACGCCGTAGCGCGCCGCGTCCTCGAGCACCGAGCCGAACGCGTTCTTCGCGGCGGTCGCCGTATAGGTGCGGACCGGGCGGCCATGGTGATCTTTGAGCGCTGGTTTGTTCATAACAGCCATTATAGCCATTATGGACGGAATGGCAATTCAGCTATTTGCGCTTCAGGTGCTCGGCCACGACCTGGTCGACGAGTGTCGGGATTTGCTGCTTCAGGCGTTCGGCGAGTTCGTCGGCCATGTCGGCGAGCCGGGTCTTCAGGTCGTCCTTCAGGGCTTTCATCTGCGCATCGCTGAAGCCGCCGGCGCCACGTGGAACGCGGTCGATGAGTTTGTTCAACTCGTCGAGCGCGCCCATCAGGCGTGCGCGGTCGCTGTCCGGGTCGACGACTTCGTCGAGCACCGGCAGGTCGAGCTGCGCGGCGTCAGACTTGATGGGTTTCGAGTTCATAGCCGCGATCGCGGTAGAAACGGAAGCGCTCGCGCGCCTGGGCTTTGGCCGATTCATCGCCGCTCACAACTTCCGCGACGCGTTCGAACTTCGAGAAGAACGCGGGCACTTCGTCCGCGAGGTTCACGAGCAGGCTGTCGAAGCCTTCCGGCGGGGCGCTGTGGCCGATACGCACCGGCGCGTCTTCGCTCAGCGAGTGCGGTACGAACGCGACGTCGCGGAACGTCCACATCAGCTCATCAAGCTTTTGCGCGTCGGTCGGGTCCTTCGTGTGGACGTAGACCTTGTGGCCGAGCTTCCACGCTTTCTCGGCGACGCGGCACGCAACGCGCGGCGCGTCCTCCGAGGCGACATAGAAGTCGATGCGCGTCACGCCTGCTCGATGAGGTACTGCGTGAGCAACGAAACGGGTCGGCCGAGCGCGCCTTTCTCAGGGCCCGACTTGTAGGCCGTGCCGGCGATGTCGAGGTGGGTCCACCGCATGTTCTCGGTAAAGCGCGACAGGAATGCGGCCGCGGTAATGGTGCCGGCTTCGCGTCCACCGATGTTCGCCATGTCGGCGAAGTTCGACTTCAGCTGCTCGCGGTACTCATCCCACATCGGCAAGCGCCAGACACGATCACCCGTTATCGTCCCGAGCTCAGTGAGCTGTTCGGCCATCTTGTCGTCGTTGCCGAGCATGCCGATTGCGTGGCTACCCAGCGCAATCACGACCGCGCCCGTCAGCGTCGCGATATCGATGACGGTCTTCGGCTTGTAGGTGCGCTCGGTCCAGGTCAGCGCGTCGCATAGAATGAGTCGGCCCTCGGCGTCGGTGTTCAGGATTTCGACGGTGAGGCCGGCCATCGTCGTCACGATGTCGCCCGGTTTGTTCGCATCGCCATCCGGCAAGTTCTCGCTCGACGGAATCACGCCGACCACGTTCATGGACAGGCCGATCTCGGCGATCGCCGTCATCGTGCCAAACACGCTCGCGCTGCCGCACATGTCGAACTTCATCTCGTCCATGCCGGGGCCTGGCTTCAGCGAGATGCCGCCCGCGTCGAAAGTGAGGCCCTTGCCGACAATTGCATGCGGCTTGTCGCCTTTCTTACCGCCGTTCCATTCCATCGCGATGAGCTTCGCGGGCTGGCGCGAGCCGCGCGAAACCGACAGCAGCGAGCCCATGCCGAGCTTTTTCATGTCGGCTTCTTCAAGAATCTTCACCGACATTTTCGGGTATTTCTTCGCGAGCGCTTTTGCCTGGTTCGCAAGATAGGTCGGCGTGCAGATATTGCCGGGCAGGTTCGCGAGTTCGCGCGCGAGCGCCACGCCGGCGGCGACGGCGTTGCCATGGTCCAGGCCTTTTTTGAACGGACCCTTCTTCTCGGGCTGGAGGAGCGCGACCTTCTTGAGCTTGCGCGCGGTCGGCTTCTTGCTGAAGGTGGTTTCGTAGCGATACAGCGCAAAATTGATGGCTTCGGCGGCATGGCGCGCGAGCCAGTATTCGTCGAGTGTCTTCGTCGCGAGGTCGCCGACCGCGAACACCGCATCGGCGGCACCGGTCTCGGCGACGAACTGCGTGGCCTTGATGAGCGCTTTGCGCAGGCACTGCGTCTCAATCTTGTCTTTCTTGCCGAGGCCAAAGAGCAGCACGCGTTCCGCGTTCGCGCCTTCGAGGTCGTACACCACCATCAGCTGGCCGAACTTACCTTCAAAATCACCGCGCTTGACGAGGCGCGAGAGGCCGCCGTTCTTGTCGAGCGACGCTGCAACACCGGTGAGCTTTGCGCCCTCGGCGAGCCCGATGACGAGGCACGCGGTCTTTAGGGTCGCCGGCGATCCGGTTTTCAGCGTAATCTGCATGTACTGCTCCTTTTAATACGGGCGAGGGGCGTGGGAGAATGGCCCCGTAGTTTACAAGGATTTACGCTTGCTTTCGACGCTAGACCGATATCTGCTGAGGGAGGTGATCCAGACTTGGGTCTCGGTCACCTTCGTACTGCTCCTGATCATGCTCACGAGCCGGTTTGCCCGTTATTTGGGCGAGGCGGCGGGCGGTAACCTGCCGTCGGACGTGGTTTTTGCGCTTCTTGGCCTCACTTCGATTCATTACCTCACGGTGCTCGTCCCGGTGAGTCTATTCCTCGCGGTGATGCTCGCGCTCGGGCGCCTCTATAAGGACAGCGAGATGGCCGCGCTGATGGCGTGCGGGGTCGGCTATGGTCGACTCATGCGGCCGCTGATGCTGCTGGCCGGGATCGCGGCCGTCGGGCTCGCCGTCTTGTCGCTGCAAATCAGTCCGTGGGCAGGGCGCGCCAGCGAGCAAGTACGCGTGGACGCGGCGCAGGAGGCCGAGGCGGCCGGATTCGAACCGGGCCGGTTCCGGAGCGTCGGCGAGACGGTGTTTTACGCCGACGAAGTCGGCGACGGCGGGCGTGACCTGCATCGAGTGTTCATCCAAGGGCGTAGTGCTGACGGCACGCTTTCGGTGTCGCTCGCCGCGCGCGCCGACCAGCAAACCGATCGCGACTCGGGCGCGCGCCATCTCGTCCTGTACGACGGGCGGCGTTACAGCGGCACACCCGGCAGCGCCGAGTACCAGACCGTCGAGTTCGCGGAGCACGGCGTGCGTGTCGCCCTCGGTGACGGCTCCGTTCGCGAACTCAGGCTCGCGTCGCAGCCGACCCGTGCGTTGTTCTCGTCATCGGCACCGGGCGCCATCGCCGAACTCCAATGGCGCGCGTCGGTGCCGCTGATGGGCATCCTGCTTGTTGCACTCGCCGTTCCGTTGAGTCGGACCTCACCGCGCCAGGGCCGATACGCAAAACTCATCGCCGCGATTCTCGTGTATGTCGTGTACTCGAATCTGCTCGGCTTGTCGCAAGTCTGGTTAGAGCGCGAGCAGATGCCCGCGTGGGTCGGCTTGTGGTGGGTGCATGCCGCGTTGGTGGTGTTTGCGTTGGGGTTGGTGGTTTCACATTATGGGTGGCGGTACACCCTATCGCGGCACAAAGGTGCCGCGCCTACAGGTGCCGCGACCTAGTGAATATCCTCGACCGGTATGTGGCGAAGACCGTGATTCTCGGCACCACGATGGTGCTGTTCATCCTGATTGCGCTGACCGCTTTTTTCAGTTTCCTCGGCGAGGTCGGACGCGTCGGCACTGGCGATTACGGACTTACCGATGCCGTTGAGTACGTGTTGTTGTCGATTCCGCAGCAGGCGTGGGAGATGTTCCCGGTCGCGGCGCTGATCGGCACGCTGGTCGGTCTCGGTGGGCTCGCGTCCGGGAGCGAACTCGTCGCCATGCGCGCCGCGGGGATTTCGTTGATGCAGCTCGGGCGCGCCTCATTGTTCGGCGGGGTGCTGCTCGCGCTCGTCGCGCTGCTGCTCGGTGATTTCGTCGCGCCGCCGGCCGAGCAGTACGCGCAATACCGGCGCGCGGTCGCTGCGTATGGCGAGCTCAGCGTCGCGGGCGGGCAAGGGGTGTGGGCGCGTGATGGCCGAACCTTTGTGAACGTTCGGCAGTTGTCGGACGGCCAGCGCATCGACGGCATCTACATTTTCGAGTTCGATGACGAAGGGCGTCTGCGGCGTAGCGCGCAGGCCGCCGCGGCGCGTTACTCATCGGAGGGTTGGTCGCTGGAGAACGTCGAAGAAACGTTGATTGATGCGGAAGGTAACGCCCGCACCGCATCGGAATCCGTGCGGCGCTGGGAGACCGAGTTGTCGCCGGATCTCTTGAATCTATTTGTCGTCGACCCCGGGAGCCTCTCCGCACTCGGGTTGAATCGCTACGTCGCTTACTTGAAGTCGAACGGGCTCGACGCGACGCGTTACCAACATGCGTTCTGGGCGAAGCTCGTCGCGCCGGTTTCGGTCATGGTCATGGTGCTACTCGCGTTGCCGTTCGTCACGGGCTCGCAGCGTTCGGGCGGCGCGAGCCGCCGCTTGATGTTCGGGCTCTTGATCGGCGTTGCGTTCTTTATGGTGAACCGCGTGCTGGGTTTCTCGGGCGCGGTGTTCGACCTCAATCCCGTCGTGCTCGCATGGCTGCCGACGCTGGTGCTTGCGAGCGCAGCGCTATACGCCCTCAGCCGGGACTGAGTGTCACCTCAACGCGGCGGTTCAACTCGCGGCCTGCGGCGGCCCTGTTCGTCGAAACCGACGCCATTGCGCCGCGGCCGATGGTCTGCATCCGGGTAGGGTTGATGCCCTTCGCGTGGAGATAGCACTTGACTGATTCGGCCCGGCGCAGCGACATCTCGACGTTGTAGGAATTGTCGGCGGTGTCGTCCGCGGTATGGCCCTCGATGACCACCGTGTGGGCGGATTTCATGATTCGTTCGGCGAGCGCGTCAAGGACTGGAACGGGTCCGGCTTTCAAATCCGCGTAGCCGGTCTCGAACGCCGACGCACTCACTGTGATTCGGTCATGGTGATGCATGCGACGACCATACGCGGCCCTCGAGGATAAAAGTGCTCATATAGCCCAAATTTACACAAACTTCACATTCAAGCCGGGTGAACACTGACCTCAACGCGTCGGTTCAATTCGCGCCCGGTGGCGGTGGTGTTCGTCGCGATAGGTGCTGACGCACCGCAGCCGATGGCCGACATCCGAGTACGATCGATTCCGCGGAAGTTCATGTAGCCGACAACCGATTCGGCACGGCGCGTCGAAATTTCGAGGTTGTATGAAGACGAGGTGTTGTCCGCGGTGTGCCCGGCGACTTCGAACGTATGTGTTGTGTGCTTGAAGTGCCTGACGATGCTGTCGAGCACTGGAACCGGACCGAACTTCAGCTCGGCGTAGCCGATTTCAAACGAACCCGCATTAACGATGTATTTTTCCACACCTACACCGTATACCCAACACACAATTATCTCTGTGCGGTGAGCGGGATCAGTCGAGCCGTTTGTGAAAGCGGAGTACGGTAACGAACAGGAACACGGTGAAGAAGGCGAGAAGCGCCCAGACGTCTGCGCTCAGATCACCGATCGGCGCGCCGCGCACGACGATGCCGCGCGCGAGGCGCACGAAATGTGTGAGCGGTAACAATTCGCCGAGCCATTGCGCGACCCGTGGCATCCCGTCGAACGGGAACATGAATCCCGACAGCAGCATCGAGGGCAGGAACGTGAACACCATCAGCTGAAATGCCTGGAACTGCGTGCGCGCAATCGTCGAGATCAAAAGTCCGAGCACCAGCGATGCCATGATGAATGCGAGCGTCGCGAGGTAAAAATCGAATACGCTGCCGCGTACCACCACCCCGAACAGCCATGCGCCGACGAGCAAGACGATCGTCGCTTGGATGAGTCCGATGGCTACATACGGAAGAATCTTCCCGACCATCAACTCGATGGTGCGTACGGGCGTTGTGATCAAGAGCTCGAGGTTGCCGCGCTCACGCTCGCGCACAATCGCAATCGCCGTGAACAAGACCATCGTCAGATGCAGGATGACGCCGGTGAGCGCCGGCACGATTTGCAGCGCGGTCCGTCGCTCGGGGTTGTAGTACGTGCGCGCCTCGAACACGCGGGCGGGCGGGGCGGCGCCGCTGCCGAACGGCATCATCGCGAGGCCGCGCGCGATACCCTCGAGCGTCGGGTCGCTGCCGTTGATGAGCAGCTGCGCAGCGGGACGGCCGTCGGCGACACGGCGGTCGAAATCGTGGGGAATGACAATGGCGAGGTCGATGTCGCCCGCGTCGAGCAGCGATTCGAGTTCGGACGGCGACGACGCGACGCGCACGACCTTCGCCACCTGCGTCGCCTGCGCCGCCGACACGAGCCGGTGTGATTCGGTCGTATTTGCGTAATCCACGACGCCGGTCCGGATGCCGCGCACGTCGTAGTTGATCGCGTAGCCGAACAACAGAATCTGGAGTAGCGGTACGCCGATGATCATGCCGAAGGTCAGGCGATCACGCCGCAACTGCCGGACCTCCTTGCCGGCGACGGCGGCAACCCGGCGCAGTTGGTCAGCGGGTCGCTGCAACGAACACGTCCTCCAGGTTGGCACCGACGGCCTCGACGGTCGCATCTGGCTCGATGTCTGAGAGCGCCCGCTGGACTGCGGCGACCGCATCGTCGAACGCCGGGTCGGTGAGCACGTGCAGCCGCGTGCCGAGTTGCGCGACGCTGCGAACGCCGGCCAGCGACTGGATTTGTTTACGCGCCCGCGCCGGACGCGCGGTCTCGACTTCGATTACACGCGCGCCGATGTCGCGCATCAGGTCTTTTGGGGTGCCTTCGGCGACGAGTCGGCCGCGGTCGAGAATCGCGAGCCGATGGCAGCGTTCGGCCTCATCCATGTAATGCGTCGAGACGAGCACGGTTGTGCCCGCGCCGACGAGGTCGAACAGTACATCCCAAAAATCCCGTCGGCTTTGAGGGTCGACCGCACTGGTCGGCTCATCAAGAATCAACAGGCGTGGGCGATGCAGCGTCGCGCCCGCGAGGGCGAGCCGCTGCCGTTGGCCGCCGCTCAGCGTGCCGGCGTACTGCTTCGCCTGTTCGTCGAGCCGATAAGTCGTGAGCGCCTCGGCAATGCGCGTCGGCACTTCGCGCCGCGGCAGCGCATGCACGTCGGCGAGGAAGCGGAGGTTCTCAGTCACGGTCAGATCTTCGTACAGCGAGAACTTCTGCGTCATGTAGCCAATTTCGCGCTTCACGCGTTCGGCGTCACCCGGGACCGTGTAGCCGAGCACTTCGACCGTGCCAGCACTCGGCAACAGCAGTCCGCACAGCATGCGAATCGTGGTGGACTTGCCCGAGCCGTTCGGACCGAGGAAGCCATAGATTTGCGCGGCCGAGACGTCGAGGTCGATACCGTCGACGGCGGTCAGGTCGCCAAAGCGGCGCGTGAGCCCGCGCGCCTGGATGGCGACTGCGGTCATGGCCGGGCGACGACTCGGACTGGCACGCCGGACGGCAGCGCGTCGGCACCCTCGACGTCGATTTCCGCGAGATAGCTCAAGCGGCCGGCATCATGCTCAGTCAATGCGAAGTACGGTGTATAGGCCGCCTCGCCCGACAGGTAACGCACGACTCCGTCGAACTCACCGTGACCGTCGACGCGCACGCCGACGCGTGCGCCGGGCGATAGCTGCGCGTGCAACGCGGCGGGTACGTACACCCGCGCATACGGTGGTGTGTCCGCGGCGCGCAGTCGTGCGACGACTGCTCCGGGAGACGGCGTCTCGCCGACCACGAACGGCAATGCCTCGACGATGGCCTCGCGTGGACTTCGTACCTCGAGTCGGTCGAGCGTGACCTGCTGCACCCGCAGTGCGGCATCGACTTCGGCAAGCGCCGCACGCGCCTGAGTGTGTTCCTCGGTCGTTGCGCCCTCGAGGAGTGCGTCGAGCGCCGCGCGCGCGGCATCGCGTGCGCCCGAGGCTTGGTCGAACGCGCTCTCGGCTTCGTCGCGTTCACGCGCGCTCGCAAGGTTTGCGCGACGCAGTTCTTCGACGCGCGCGCGTTGCAGCTCCGCTTCGTGCTTCGCGGCATCAGCGGCGAGCAGTTTCGCGCGGGCTTCGAGGATCTGCTCCTGTCTCGGTCCGCGCTCCACTTCAGCAAGGCGGCCTTGCAACCGGTCCCGTTGTGCGGCAAGCCGTGCGTGTTCGGCGAGCGGACGCGTCGCGTCGAGTTCGACGAGGAGGTCGCCCTTCGCCACGCGGTCGCCCTCACGCACGTGCAACGCGCGGATCGGCTCGGCGAGCTCTGCGCTGAGCGCGATGGGCTCGCGCTCCAGCGTGCCGACGACGGGGTGGTCGGCGGTTGGCGCGCTGCACGCGGTCAGCGCTGAGACGATGAGTAGCACCAGGACGCGGATCATGCGCGGGCTCCTTCATAGAAGAGTCGGGTGGTGTGCGCAGCGAGCCGCTCGACGAATCGCGTGTCGGGCGCATAACCAAGCGCCGGGCCGGCGACGGGCGCCGCGAGGAACGGAAATGCGCACAGGCTGAGCAACGAAAGAGCGGCGAGTTTCGGGTCGAGGTCGGGCCGCAGTCGGCCCGCCGCGATGTCGAGCTCGATGATGCGCGCGACGGCGGCGGCGCCGTGTTTTGCAAAGCCCGAGATGAACTCGTCGCGCATCTCACCGCCCGCACTCAATACGTCGCGCACGAGCAGAATCGGAATCTCGGGGCATTCGGCGAGTCGGCCCATGTACGCGCGAATGAACAGCGGCAGGGGGTCTGACTCGACGGCGGCGTTCGCCGCGTGTTCGCGGATGGTGGCGAGTAGCGGACCGAGCTTGTGCGTGAGCATTGCGCGGTAGAGGCCGCGCTTGTCGCCGAAGTAGTAGTTGACCATCGCGGGGGTTGCGCCGGCTTGCGCCGCGATGGCGCGGACCGATGCGCCGCGAAAGCCATGCGCGGCGCATTCGCTGCAGCACACATCAAGCAGTTTGTCGCGAAGCTCGAGGTCGCCAGCAGGGCGACCCGGGGCACGTGAGGGTCGGGTAGCGGACATACCGCTTAATTAATCACATGATTAATTAATTGGCAAGCAGATTATTACAGGTCTCAGTGCTTCTTTTTGAAGTAGTGGGAGTCGAATTGCACCGCGTCATCGTAGCGCTTCTTCGCCAGTTCGACGGTCTCCTCGAATTGGGCGCGCAGCGTCTCGAGCTGCTGCTCTTCGGTGGCGTCCTCGCGTTCCAACGATTCCAGCGCGCGCTCGACGACCTCGATTTCATCGCGTACGAAGGTGGCGAGCCGTGGATTTTTCCGGAGGTCGTGAAGGTCGGCGCGGAGTTCAGCGACGCGCGTCGGCGAGAATCTCACAGCCGACCCGGGCGGCCCATACGCCCTGAGTTGCGGTAACGCGACTGCGCAAGTTCGATCGTCCGTTCGACCTGCGCTTTGACCTGCCGGACGGCCTCGTCGACGTCGTGATCGTCGCGTCGCTCCTCGAGCGCCCGCAACGCTGCATCGCAGGCTCTGATTTCGTTGCGCACGTATGGCACCAGCCGTGGATTCAACTGCAGCCCGCTCAGGCGTGCGCGTGCTTCCGCCGCGCCCATGGGGAGGAAGCGCAGCGCCCCGATCCGGCCCGTGAACTTTCCTGTATGGGTGCGCATGACTCCTAATATCCGCGCCCGAATGGACAGGGTCTATGCGGAGACACACTTTTGCATTTGAAATCCCGGTTCCGGAATCGGGACGCGCGGCGAGGCTTTGCGCAATTCGCGGCGACGCGCGATAAGCGAAAAAACAAGGGCTTAGAATATCCTGGCGCTGTTGGCACGAAGCTTGCTTATGTGTGAGCTATGGACATTCCACGCCCAGAGAACAAACGTAAGAAGCAAATCCGCCAACTCACCATCGGCGGCGGGGTCGTCGCGCTGCTGATCGTCGCGACGGTCGGGCTCGCGCGGCTGGAGCCGGCCGCGCCGACCGTGCCGCGCGCCTCCGTGTGGGTCGACCAGGTGCGCGAGGGCGAGATGCTGCGTCAGGTTCGCGGCCCCGGCACGCTGGTGCCGCGCGAAATCCGTTGGGTCGCGTCGCAAACAGACGGGCGCATCGAACGCATCGTCGTGCGCCCCGGTGCGGTCGTCGAACCCGACACTGTCATCATCGAGATGTCGAACGCCGACCTCATGCAGCAGACCGAGGAAGCGCGCTACGCGCTTGAAGCGGCCGAAGCGGACTACACGGAAGCGGAGCTGCGCCTGCGCGGGCTGCAGCTCGACCAGCGCGCCGCGCTGGCGGTCGCGAACGCCGAGTACGAAGGCGCGCGCTTGCAGGCTGAGGCGGAGCAGCAGCTCGCCGAGGAGAACATCATCCCGGCGATCCAGTTCCGCCGTTCGGAGCTGCTCGCCGAGCAGCTCAAGATTCGTCTAGACATCGAGCGCGACCGCCTGAATCAGTTCTCTGCCTCAATGGAGGCGCAGCTCGCCGCGCAGGCTGCGCGACTCGAGCAGGTCCGCAACGCGTATGTGCGTCGGCAGGAACTCGTCGAATCGCTGAACGTGCGCGCGGGCATCGGTGGTGTGCTGCAGCAGGTACCCGTCGAAGTCGGGCAGCGCATCTCGCTCGGCACGAACCTCGCGCGTGTCGCACGGCCGGACGAACTCATGGCTGAGCTGCGCATCGCAGAAACGCAGGCGCGTGACGTAATGATCGACCAACGCGTCGACATCGATACCCGCAACGGTATCGTCGAGGGACGGGTGATGCGCATCGATCCCGCGGTGCAGGCGGGTACGGTGCAGGTCGACGTCGAGTTGATCGGCGAGTTGCCACGCGGCGCACGCCCGGACTTGTCGGTCGACGGCACCATCGAAATCGAGCGTCTGCCGCAGGTCGTGTACACCGGCCGCCCCGCGTACGGCCAGCCCAATTCGACGGTCACGCTCTTTAAGCTCGCGCCCGACGGCGAGTCCGCAGTTCGCGTGCCGGTCGAACTCGGCCGAAGCTCGGTCAACGCGATCGAAATCGTCCAAGGCCTCGCGCCTGGCGACCAGGTCATCCTGTCCGACACTTCGGCCTGGGACGACCATGACCGGATACGGTTGAACTGACCGATGCGTTCGTCGACTTCGGTCAACGGATTTTTGCTCGGCATCGCGCTCGCATTCGGGACGGCGCCGGGCTATCACGCTTCACTAATAGAGGCGGTTGCGGCGTATCTCGACACTGTTGAAACGGTGGCGATGCGCCATGCAGTCATCACATTGCGCCATGTGGCGCGCTTGAAAATAGAGGGGAAGTGCAATGAACACTGCTGCTGAGCAGACCGCGAAATCGCTGATCCAACTCGAAGACCTCAAGAAGGTGTTCTACACCGATGAGGTCGAGACGCATGCGCTTTCGGGCGTCCATTTCGTGATTGACAAGGGCGACTACGTGTCGATTTCGGGTCCATCGGGCTGCGGTAAGTCGACGCTGTTGTCGATCCTCGGTCTGCTCGATACGCCGAGCGGCGGCCATTACTGGTTGAACGGAACGGCGGTCGAGGAGCTCGACCATTCGCAGCGCGCGCACATCCGTAACCGTGAGATCGGCTTCATCTTCCAGGCGTTCAACCTGATTGGCGACCTCACCGTGTTCGAGAACGTCGAGCTGCCGCTCACCTATCGCACGGGTCTGAACAAGGATGAGCGCAAACAGCGCGTGATCGAGTCGCTCGAGCGCGTCGGCATGGCGCATCGTCTGCGTCATTACCCGTCGCAGTTGTCCGGCGGTCAGCAACAGCGCGTCGCGGTCGCGCGCGCACTCGTCGGTCGCCCGTCGATTCTCCTCGCTGACGAGCCGACCGGTAACCTCGACTCGAAGAACGGCGAGGCTGTGATGGCGCTGCTCAAAGATTTGCACGACGAGGGCGCGACCATCTGCATGGTGACCCATGACCAGCGCTACGCTGAGCACGCGGACCGCAAGATCCACATGTTCGACGGCCGCGTGGTCGACGAAGAGACCATGCACCGGCTGCGCGCTGAAGAAGACCAGCGTATCGCCGAGCAAGCGAAGCGCGGACGCCCGTAGTCGTGTTCGCGGGTCTGCTGCGGCGACCGGGATACAGCGCGGGCATCGTGCTCACGCTGGGCATCGGCATCGCGCTCAGCGCCGGGATGTTCACGGTGCTGCGCGGCGTCGTGTTGCAGGGCTTGCCCTACCCTGGTGGCGAGCGTGTCGTCACGGTCCAGTCACAGAACCTGGAGATTGGCGTCGACAGCGGCAATCTCACGCCGGCCGAAGCGCTCGCGATTGGGGGTGTGGACGCGTTCGAGCACACCGGCTGGTACACCTGGGGTGGGCTCACGGTACTGTCGGGCGATCAGCCACGCGAAGTCGGTGCGAACCAGGTCAGTACCGAGTACTTCCGTGTACTCGGCATTCAGCCGATGTTGGGTCGTTGGATCGATGAGCGCGATGCCGATGCCGGCATCGGCAACCTCGTTCTCAGCTACACCGAATGGGACCGCATCACCGGTCGCGACCCGAACGTAATCGGCAAACCAATTCGGCTCGCCGACGCGATGGCGACCGTGGTCGGTGTGATGCCGCCCGAGTTCACGCATCCTGCGCGCACGGTCGGCATCTGGCACGCGGCGCGTGAGTCGAACCTGACCGCGAACCCCGGCGCATTCCTGAACGCGCGCTATGTGGAAGGGATCGCGAAGCTGGCGCCTGGCGTCACGCCGGCACAGGCGCACGCGCAACTCGATGCGATGTCTGAAAGCCTCGCTTCCGAGCACGGACTGACGAGCACATGGCGTGCGCGTACGGTCAGCCTGCTCGACCAGGCGATTTCCGACGTGCGTGGGGCGCTCATCGGCGTGTTCATGGTCTCTCTCGTGGTGCTCGCAATCGCGTGCGCGAACGCAAGCGGGTTGCTCGCTGCGCGGCTCGCCGCGCGCCGACGCGAACTCGCCGTCATGCAAGCCCTCGGCGCGACGCGTGGACGCGTGTGGCGCGAAGTGTTTTTCGAGATGCTCGTGCTTGGCTTGATTGCGTCGGTACTCGCGCTTGGTTTGCTCGTCGCTGGATTGGATGCGTTCAAGGCGCTCGCGGAGGGCATCGTCCCACTCGCACGGTTAATCAGCATCGATTGGCAAGTGCTCGCCTTCGCCGGTGTGGTCGCGGTCGGCTGTCCGTTGCTCGTCACGCTGCCGTTCGCGTTCGGGCGTGCCGAAGCGGTCGGTGTTCAGCTTAAAGGGGCCGGCAAGGGCGTCGCCGGCGGTCATCGCGGTGTGACGGCGCTCCCGATTGCAGCGCTTGCGCTCGCGACCGCCGCAGTGATTGCCGGCGGGGCGATGCTGTACAGCCTGGATCGAATGCACGCGACCGACCCCGGTTTCCGCACGGAAGGGCTGCACGCGGTGCAGATGTTCAAGGGCGGCGGGCCGGATGTTTGGCGCTCCTTCGCAAGCGCGGTTGCCGAGGACATGCGTGCCGAATACGACGTTGTTGACGTCGCGCTGACCACGGCGACGCCGTTGTCATTGATTGGCAGTTTCTCCATTGACCTGCAGTTGCCTGAACGCGAGCTGCCGGAGCCGCTCCAAGCCGGTCTGCGCCGCGTGTCGCCGAACTATCTCGAGACGCTCGAAACCCCATTGCGACGCGGTCGCCTATTCTCGGACGCCGACGATGCGTCAGCGCCGAAGGTCGCGATCATCAACGAGACGCTCGCACGGCGCGTGTTCGGGGACGTCGATCCGATTGGTCGCGATATTTCGTTGCCGCTCGGCCAAGACGGCCGTGTGCCGTATCGCGTGGTTGGCGTCATGGCTGACATCCGAAACGCAGGGCTGCGCAACCCGACACGGCCCGAAGTCTTGCTGCCTTTCATGCAGTCGCCGTGGGTCGGCATGACGTTCTTGGTCGACGCGCCAAACGCGAGCGACGACCTGATCGAACGCCTCCAGCAGGTCATTTGGAAGCACGATCCGCAGGAGGCGGCGACCCGTATCTACCGGCTGGCGGACGACCTTGCCACGCAATCGGCGCGCGTCGCGTTCTTCGGCCGCTTACTCGCCGGGTTCGCTGTGCTCGCTGCGTTGCTCGCGGCGTTCGGCACTTATTCGGTCATCGCGTTGCTTCAGCAGCAGCGCGTGCCGGAGATCGGTGTGCGCTTGGCGCTCGGCGCCGACCCGCAACGCATCGCGCGCGGCGTGCTGCGATCGGGCGTCAACCTGTCGCTGGTCGCGGGCGCGATTGGTTGTGTCGCCGCGCTCATCGTTCTGCGTCTACTTGCGTCCCAACTCTATGAAGTCGGCGCCGGCGACTGGCCGCTGTATGCGTTCGGGTTTGTCGCCACGGTGCTCACGGCGCTCGCCGCGAGCGCGCTACCCGCACGACGCGCGGCGCGCATCGCTCCGATCGAGGCCTTACGAAATGACTGAATTTCTCGTCACACTTCGCGGCCTCGCGCGGACCCCGGTGCTCAGCGCCGCGGCGATTCTCACCATCGCGCTCGCAATCGGCGGCGCGACGGCGGTCTTTGCGCTGCTCGAATCCGTCGTTCTGCGGGCGCTTCCGTATGAACAGCCCGACGAACTTGTCGCGGTCTGGGTCGACTACAGCGGTCGCGCCGAGGAGATGGGGCTCCAGGATCCGAAGCGCGAGTGGACCAACGTCGACAACTTCAGCGACGTGCGCGAGCAATCGCAGACGCTTGAAGGCTTGTCGCTCTGGACGCGGTACTTCCCAAGCTTCCGCGCCGGCGATGGCGTGCAGCGCATCGAAGCGGCGGGGGTGAGCTGGGACGGCCTCGCGCTGCTCGGCGTGCGGCCGGTGGTCGGGCGCCTGTTCGTCGAGCGCGAGGGCGCGGCCGATGCACCGTGTACTGTGGTGCTCAGTCACGGCTTCTGGCAGCGTCATTTCGCCGGCGATGCATCGGTCGTCGGCCAAGACCTGTCGTTCACGGGAGAGACCTGCACCGTCGTTGGGGTCGCCGAGGCGGGCTTCCGTTTTCCGTTCGTGCCCGGTGCCGAAATCATGTCGCCGATGCGGAGCGCGGGCAACGACCGCGGCGCCGCGTACCTCAGACAGTTCGGTCGTCTCGCCGACGGGGCGACGCTCGAGCAGGCGCAGGCCGAGCTCGACACCATCGCGACGAATCTTCGCGACGGCTATCCGGATGTGAACCGCGGGCTTGGGCTGTTCGTCGAGCCGATGAAGGATGCGATGAGTCTTGGCGTGCGCGAGCAAATCGTGCTGCTGCAAATCGCGGCGCTGTTTGTCCTCGTCATCGCGACTGCGAACCTCGCGAGCCTGATGGTTGCGCGCGCGATCGGCCGTGCCGGCGAGTTCGGCGTGCGCGCGGCGCTGGGAGCTGGCCGCTGGCAGCGGTTCCGGTTGCTCTGGCTCGAAGGCCTTGCACTCGGGGTTGCGGGCGCGGCGCTCGGCGTGCTCGCGGCGGCCTGGGGCGTGGAGATGCTTGCGCGCGCGTTCCCGCCGTCTGTGGCGCAGACCTGGGATATCGGCATCGGCGTGAGCACGGTCACGGTCGCGTTTGGTTTTGCGCTCCTCGCCGGCACCGTGATTGCACTCGTTTCTTACACCACGCTCGCGCGTACCGCGATGGCTGGCGCCGGTGCAGGCAAGCTCGCGGGAACGCGAGGCGGCGCGCGCATCTCGGCGACGCTCATCGCATCGAATTTCGCCGTGGCGCTCGCAGTCGCCGTGACCGGCACGTTGCTGCTGCAGAGCTATCAACGCCTTTCGCAAGTCGACCCCGGGTATCGTGCGGAGGGCGTGCTGGCTGGGATGATCGCGTTGCCGTCGCAGCTGTACTCGCCGAATTATCCGAACGCAGAAGCCTTGTTCGGTGCGTACGACCGCCTGCTCGAATATGCGCGTGCAATACCGGGCGTTTCCAGCGTCGGCCTTGCGAGCGCGGTGCCGTTCGGCGTATCGAACAACGATACCGGTGTGCTCATCGAAGGGCACCGGACGACGCGACCCGATGGCCGCGCACACGTCTGGCTGTCGCGTGTCACGCCCGGCTACCTGGAGACCATGGGTATCGGCGTCAGCGAGGGCCGTGCGTTCGAGGACACCGACCGCGTCGACGGTCGCAACGCCGTCGTCGTCAACAGCGCGTTCGTGCGCGAGTATCTTGGCGGCCGTTCGCCGCTCGGGTTGCGCATCGGCACCGGCCCTGATGACTCACCGATCTGGTTCGACATCGTCGGCGTCGCGGATGACGTCCGGACGTTCGACCTCGCGAGCGAACAGACGCCGTCACTCTATCTGCCTGCATGGGTGTCTGCGTCGCGCGGCATGTACATCACGCTCCGTAGCGAGCGTGACGCGGCGGCACTGGCCGCGGATCTTCGGCGTGCGGTGACCTTGTTCGATCCCGACCTCGCATTGACTGATGTCCAGAGCATGGGTGAGCGCATCGACGCGCAGCTGATGGTGCCGCGCACCGTCAGCCGTCTCACGCTCTTATTCGCGCTTTGCGCGCTGTTGCTTGCCGCGGTCGGCGTGTACGGCACGCTTGCGCAATCCGTGTTGCAGCGCACGCGCGAAATCGGTGTGCGCCGCGCGCTGGGCGCGACCGACCGCGCCGTGTTTTCACTGGTGTTGCGTCAGGGCGCGCTTCCGGTCGCCATCGGACTCGCGGCCGGTATCCCGCTTGCCGCGGTGCTCAGCCGCCGGCTCGAGTCGATTCTTTATACCGTCGCGGCTACCGACCCGCGCGCGTGGATCATTGCGTTCGCCGCGCTCTTCGCCGTCGCGTTTGTCGCGGCGCTGCTGCCCGGTCGACGCGCAGTTCGCGTGCCGCCGATGGAGGCGCTACGTGACGAGTAGCGCGCTCGGACTCGACCTGCGCTATGCGCTGCGGATGCTCACGAAGAACCCGCTGTTCGCACTCGTCGCGGTCGCGACGCTCGCGCTCGGCATCGGTGCGAACGCGGCGATGTTCGGCATCGTGAACGCGACGGTGTTGCAGCCGCTGGCGTATGGCAACGCGGAACGACTGGTCTACGTGCGTGAGACGACCCCGGATGGAGACAACTTCAGCGCGTCGCAACCGAACTACATCGACTTTCGCGACGGTAGCCGGCATTTAGACACGCTGGCGGCATTTCAGGATGTGTCGCTGACGCTGACCGATGGCGGCGAGCCGCAACGCTATTACGGACTCTCGGTCACGCACGATTTCTTCGCGACGCTCGGTGTTTTACCGCGACTCGGGCGCGGCTTCATCGCTGCCGAAAGCGAACCGGGTGCGGATACGGCGACCGTCGTGATCGGCGATGACCTGTGGCGGCAGCGCTTTGGCGGCGCGCCGGATATCGTCGGGCGTGAAATCACGCTGGAAGGGCGCGCGCATCTCGTCGTTGGTGTGATGCCCGCGGATTTCGACTTCCTCGACGCCCAGTTGTTCGTTCCGCTTGCGCCGGACCCGGGCGCCGACCGCGGCAACCACTGGCTCAGCATGGTCGGTACGCTCGCACCCGGATCAACCGTCGCGCAGGCGCAGGCGGAACTCGCCGCCGTCGCATCGCGCTTCGGCGAAGCGTACCCGCGGCTTGCAGGTTGGAGCGTGCGCATCGAGCCTTTGGCCGACGTCGTCGTCGACTCGCAGTTCCGTACAAGCGCGTTCCTCTTGTTCGCGGCGGTCGGATTCCTGTTACTGATGGCCTGCGCGAACCTCGCGAGCCTGTTGGTCGCGCGCATGCCGCAGCGCCAGAGTGAAATGGGTGTTCGGGCGGCGCTGGGCGCGCCGCGCGGCCGACTCGTGCGGCAGTTACTCGTCGAGTCTTTACTGCTGACCGCCGTCGGTGTCCTCGTTGGGTTGGGGCTGGCCCATGTTGCCATCGCTGCGTTGCAGGCGGCGGCCCCGGACGCGGTGCCTCGGCTCGGCGAGATTGGCATCGATGCCACGGTGACCGTGTTCGCGGTGGCATTGGGGGTCGCGACGAGTTTGTTGTTCGGGCTTGCGCCAGCGCTGCGCGCGTCCCGCCCCGACGTGAACCAGGTGTTGAAGCAGGGCGCGCGCACCGGGCTCACGCGCGGACACCGTCGCGCGGGCGATGCGCTGGTCGTTGCACAAGTCGCGCTCGCGGTCGTACTGCTGGTCGGCGCCGGTTTGTTGATGCGCAGCTTCATGGAGTTGCGGGCCGCCGACACGGGCTTCGACCCGCGGCAGGTGTACGCGGTGGAGCTCCAGCTCGACGACCGCTACGCGGAGCCTTGGCAGAAAGTCGTTTTCTTCAACGACCTCGCGAACCGGCTTGAAGCCGTGACCGGTATCCAGTCGGTCGGCGCCACGGCGACCGATCCGTTCAGCGGTTCGAACTTCGTGAACGACGTGACGCCCGTCGACCGTGCCGCGGAAACGGGGCCCGGCGGTTACCTGCAAGCGAAGTGGCGGGCGGTGACACCTGGGTTCTTTGAAACACTGGGCGTGCCGTTACTGCACGGACGGCTGTTCACCGCCGACGATGCATGGGACGGTCCGCGTCAGATTGTTCTCACCGAGACGATGGCGAAACGCCTGTGGCCCGACGATGACGCGGTCGGCAAGGAATTGTTCTGGGGCGGCGTCACCGGCACACCACGCATCGTGATCGGCGTCGTCGGTGACTATGAGGACGTGCAACCGGGCGCCGGTTCACAGCCGTTGATGTTCCTTCCCTATAACCAGTTGCCGTGGCCGAAGATGACCGTCGTCGTGCGTTCCGATGCGGCGTTCACCGGTGCCGCGGGCGTGATTCGTGAACAGATCCGTGCGCTGGATCCCGGGCTCGCGGTCCCGACCATCCGCCCGCTCGAGCAGAAGCTCGCGGACGCAATCGCCGGGCCGCGTTACCGCTCGTTGCTTCTAGGTGCGTTTGCATCGGTCGCCTTGTTGCTCGCCGCCATCGGACTCTACGGGGTCATCGCGATGAACGTGAGCCGCCGCCAGCGGGAACTCGGGCTGCGGATTGCCCTCGGCGCAAAGCCGCATGCCATCGTGCGCCGGTTCGTCTTGGACGGCGCACGACTGACAGTGGTCGGCCTGGGACTCGGACTTGTCGGTGCGTGGGCGCTGTCACGCGCCATCGCCAGCCTTCTCTACGAGACCGCGCCGCTCGACCCGGTGGTCTTCGTGGCCGCGTCGCTGGTGCTCGGCGGGGCCGCGCTGGTCGCGAGCTACATGCCGGCGCGTCATGCGGCGCGCATCGACCCGATGGAGGCGCTACGCGATGAATAGGGCAATCGTAGTTGCGCTCTTGGTGATGACTTGCTCGGCGGCTGCACAGGTCGCGCCGCGCTGTGCCGGGCCCGAATACCGCCAATTCGATTTCTGGCTGGGTGATTGGACGGTCCGCACCGCCGACGGCGCCGTCGTCGGTCGCAATGAAATTCGGACGATTGCCGGTGGCTGTGGGCTGATTGAACACTGGCGAGGCGCGCGCGGCGACGAGGGCCTGAGTCTCAACGCGTTTGATCCCGTGGTCGGGCGGTGGACACAGCGTTGGGTCGGGGTGGGCGCCGTGTTGTGGCTCGAAGGGACCGTGGTCGACGGTGCGATGGTCCTGGTTGGGTCGATGCCGCGGCCGACACCGCAGGGTGTGATGATCGACCGGATCACTTGGACGCCGCTTGAGGATGGTCGCGTGCGTCAGGCGTGGGAGGTCTCGCCCGATGGTGGCGAGTCTTGGCAACCGCACTTCGATGGCTATTACAGCCGTGGCGTGGTCGGCGGCGGCGTGCCGGGAAACGGCGGCGTGAAGCCGCGGTCGTTCGACTTCTAGGAGAAGCGAAATGTTCGGAGACATTCAATTTGCCTGGCGCGCGGTATGGACGCGCCCGATGTACACCATTATCACCGTGCTGGTGCTCGCGCTCGCCATCGGCGCGAATACGACGGTCTTCAGCGTGTTCAACAGCTTCTTCTTGAAACCACTGCCGTATCCGGAAGACGACCGCCTGGTGATGGTCTACAACACGTATCCGAAGATGGCGCTCGAGTATGCGGGGACCTCGATTCCCGATTACGTCGATCGCGTCGAGCATGCGTCGTCGCTTGAGAGCCTCGCGATTTACCACAACACGCGCCGCACGCTTGGCTTCGCCGGCGCGCCCGAACAGGTCAACATGACGCGGACGACGCCGTCGTTGTTCACGGTGCTTGGCGTTGCTCCGGCGCTCGGCCGTGTATTCACGGACGCACACGCGCAGCCCGGCGACGACCAATACATCGTGTTGAGCCACTCGCTGTGGTCGACTCGATTCGGCGCGCGGCCCGACATTATCGGCGAGGACATCCGGCTCGACGGCGAGCCGTACACCGTCACCGGCGTGATGCCGAAGTCGTTTGGCTTCCCATCGTATGACAGCAGCGCGTGGATCCCGTTTGCGTATACGCCCGACGAGGCGAGCGACAACCAGCGCGGTCGAGAATTCTCGAACAGTATCGGACGCCTCGCACCGGGTGCGACGATTGAAGGGCTGAACGCTGAGATGGACACCATCGTGCAGCGGAACGTCGAGCGCTTGCCGAATTCCGCCAGCTTCATCGAGCGCAGTGGATTCACCGGCCGCGCGGTCTCTCTGCGCGACATGGTCGTCGGCGATTTCAAGCAAATGCTGTTGCTGCTCCAGTCCATCGTGCTCGCGGTGCTTCTGATTGCATGCGCGAACGTCGCGAATCTGCAGCTCGCGCGCATCGCGGCACGCCGGAAGGAGCTATCGGTACGCGCTGCGCTCGGGGCCGGCCGCCGTCGCCTCGCGATGCTCGTCGTGACCGAGAGCCTGCTGCTGTCGGCGCTGGGCGCGGTCGCGGGGCTGGGTCTCGCATGGGGTGGGCTCGAACTTGTGCGTTGGCTGGGTCTCGATCAAGCGAACCGCGGCTTCGAGTTTGCGCTCGATGCGCGCGTACTTGGGTTCACAGCGCTCGCCGCGCTGATTGCAGCACTGGTGTCGGCGCTATTGCCGGTTTGGCTGCTGCTGCGGGAAAACCTCGCCCAAGCCATTCAGGAAGGGGGTCGCATCGGTAGCGGCGGCAAAGCTGCGCAAGGCTTCCGCAGCGCACTCGTGGTCATGCAGGTCGCGGTCAGTGTCGCGCTGCTCGTTGGCGCCGGGCTATTGACGAAGAGTTTCTATGCGCTGCAGGCCGAGGGCGCGGGCATCGAGTCCGGCGGCGTGCTTACTGCGCGTGTGAACCTGCCGACGACGCGCTATGGCGACGACGCGGCGGAAGCGGCGTTCTTCGAACGCGCGCTCACCGAGCTCAATGCGTTGCCTGGTGTCAGCAATGTTGGCTACACCTCGGTGCTGCCGTTCACGGGTAACAATGACCAGGGTAGCTTTGTGATTGACGGCTACACGGCGCCCGATGACGTCGCGGCGCCGCATTCGCAGCAGCGAAGCATCGACGAGCGTTACTTCGATACGCTTGGCGTGCCGGTCATCATGGGCCGCAACTTCAACGCGCGTGAGACCGACCGCGTGGTCATCATCGACGAGAATCTCGCGAACCGATATTGGCCGGACGGTAACGCGCTCGGTCAGCGGCTGTCGCGCACGCAGGACGCCGAAGGCAATCCGATTTGGTTCACGGTGGTCGGCGTGGTCCCGGCGGTCAAGCACGGCAGCCTCGCCGAGACGCCGACCAAGGAAACGACCTACTGGCACCACCAGCAGCGCCCGATGGGTTCCGGTGTGTTTACGCTCAAGACGACGCTGCCGCCGGAGTCGCTGGCGCCGGTCGTGACGAGCGCGATTCTTTCCATCGATCCAGAATTGCCGGTGTACGACATCACGACGATGGATCGGCGCCTGCTCGAATCGCTCGGCCCGCAGCGCACGTCGATGGTCCTCACTTTGGTGTTTGCGGGTGTGGCCTTCGTGCTCGCGGTCATCGGCATCTATGGCGTACTGACTTGGGCAGTCACACAGCGCGTCGGCGAAATCGGCGTGCGCATGGCGCTTGGTGCGCGTGCGAAAGATATCGTGCACATGGTCGTGCGCCAAGGAAGCCGCCTGACGCTCATCGGGCTTGCAGTGGGTGTCGCCGGCGCGGTCGCGCTGGGCCGCACGATGTCGTCACAAATCCACCATGTCAGCGCGCTCGACCCGGCGGTGTTCGCGGTGGTACTCGGCGGCCTTACGCTCGCGGCTGTCGTCGCGAGTTGGCTGCCCGCGCGGCGCGCGTCGCGCATCGACCCGATGACGGCGCTCCGCGATGAGTAGGTTATTGCTCGCCCTCGCGCTCGTTGGGTCGCCAGCGTGGGCCGATGATTTCGTCGATCGTGGCCGCGCGGCGCTCGAGGCGCGTGAGTTTGGTGAAGCTGCAGACATCTTTGAAGCCGCGATCGACGCTGACCCCGACAACGCGCGCTATCACCACTTATACGGTAGCGCGCTCGCGGCCGGCATCCACGAGGCGAACGTTTTTCGTAAACCCGGCATGGCGCGGGGGATGCGCAAGGCGTGGGAACGGGCGGTTGAACTCGACCCCGATTTCATTGACGCGCATGTCGCACTATTCCAGTACTACATGAATGCGCCGCGGATTGCCGGTGGCAGCCGCGAAAAAGCGCTCGCTCGGATTGCGGAAGTCACGCGCATCGCGGATGCGCGGGCCGACGACCTCGATGCGCGCATGACGCAGGCGTTCTTGTGCCAGCAGGTCGAGGATTGGGCGTGCGCCACTGAGGCGTTCGAGAAGGTGGTCGCCGTCGAACCTGAACGCATGATGGCGTGGTACCAGATTGGCCGTACGGCGTTGTTGTCCGGTCACCAATTAGACCGCGGCGCCGACGCGTTGCTGCGCTATCTCGAACACACACCGACCGAAGGCGAGCCGTCGCTGGCGTGGGCGCATACGCGGCTCGGGCAGCTCTACGCGCGACACGGTCGCACCGATGA
>CAYODZ010000200.1:0-12918 GCA_964402835.1 uncultured Gammaproteobacteria bacterium | reverse complement strand
AGGAACTCGGTGATGCCCTGGATGAGCGCGAGAACCACGGCCTGGAACCATGTCATGGCGGTATTCTAGTTGTTAAACTGCCATCATGCCTGCGCCGTCCATCACACTCGTCGTCGCCCACACTGAGAACGGTGTCATCGGACGCGACGGCGGTATGCCGTGGCACCTACCGGCCGACCTAGCACGGTTCAAGGCCGCGACGATGGGGAAGCCGATGATCATGGGTCGGCGAACCTTCGAATCAATCGGGCGCGCGCTTCCCGGTCGACGCAGTATCGTCGTCACGCGTGACCGCACGTGGTCTGCGGCGGGCGTCGAAGTCGCGCATTCAATCGACGACGCGCTCGCGTTATGCGCCAATGCCCCGGAAATCGCGGTAATCGGCGGCGGCGAACTCTTCGCGGCACTGCTCGACCGCGCGGACACCATCCACCAAACCGTGATCCATACGGAACTCGACGGCGATACCGTGTTCCCGGTGCTCGACCCTACTGAATGGCACGAAACCGCACGTACGACGCGCCCACCGGACGACCGTAACGCGTATGCTTTGAGCTTCGTGGAATTAAAGCGCCGCGGGCGCGAGGCATCATGAAGAAAGTATTCGTTTTATTGCTCGTATCGTTGCCGTTCGTCGGCAGCGCGGCGCCGCACGATCATGGTCATGGCGGTGGTGAAGGCGAAACGCTGCATGAAATCATGCATGAGCTTGGTGAGCAGATGCTGGCGCTGACCGACGGCTTGCTGCACGACGACGCCGACGCGGTGGTCCATAGCGCGGCCGCCATCGCGGACCATGCACCGATCTCGCAGGACGAGCTCGAGCGCATCCGGCACGTGCTCGGCGACGAGATGGCTGGATTCGAGGCGTTGGACAAAGCGTCACATGCGGCAGCTGTCCGGGTGCACGAAGCGGCAAAAGCCGGGCGGACCGACGATGTGATTACGCGGCTCGGTGATCTTCAGCGGACGTGTGTCGGTTGCCACACGCAGTACCGCGAGCGGCTCGAGGAAGACCACTAGCCTACCAGCGGCAGTACGCCGCGATCAGAGTATCAGCGCGCCCGAGATCCACAGCCTCGATGCGCTCGATTCCGTCCGTCAGTTCATCGAGTATCCGTTGCTGAACCGCGCCGCGTCGTTGGGCCTCCGCGTACGGCATTGCGTGGAACATGACCATCGCGTAACGCGGAATGAAGCGTCCCGGGTGGCGGCGTTCGAGCGTGAACGCAAGTTGCTTTTGCAACTGGAAGTGCGGATTCGCGACCAGGTCGCGCATCTCGACGAAATTCTCAAGCGCCATCTCAGCGATTGCATCCGCGTTGGGCTTGCGCGCTGCTTCGAATTCGGTGAACACGTTCTTCCAATCACTGCCATGGCGTGCGAGGCAATCGTCCAGTGCCTCGCAGTCTTCGAACGCGCAGTTCATGCCCTGGCCGTGGAACGGCACGATTGCGTGGGCGGCGTCACCGAGCAGCACGACTTCACCACCGTGGTGCCACGGCTGCGCGCGCACCGTGCCCATGCGCCCGACCGGATTGCGCATGAACTCATCGGCAAAGCCCGGGAGCAGGGCGAGCGCGTCCGGAAACTCGCGCTTGAAGAACGCCTCGGCGGCAGCGCCGTCCGGGAGTGACGCGAAGCTGTTCTCACCGGTCAAGGGCAGGAAGAGCGTCACGGTGAAGCTGCCGTCGAGATTTGGCAGCGCGATCAACATGAAGCCGCCTCGCGGCCAGATGTGCAACGCGCCGCGCTCCATCGCGTGCCGCCCTGCGACGGCCGGCATCGTGAGCTCTTTGTAGCCGTGCTCGATCAGCTGTTCGTTCGATTGAGCGCCGTGACGCTCGACGAGCATATGGCGCACGGCCGAGCCACCGCCGTCGGCGCCGATCAACGGGCGCGCGTCGCTGCCCGCCGCACTCGGCCACGCCTGACCAAATCGAAGGTCGACGCGCCCGGTTTCTTCCGCAGCGTCCATCAGGACGCCGTTCAGCGCGCCGCGTGAGACCGAGTAAATGACCTCGTCAGCCGTTTGCCCGTACGGCGACAAGCTGGTTTCGCCGGCGCGCGTGTGCAGCATACGGCCACGCATCGGAATCAGCAGGGGTTCAACGCGGTCCATCACGCCCGCTGAGCGCAGCGCAGAGATGCCGCGATTCGCGAGCGCGAGATTGATCGATCGGCCTGCCGAAATGTCGACTGTGCGCAGGTCAGGTCGGCTTTCGAGGACGGTGACGTCGAGTCCGCGCCTCGCGAGGAAGATAGCCATGAGCGAGCCGGCGAGCCCCGCGCCGGCGATGGTGATGCGATCGGTCACGCGACTTGCTCGGCGAGGCACGATACGAAGTACTCGACCTCCTCGGCGGTGTTGTACAGCGGCGCGGGTGCGACGCGGATCACATCCGGCTCGCGCCAATCGCAGACGATGCCTTTCTTACCGAGCGCTTCGAACACCGCGCGGCCGTTGCCGTCGCGCAGTCTCAGGCTGAGCTGACAACCACGCCTTTCCGGTTCGGCAGGCGTGAGGATGTCGACATGGTCGCCGCAGCGCTGCTTGAGCAGACGCTCGAGCAGACCCGTGAGCTTTTCCGAATGCGGCCGTAATCCGATCGCGCCGCCCGCGGCATCGAAAATTTCCAGCGATGCGATCAGCGGCGCGAGCGACAGGATCGGTGGATTCGATAGCTGCCAGCCGTCCGCGCCAGGCTGCGCGATGAAGCCGGGTCGCATCTTGAATCGGCTTTCCGCGTCATGACCCCACCAACCGGCGAAGCGTGGCCCGGTGAAACGGTCGCCGTGGCGCGCGTGCACGAAGCAGCCGCCGACTGCGCCGGGACCCGCGTTGCAATATTTGTAGTGGCACCAGACCGCGAAGTCTGCGTCCCAGTCGTGTAGCGCAAGCGGCACATTGCCGACACCGTGCGCGGCATCGATACCCACCGCGCAGCCTTGAGCGCGGGCGGCGCGCGTGAGGCGCGCGAGGTCGAGGAGCTGCCCGGTGTAGTACTGGACCCCGGGCAGGAGTACGAGTGCAATCGCCTGACCCTCGCGCTCAAGCAAGGCCTCGACATCGTCCTCGCGCAGGCAGACCTCGCCATCGCGCGGCGTGAGCTCGATGAGGCCCTCTGCCGGGTCGATGCCGTGGAATTCGAGTTGCGAGACGACGGCGTGGTGGTCCGACGGGAATGCGCCGCGCTCGATCACAATTTTTCTGCGCGCGCCGTCGGGGCGGTAGAAGCTGACCATCATGAGGTGCAGGTTGACGGTCAGGCTGTTCATCGCGACGATTTCTGCGGGCTCGGCGCCGACAAGGCGCGCGAGTGGCTCGCGCACCAGCGTGTGGTACGGCACCCATGGCCGCCGCGCGGCCGCGTGGCCCTCGACCGCAAACCGCTGCCAATCCTCAAGTTCTTCGTTGACGAGCGTCGCCGCGCGCTTCGGCTGCAAGCCGAGCGAATTGCCGCACAGGTACGCGAGCGGGTGGCCGTGTTCGTCGACCGGGAGATGGAACTGGTCGCGGAAATTCATACGCTCACCGGCTGTATCAGCGGACGGCTCGGCGCGGCGTCCGACACGAACGCGGGCACCTGGAGCGACAATCGGTATAGGCCGTCCGCCACCGCGTCGGGCACGAAGATGAGTTCGGTCACCGTCGCGCGCGGACGCGCGTCCCAGAGCACGCGATGCGCGGTGAGCTTGCCGCCGTCGTCGGCACGGTCGAGCGATGGGCCGTCGAACAAGAGATGTTCGAACCGCGCGGCGATCCACGCCATCGCCTCGCGCGTGAAGAACGGCGCAGACCACTGGCTCCAGTCGGCGGAGCGCTTCGCCGCGTCGTTGGGCAGCGTTCGGATAATCAGCGCGTTGACTTCGGGGTCAGACACCGAAGCCAGCGCAGCCGCGAGCGCCTCGGCGGTCACGACAAGGTCGTCGGGCTGCGGCACGGGGTCGCTGGATTCCTTGGTCGCAGCCGCACGAACGGGTTGCACCGTGATGACGCACGCGCGCAGGTCGAGGTCGCGCAGCAACTCGTACGGTGCGGGCCCATCGCCGGTCAGGTGCCGCGCGCTCTCGGTATGCGTGCCGTTGCAGTGAGGCGTGAACGTGACCGTCGCGCATTCGCAACTGCCGCCGCGCGCGACCGCGCCGACGAATCCGCCAACGCAGAGCGCGTCCGCTCGCGCGCGTGGCGCGCCGAACGCGTTCGGCTGCGCGCCGTCGAAGTCGAGCGGGATGGAGAGGTCGTGCACGCTCATGCCGCAAACCGTGTAGCGTCGAGGCCCAGCCAGTCGAGTGCATTCCGGTGTAGCAATTTTGCGCGCAGGTCGGCCTCAAGCATCAATGAATCGATGAGTTCGCCCGGCGGCGACTCGCCGAGCGGGAACGGATAGTCGCTACCGAGTGCGATTCGGTCATTGCCAAACAGCGCGACCAAATGCCGCAGCATGTCGGGGTCGTGAACCAGCGAGTCGACCCAGAAGCGACCGAGGTAATCGCGAGGGTCCACCGGGTTGTCGACGGCGACGAGGTCCGGTCGAACCTTGAAGCCGTGTGCGATGCGCCCGATCGTGCCGGGGAAGCTGCCGCCGCCGTGCGCAAACGCGACGCGCAACGCGGGCAGTCGCTCGAACACGCCGCCGAAAATCATCGAGCAGATGGCGAGCGAACTCTCGGCCGGCATGCCGACGAGCCAGGGCAGCCAGTATTTCGGCATCCGCTCCTTGCCCATCATGTCCCACGGATGCACGAACACGGCCGCGCCGAGTCGCTCGGCCGCCGCGAACACTTCGAACAGTTCCGGCGCGTCAAGATTCCAGCCGTTCACGTGCGTGCCGATCTGCACGCCCGACAAGCCGAGTTCGTTCACGCAGCGCTCGAGTTCACGAACCGCAAGCTCCGGCGCCTGCATCGGCAATGTACCGAGGCCCGCGAAGCGCGACGGATTATCCGCGACGACGCCGGCCAGGTGGTCATTCAAGATTCGCGCGAGATCATGACCATCGGTGGGCTTCGCCCAGTAGCTGAACATCACGGGCACGGTGGACAGGACTTGTGCATGCACCCCGTGTGCGTCGCATTCGTCGATTCGCGTGGCGGGGTCCCAGCAATTCTGCTTAATTTTTCGGAATGGTTTTCCGTCGACGACCATGTCCGCGCAACCGCAGCCATCGTGTTCGAGCGAAACGAAGCCACCATAGCCGTAGCGCTCGCGCAGGTCCGGCCAGCGCTCGGGCAGGATGTGCGTATGGATGTCGATTTTCAGCATTAGTTCGGGGCTTCCATCACCGTGCCGCACTGTTTGCAGGTTCGATGCTCGATCGAGCCGAAGAAACGGTCGAACACCGGTGGGAATTGCGTCTCGATGTTTTCGAGCTGGAAATATTCCTCATAAAGCTTCGCGTTGCAGTTTTCGCAGAACCACATCAGTCCATCTTTCTCGCCGGGTCGGCGCCGTCGCTCGATCACGATTCCGACGGTGTCGGCGAACCGCTGGGGCGAGTGCGGGACACGCGGCGGCAAGACGAACATTTCACCTTCGTGAATTTCGATGTCCACCGGTTTACCGTCCTGCATCGTCTTCAACAGCATCGAGCCCTCGACTTGGTAGAAGAACTCCTCGGCCTCGTCGTCGTGGTAGTCCTTACGCGAGTTCGGGCCGCCGACTACCATCACGATAAACTCACCGTCGAACATGACTTTGTTGCAAACCGGCGGTTTCAAAAGGTCGCGGTTTCGCTCGATCCATTCTTTGAAGTTGATGGGCATCAGCATGGCGTCCTCCTTAATCGATGGTCGCGATGCACTTGAGCTCGATTGAAATCGGCGTTGGCAACGCGGTGATTTCGACCGTCGTGCGGCAGGGTGGGTCGTGCGGGAAGTATTCGGCCCACAAGCGATTGTAGGTCGCAAAATCTGACTTGATGTCGGTGAGATAGACGGTGACGTCGACCAAGCGGTCCCAACTGGACCCCGCGTCCTCAAGGATCGCGCGCACGTTCGCGAACACCGAATGCGTCTGAGCTTCGATGCCCGCTGGAATCGAGCTGTCGACACCGCGAGGGCCGACACCGGATAGGAAAAGTAGATTTCCGACGCGGCGCGCGTGCGGGTACGCGCCGACCGGCGGCGCAGCGCGTGAAGACTTGAACGAATCAGCCATCGGCCACCTTGATGCAGACATTGCGGGGTTCGGTGAAGAAGCGCAGCGCTTCAAGACCGCCTTCACGGCCGACGCCCGACTCCTTCACGCCGCCGAACGGCGTTCGCAGGTCGCGCACCATCCAGCAGTTGATCCAGACGATGCCCGCCTCGAGCGCCGCGGCAACGCGATGTGCACGGTCGAGGTCGCGCGTCCACACGGATGCGACGAGACCGTACCGCGTACCGTTTGCGCGTGTGATGACTTCGGACTCGTCATCGAACGGCGCGAGCGTCACGACGGGCCCGAAAATTTCTTCCTGATCAGTCCGGCAATCCACCGGTAGGCCCTCGATGACGGTCGGCTCAATGAACCAGCCGTCCGCGCAGCGCCCACCGACCTGCGCGCGGCCGCCGCCGGTCAGGACCGTACCGCCTTCGTCGCGCGCCGCTGCGATCGCGGCAAGCACTTTGTCTAGATGCGCATGCGAGACGAGCGCGCCGAGCCGTGTCGCATCCTCCGCGGGGTCGCCAACTATCAGCGACTTGGTTTCTTTGAGAAACGCGTCTCGGAACCGCTCATAGAGGGGGCGTTGGATGTAGATCCGCGAACCGCACAGGCAAATTTGGCCCTGGTTCAGGAACGCGGCGCGTACGCTCTCCTTGACCGTGCGCTCGAAATCACAGTCCGCGAAGACGACCGTCGGATTCTTGCCGCCGAGCTCGAGTGACAATTTCTTCAACATCGGCGCCGCGGTCGCAGCGAGGTGCGCGCCGGTCGCGGTACCACCGGTAAACGACAACGCGCGCACGCGCGGGTGCTCGACCAGCGCCTGTCCGGCGCTGGGCCCGCGTCCATGGATGACATTCAGCACGCCCGCTGGCAGCCCTGCTTCGGCGCACACCTCGGCGAACAGCGTCGCCGTCGCCGGCGTGAGCTCCGACGGCTTTGCGACAACGCAGTTTCCGGCCGCGAGCGCCGGCGCGACTTTCCAAGTGAACAGCAACAGCGGTAGGTTCCACGGCGAGATGCAGCCGACGACGCCGTGTGGTTCGCGCAGCGTGTAATTCAGGAAGCCAGGTTGGGAATGCGCTTCGCTCGAGAACTGCGTGATTGCGGCGGCAAAAAATCGACAGTTCGCAACGGCCCGCGCAATGTCCATGTCGCGCGCGAGGGTGAGCGGTTTGCCGGTGTCGCGCGATTCGGCGGCGGCGAATTCGGGTGCCCGTCGCTCGATGCCCTCTGCGATCGCCAAGAGGTAGCGCGCGCGCACTTCCGCGCCCGCCGCAGACCACGCTGGAAATGCGCGTTCGGCCGCCGCGACGGCCGCCGCGACTTCTTTCTCGCCACCATCGGCAACAGTCGCGTATTCCTTGCCCGTCGCCGGTTCGTACACCGGCAATATCGCGCCATCGCCCGTCGGTACGAACGCGCCATCAATGAAGTGCTGGAACGCCGTCACAGCGAGCCCGTGCGACCGCCGTCGACCGGCAGGTTGATGCCGTTGATGTAGGCCGCTGCAGGCGACGCGAGGAAGACGATGGCCGCTGCGATTTCCGCCGGCTCGGCGAACCGACCGACGGGGACCTGTGCGCGCGCCGCGGCCTCAATGTCGGCGCGCGGCTTGCCAGTTTTCTGTGCTTTTGTGTCGAAGATGTAATCGAGCCGTCCGGTGGCGGTGAAGCCAGGCAATACGTTGTTGACCGTGATGCCATCTGGCCCGAGTTCGGTGGCTAGCGTTTTCGCCCAGCTCGCGACCGCGCCGCGTACGGTGTTCGAGACACCGAGGTCGCGGATTGGTTCTTTGACCGAAGTCGATATCACGTTCACGATGCGCCCATATCCCGTGCTGCGCATGCCGGGCAGCACTGCCTGCACGAGTTGCTGCGACGCGAGCAGATGTTGCCGGAAGGCGGTAACGAACGCGTCGCCGTCCGCGAGATGCGCGGGGCCGCCGGCGGGACCGCCCGAGTTGTTTACGAGAATGTGGATGGGCCCCGCGTCGCGCACATGCGCATCGACGAGTTCGCGCAACGCCTTGGGATCGCCGAGATCCGCGGCGAGCACGGCATGACCGGCGCCCGGCAGGGCGGCACAGGCTGCGTCGAGCGCGTCGCGATTGCGGGCGAGCAAGGTGACCCGCGCGCCAGCCTGCGCTAAGGCGGTCGCCGCGGCGTGACCGATGCCTTGGCTCGCGCCGCAGACGAGCGCGTGCTTGTCCGTGAGGTCGATTTTCATCCGGTCATGATACAGGCGGCGCGCAATCGACTGAAAACCAGGCGCCGTCCGCATCGACCTGCAGCGCAGTGAGGCGGCCTCCCCAGACGCAGCCCGTATCCAGTGGGTAAACGCCATTGCCTGGATCGCGCTTCAGCGTCGACCAGTGCCCGAAGATGACGTGTAAATCAGCGTTACGACGTTGGCTGTATTCGAACCACGGCACGATGCCCGCGGGTGCGGTATCCGGAGCGCCCTTGTGGGCGAGTGCGACGCGACCCTCCGTCGTCACGAAGCGCAGACGCGTGAAGCAGTTGATGATGTAGCGCCAGCGGTCGATGCCGGCGAGCGTGTCCGACCAGAGATCCGGCAGGTCGCCGTACATTGCGTCGAACAACGCGTCGGCTTGTGGGCCCGCGAGTACCGCCTCGACCTCACGCGCGCAGGCGGTTGCCGTCGCGAGGTCCCACTGCGGCGGCAGGCCCGCGTGCACGAGTGTGAAACCGCGCACGCGATCGTGGTGGAGTAGGGGTTGGCGCTGCAGCCAATGAATGAGTTCGTCTGCATCGGGCGCGTCGAGCACGTCGCCGAACGTATCGCCGGCGCGTTGCTGCGCGCGGTCACGGGCCGCAGCGACGAGGTGCAAGTCGTGGTTGCCGAGGACGGTGATGGCGCGGTCGCCGAGGTCGCGGACGAACCGCAGGACTTCAAGCGACGCCGGCCCCCGATTGACGAGATCTCCGCAGAACCAGAGTTCATCGTCGACCGGGTCAAAGCGGACACGGTCGAGCAGGCGGCGGAGACCGTCGTAGCAACCCTGCACGTCGCCGATCGCGAAAACCGCCACGGCGGTGTCAGTTTTCCAGCGGGTTCAACCGGACGGCGAGCACGTCGCAGGGCGCGGCATTGAGGATGGAGCTCTCCGTCGAGCCGAGCAACAGCGCCAGCCCGTGGCGTTCATAGCCGCCAAGTACGATGAGGTCGGCGCCAATGTCGTTCGCGACGCGGACGATCTCTGATTTGATCGTACCGATTTCGATGCGGCGGGCCGCGTCGGGGATGCCGAGCTTACCGGCCAGGGTTTCGAGTCGTTGCTTGGCGCTCGCGACGAGTTCTTCCTCGAGATTCACGGGCGGGGGCAGGAGCGCTTCGCCGGCCGGGTCGACCGGAATGAACTCGACGACGTGGAGCAGGGTTAACGTCGCTCCGGTCGCGTTGGCCAGCGCGCACGCACGCCGCCCGACGTTCTCGCTCTGCTCACGCAGGTCCAAGGCCAATAGAATTTGTCGGTACGCCATCGGGCGATTATAGCGCGAGCCGCGCGAAGGCCTCCGGGGCCACCGTTTCTGGCCGTGCGGCCGGGTCGAGCCCAGCGGCCGCAATCTGTTCTGCGGTCACGAGCCCTTGTAGCGCGTTGCGCAGGGTCTTGCGGCGCCGGGAGAATGCTTGGTTCACGATGGCGGCGAAGCGCGCCGGATCGGGCAACGGAAACGGCGCCTCACGGTGGGGCACGAGACGCACGATGGCGGAGTCGACTTTCGGCGGCGGCGTAAACGCGCCGGGGCCGATCGTGAACAACGGTTCGACCGCACACCGGTGCGCGAGCATGACCGAGAGTCGTCCGTACGCATCGTCGCCCGCACGCGCCGCCATTCGGTCAACGACCTCTTTTTGCAGCATGAAATGCATATCGTCGATCACGGCGGCGTGATCGAGCAGGTGGAACAACAGCGGGGTCGAAATGTTGTACGGGAGGTTGCCGACGAGCCGGATTCGCCCGGCGTTTGCGAAGGTCGTGAAGTCGAAGCGCAGCGCATCGCCTTCGTGCACGATGAGTTCGCCGAGGCCCTCGCAGCGTTCGCGGAGCAGGGGAATCACATCGCGGTCGAGTTCGATGACTTCGAGCCGGCCGAGCGTCTCGAGCAGCGGCGCGGTGAGCGCGCCGAGCCCAGGACCGATTTCGACCACCCGCTCGCCGGACTTTGCACCGATACTGCGTACAATTTTCGCGATAATGCCGCGATCATGCAGGAAGTGCTGACCAAAGCGCTTGCGGGCGCGATGCGTAGTTTTCGTCATCGCTGTTTCACGGCCAATTCGGCCGCCAAATCAATCGCTGCGGTTAGGCTGCCGGTCTCAATGTGCCCGGTCCCGGCTCGATCGAGCGCAGTGCCGTGATCGACCGAGGTGCGCACGATGTTCAGCCCGAGCGTGCAATTGACCGCTTGGCCGAAGCCCGCGTACTTGAGCACCGGCAGGCCCTGATCGTGGTACATCGCGAGCACGGCGTCGCACTGCGCGAGCCGGGCCGGCGTGAACGCGGTGTCGGCTGGTAGCGGCCCCTCGATTTCAACCCCGCCCGTCGCGCGCAACGCGTCGAGCGCCGGCTCGATGACGTCGAGTTCCTCACGCCCGAGGTGGCCCGACTCGCCGGCATGCGGATTGAGGCCGAGCACGGCGATGCGCGGCGTTGCGATGCCGAATCGGTCGCGCAAGTCGCGCGCGAGAATCTCGAGGACCGTCGTCACGCGCTCGCGCGTAATCGCGCCGGCGACTTCGGCCAGCGGTAAGTGTGTAGTCACGAGCGCGACGCGCAACGCGCCGGCGACGAGCATCATGACAGGCGTTCCGCCTGCGCGTTCCGCGAGGTACTCGGTATGGCCGGTGAACGGAATACCCCCGAGATTGATCGTCGATTTTTGCAGCGGGCCGGTGACGAGGCCGCTGAACTCGCCGTCAAGACAACCGTCAACTGCGCGATCGAGCGCGTCGAGGAGCGCGCGCGCATTCGTGGGGTCAGGCGCGCCGCATGGGGGAATAACGGGCAACGGGAGCGGCAAGATCGGGAGCACACCCGCGTCCAGAGAGACCGCAGCGCCGGGCTGCCAGTGCTGGAGTTTCAGCGCAATGTCGAGCCGGTCGGCCCGGTCCGCGATGAGCGCCGGGTCGGCAATGCACACCCAGGGTGTCGTCCTGCGCGCGCGTGCGAGCAACACCATGAGGTCGGGACCGATACCGGCCGGTTCCCCGGGTGTCAGCGCCAGCGGCGTGGTCACGGCTTACGCGTCGAGCCGTTTCTCGACGTAGGCTTCGTCCAGCATTCGCTGCAGCCAGAGCTCAACCTGCTCTTCGGCTTTGCGTTCCCGCAGGATTCGGAAGGCCTGCGCCTCGCGGGCCTGATCGGTGCTGTCGTGCGCACGTCGCTCGAGCACTTGCGCGATGTGCCAGCCGAACTGAGTCGAGATCGGTTCGCTGACTTCGCCGATTTCAAGTTTCTCAAGTGCCTCTTCGAACGCGGGCACGGTCTGGCCCGGCTGTAGCCACCCGAGGTCGCCGTCGTTGACTGCGCTGCCGGAGTCCTCGGAGTTCAGCCGCGCGACCTCGCCAAAATCCTTGCCGTCGAGAATCTGTTGGCGGAATTCCGACAGTCGAGCGACGGCGCGGGCATCGGTCATCACTGGTGTGTTCCGTACGAGGATGTGCCGGGCGCGCGTCTGCTGGACGACGAGCCGTTCGCTGCTGCCCCGTTGCTCGTTGAGCTTGATGATGTGGAACGCGCCCGGCGTGCGGATCAGCTCGGAGACGGCGCCCGTTTCCATGGACACGACGCGCTCCGCAAAAACCGCGGGCAGCTGCGTCGAACGGCGCCAGCCGAGGTCGCCGCCCTCAAGCGCTTGTTGCCCCTGCGAGTGTGCGACCGCGAGCGTCGCGAATTCTTCACCGTCGCGGGCCCGTTGGATGAGCGCCTCGCCAAGCGCACGAACTTGCTCGACCTCCGCCGTCGGCGCGTCCGTGTCCACACGCAAAAGAATGTGCGAGACGAGAAATTCGCGGTCGTCGAGTGAGCCGGCGCCTTCGCCGGCGAGAAAGCCGTCCACTTCGCGCTTGCTCACATTGACGCGTTCAAGTACGTCCCGCTGGCGCAGCTGCGAGATGATCATGTCATTGCGGACGTCGTCGCGGACCTGCTCGTAGCTGAAGCCCTCCTCGGCGAGCGCCTCAGTGAACTGGGGCAGGGTCATGCCGTTGCGTTGCGCGACCGTCGCCATCGCTTGGTTCAGTCGATCTTCCGAAATGCCGATGCCAGACTGTTGCGCGCGCTGCAGTTGCAGTCGCTCAATGATGATCCGGTCGAGCACCTGCTCGCGAAGGACGTCCACGGGCGGCGCTGCGGCGCCCGATGAGCGGATGGTCTGCGACACCTCGACGAGACGCGCCTCGAGTTCGGAGTGCAGCACAATGTCCTCATTTACGACAGCCACGATGCTGTCGATGGGTGTGCCGCGCTCTTGGGCACCGACCGCGCTGAAGGCCAGCAGCAATAGGGCCGCGATTGTGCGTTTAATCATGAATAATCACCGACTTGAGGAGTAGCCAAGGATACCACGCTCCAACAACGCTTCCGTGCCGCGGCCGACGTTCGCCAGGCCTTTCAGCTCCAGCTGGAGGTACAGGCTGCGGTTGGTGTCGCCCGCGCGATTCGCGATGTATTCGCGCGAAACCACGCGGATGGCCCAGCAACAGCTTTGATACTCAAGGCCGGCAAAAGTTTCCAGATCCTG
>CAYODZ010000199.1:0-1767 GCA_964402835.1 uncultured Gammaproteobacteria bacterium | reverse complement strand
GCGGTACCGCGCGGGGGAATTGCACCTCACCCGCACGTTTCCCGCACAGCAGTACGAGTGGCTGGTCCGCAACCTCGGGGACGAAGTGCGCACCGTGCCGTACTTGAGCACCTATTTCTACGGCCTCAACCTCACGCGCGAACCGTTCGCCGACAACCTCGACCTACGCGCCGCATTGTCGATGGCGATAGATCGCGAGGTCATCGCGCAACAGGTGATGGGCGCCGGCGAAATCGCCGCGTGGTCGTGGGTGCCCCCCGGGATCGCGGACTACACGCCTCAGCCCTACGAATGGGCCGACTGGTCACCCGAGCGTCGTGTCGACGAGGCGCGCCGCTTGTATGCGGCGGCCGGCTATTCGGCGGACAAGCCGTTG
This sequence comes from uncultured Gammaproteobacteria bacterium, assembly GCA_964402835.1. Taxonomy (GTDB): domain Bacteria; phylum Pseudomonadota; class Gammaproteobacteria; order Natronospirales; family JAIVGZ01; genus JAIVGZ01. The sequence continues at coordinate 1,391 of CAYODZ010000199.1, read as the reverse complement.
CGCGTGGAGCTGCGGTACAACACCGCGGAGGCCCATCGCCGGATTGCGGTCGCGGTCGCGTCGATGTGGCGCGATGCGCTCGGCGTCGAGACCGTGCTGCACAACGAGGAGTGGGGTACGTTCCTCGCCAACCGTCAGGCGCAAACGCTCGAGGTCTATCGCTCTGGCTGGGTCGGCGATTACAACGACGCAAACACCTTCGCCGAAGCGCTGGTCGCGGGCCACGGCCTGAACGATATGGGTTGGCACAACGCGCGCTACGAGGCGCTGGTGCGTGGTGCCGGGCGCGAGACGGACGCCACGGAGCGCCGCGCGATGCTTGAAGAGGCCGAGCGCCTGATGCTCGCCGAATACCCGCTGATTCCGCTGTATTTCTACGTAAGCAAGGCGCTCGTCAAACCCGAAGTGCGGGGCTACGAGCCGAACGTCATGAACGTCCATCCCAGCCGGCACCTCTACCTGGAACAGCTGTAACCCTATAATCGCCCGGCATGCTGCGATATTCCATCGGACGACTGTTCGCTGCGATTCCGACGTTGTTCGTGTTGGTCACCCTCGCGTTCTTCCTGATGCGCGCAGCGCCCGGCGGCCCGTTCGATAGCGAGCATCTGCTGCAGCCCGAAATCCGGGCGAACCTCGATCGCATGTACCACCTCGACGAGCCGTTGGTCACGCAGTACGTCCGCTACCTCGGCAACCTCGTGCAGGGTGACCTCGGCCCATCGTTCAAATACCAGGACTGGACCGTGAACGAGCTCATTGCGGCCGGCTTGCCGGTGTCGTTCGTGCTCGGCGGCCTCGCGATGCTTATCGCGTTGCTGGCGGGGTTCTCGGCAGGCGCGTTCGCCGCGCTTAGGCAGAACTCGGTTGGCGACCATGCTGTGATGGGCCTCGCGATGACCGGCATCTCCGTGCCGACGTTCGTTACGGCGCCGTTGTTGATTCTGATATTCGCCGTGTATGTCGGGATTCTTCCGGCGGGCGGCTGGAATGGCGGCGCGTGGCGGAACCTTGTGCTGCCGGTTGCCGTGCTCGCGTTGCCGCAAATCGCGTACATCGCGCGTTTGACGCGGGGCGCGATGATCGAGGTGCTACGTTCCGATTACATCCGAACCGCGCGTGCCAAGGGACTTTCGACGCGCGCGATCGTACTTCGACACGCATTGAAGCCGTCGCTGTTACCCGTGCTGTCCTACCTCGGCCCAGCCGTCGCAGCGGTACTGACCGGTTCGCTCGTCGTCGAGCAGATATTCGGCTTGCCCGGCATCGGTCGATATTTCATCCAAGGCGCGCTAAACCGCGACTACACGCTCGTGATGGGCGTCGTCGTTTTCTACGGCGCTTTCGTGATTGCGATGAGCCTGATCGTGGACTTGCTGTATGCGTGGCTC
>CAYODZ010000198.1:0-6099 GCA_964402835.1 uncultured Gammaproteobacteria bacterium | reverse complement strand
ACGGCCTGATTACCGCTCGTCGTGTACGCGCGGAATCGGACGTTGGGCCAGACGTTGCCTTCGTTCAGCGGATTGGTCACGTAGTTGCCCACGGTACCTTGGCGGCCGGTACACACATTGATGCGGCTGCCGTCGCCGGGTGCGGCGGGGATGTTCTCCCACTGTTGAATCACGGTCCAGCTCGAGCGGCAGTTGCCGGGTTGCAGCGAGCCCGTATTCACGCTCGCGTCGAGCATCTGAATCGTCATCGTCAAGTTTGTGTAGTTAGCGGGGGCGGTACCCGCGTCGTTGATTTTCACGACATCGACGCAGAAATCCTCACCCGACACGATCGTCGGTAAGTAACCGATGATGTCGCCTGCCGGCGTCTCCGGCCGGAAAATGTTCAGCGAGCCCCCGACGGAAATGATGTTGAACGCCATGCTCGTCGCGCCGGTCAGACCCGCCGCACTTGCGGTCAGCGTGTAGCCGTCGCCGCCGGCGCTGATCGTAAGGTCGTTGAACAGCGCGAGGCCGCCGACCGCCGCGCGCGGGTTCGTGCCGGACAGCGTGCCACCCCCCGGGTTCGAGCCGATTGCGAGCGTGACTGCGTTGGTTGCGTCCGGAACGTGGTTGCCGAACGCGTCGATGATCCGGACCTCCGGCGATGGCGTAATCACCGAGCCTTGCGACGAATCCCCCGGTTGGACGGTGAACTGAAGCGCGGCGGCAACATTGTTCGAGATGTCGAATGGGTCGGTGATACCTGATTCGAGACCGAATGCGCCGGCGGCAAGCCGGTAGCCGCTCGCGACCTTGTTCAGGATCACGTTCGGGAACGTCGCCACGCCATCAACTGCATTGACGCTGGTACCTCCGGACAGCGTGCTGCCACCCGGGTTCGTATCAAACGAGATCGTGACGAGGCCGTTGTAGTCTTCGACGACATTGCCGAGGCTGTCCTCAATCTGCGCGACGATGGCCGGCGCGAGTGCGACGCCAGCAATGCCGTTGCCCGGGTGCGTCGTGACCGATACTCGCGCGGGCGAGCCGAAGCGAATGTCAAAAGTCGGGCTCTCGACCGAGCCCAGCCCGGGCGCCGACGCAATCATGGTGTATCCATTACCGGCCTTGTCGATGGTCAGCGCCGTGAACGTAGCGGTACCGCCGGACGCCGCGACGCTCACGCCGCCCGACAGCGCGCCTGCGCCGGCGTTGATGCCAATTGCCATCTCGACCACATCGGTGCTGCCGGTGGCGAGGTTGCCGTACGCGTCTTGCACCTCGACCGTGACGGCAGGGGACATCGGAACACCAGGGTCGTTGTTCGTCGGGGGCTGTCCAAACGCGAGCGCAGCGGGCGCACCGCCGGAGACGGAAAACGCATTTGACGGTGCGGGATCGGTGAGCCCGGCGGCGTGTGCAATCAGCCGGTAGCCCGTACCGGTTTTATCAACGGACAGATCCGAGAACGTCGCGACACCGCCGACCGCGGACACGGTCTTTGTGCCCAGCAGCGCGCCGCCCGGGATGTTCTCGTAGAAGTCGATCGTGATGGTGTGCGTCGCGTTGTTCACGATGTTGTTGTTTACGTCGAGCACTTCGACAGTGACCAGCGGGCCGAACATCCCGCCGGCGACGATGTCGGTCGGCTGCGTGCCAAATCGAAGCTTCGTCGGCGTCGAGCTCACGTAGGTGAACACGCCCTGCAGTGCGCGCGTGCCGCCGGTCTGCGTGTCGACCACGATGACGTTCACGAGGCCCGGCGGGTGCGCCGGTGTGCTGATGGTCAGGATGCTGTTTGAGCTGCGGTCCGCGGTGACGGGCGGCGCGGGGTTTGCGGTCCCGAAAATCACCTGGTAACGACCGATTTGGGAGCCGAAGCCGGAGCCGGTCAATGTTACAAACGTGCCACCGGTGCTCGGCCCGCTGGTCGGTGAGACACCCGTAAAGTTGAATCCCGGCGCAAGGACGTTGAACGAATTTGAGGTCGCGGGGGTGAGCGCGCCACTCGACGCGATGAGCGTGCAATCGGTCGCGAACACGCTGACCTGGAGGGTGTCGAAAGTTGCGACGCCGCCTGAGGTCGCGACATTCGTCGTCCCCGAAAGCGCGGCGTTACAGGTGCCATTCGGGTTGCCGAGGGCGATCGAAATGTTACCCGCGAACGCGACGGGGTTGCCAGCCGCGTCCTGGACTTGGACGCTCGGCCAGGGCGCCATGATCGTGTCGTCATCGGTGTTCGACGGCTGCTGCACGAACGCGAGCTTTGCGGGCGGACCGACCGTGACATTGAAACCCGTCGAGGTTGTCGAGGTCAGGCCGGAACTATTGGCCTGAATCGAATAGCCATTGCCGGTGCGGTCAAGTGACAGCGTACTGAAGGTCGCGACACCCGCGACGGCGTTTACCGTCGTCATGCCGCCGAGCTCGCCACCGCCCGGATTACTCGCCAGCACGAGCGACACCGCCGCAGTACTGCCGGTGATTGTGTTGCCGAGCGCATCCTGGACCGCGACGCGCACCGCGGGCGTCATCGTCGCGAGCAGCGCGGTCGTTGACGGCTGCGTGAGGAAGCCGAGCTTCGCTGGCGAGCCGGTGTTTACGTTGAACGCCGTGCTCGTCGAGCCGGTCAGTCCGCCGCTATTGGCCGCGAGCGTGTACCCGGCGCCCGCGGCGTTGATGAACAGCGTGCTGAAGGTCGCGACGCCCGCGACCGCATTCGCCGTCGTGTTGCCGCCGAGCACGCCGCCGCCTGGGTTCGCGGCAAGGGAGAGGCCGACCGAAGCCGTGCTCGCCGTCACGAGGTTGTCGTACTGGTCGAGGACGCGCACGGTCACGCCGGGCGTGATGGCGTTACCGGCGGTGGTGTTCGCTGGCTGCACCCCGTACGCGAGCTTGGCGGCCGCAGCATGTGTGATGTTGAAGCCGATACTGATGTGGTTTGTAAGCGCGCCGCTTGATGCGCGCAACGTATAGCCGGTTCCGACGCGGTTGATGCTCAAATTCGGGAAGGTCGCGATGCCCGCGACGGCGTTCACCGTGGTCGTTCCGTTCAGCGACGTCGAGACGCCGCCGGCGTCGAAATCGATCGACAGCGTGATTGCGGCGGTCGACGTCGTCACGACGTTGCCGGCCGCGTCCTCGACCCGAGCCGTCACGCCGCCGACGAAGCCGGCGATTGCTTGACCCGCGACGGTATTGGTTGGGTGTTGCACGAACCGAACGCGGCTTGGCGTACCAACGACAACGTTGAAGGCGTTCGACGTCGAACCCGCGAGTGAGACCGCACTCGCGGCGAGTGTGTATCCGTTCGCAGCGTTGTTCACCGACAGCGTCGAAAACGTCGCGACACCGTTCACGGCGTTGACCGTTTTCGTTCCCGACAGCGACGCGCCGCCGGGATTCGCGCCGAATGCGAGCGTAACCGCATCGGTCGCGGTAGCCACGACGTTGCCCGGTGTGTCGAGGATACGCACCGTGACAGCGGGCGCGATCAAATCGCCGGCCGCGACGTTCGACGGGTGCTGGACGAATTCAAGCCGCGTCGGCGCACCGGCTGCGATGGTGAATGCAGATGACTCGACCGAGGTCAGACCACCGGTCGTCGTCGCAACAAGCGTGTAGCCGCTTGCCGCAATCGGAATGGTGAGATCGTCAAAAGTCGCGATGCCGTTCACTGCGGCGCGTTGCAGGGTGCCACCCAGCGCGGCGGCACCCGCGTTGACGCCGAACGCAATGGTCACCATGCGGCTGTCGTCCACGAGGTTACCGTTCGTGTCTTCGATCCGGACCGTGACCGAAGGACTCATCGCAGCGTCGGCCTCGTTGTTCGTAGGTCCCTGGCCGAACGCGAGTTTCACCGCTGCGCTCGGCGTGATGTTGAACGCCGGACTCGTCGCGCCGACCAGACCGGGCGTGCTCGCGGCGAATGTGTAGCCGCTCGCAACGGTCGCGATTACGAGGTCGGAGAAGGTCGCGACGCCCGAGACCGCGTTCACGGTCAGCGTCCCCTGCAATGCCGCGAACGCTGGGTTCGTTCCGAACGCGAGCGTGATGGCAGCCGTATTGTCGGTAATCAGGTTGCCGAGCGCGTCCTCGACGCGCACGACAACGCCACCACCACCGCCGATGATCTGGCCCGCGGTCGTCGTGGCAGGCGGTACCGAATACGCAAGCCTCGCCGCATTGCCAGCCTGGATGTCGAACGCGGACGAATCGCCCGCCGTGAAGATACCGGTAGCGCGCAGCGTATAGCCGAGGCCAGCGCGGTTGATCGACAAGTTGTTGAAGGTCGCGACGCCATTGACCGCCGTCCGGGTCGCCGTACCCGAGAGCGTGCCGCCGCCCGGGTTGTCTAGAATCGCAACCGTCACCTGCGTGGTGTTGTCGGTTGCGACGACGTTGCCGAACGCATCCTCGACGCGCACCGTCACGCCGAGGCCGCCACCGATGGTCTGGCCGGCAACCGCGTTGACCGGTTGTTGGGCAAACGCGAATCGCGATGCTGCGGCGGCCGTGATGTTGAACGCGTCCGTTGTGACCCCGGTGACGCCGGACGCGGTCGCGCGCAAGCGATAGCCGACACCGGCCTTGTTCAACGACGCGTTCGAGAACGTGACCACGCCATTGACCGCGTTGACCGCGAGCGAGCCCGACAGTGTGCCGCCGCCTGCGTTGGTCTGAATCGCGAGCGTCACCGAAAGGGCGCTGCCGGTTCCACTCGTAATCCGGTCGCCCAGGGTATCGAGGACCTCGAACTGGATGCCGCCGCCGCCCGAACGCTGGATGGCCGCACCGGCGGTGGTGCTCGTCGGCTGGCCGCTCGGCGACACGAGCACCCGTAGTGCCGCGGGTGGCGCCGGATTGACCTGTAGCGCCGCATTCGCGCTCGTCGCCGCCCAGGTATGGCCGGCACCGCTCTGCATCGCGTAGGACGCGGTCACCGTTTGAGCACCCGCCGCGCCGGGCGTGTACGTAATCGAGCACGAACTCGCGAGGTCCGCGCCGGGCCCGAGCGCGCAACTGCCGATCGCGCCTTCGGTCGACGACGTGAAAGTCACGTTGCCGAGCGGGCTCTCGTTCTGGCTGTTGTGCACGTCGGTCACGACGACGGTGCAGGTGGTTGAATTGCCGCGCACGACCGGGTTCGGGCTGCACACCAGGGTGCTCGAAGTGGCGTGCCCGCCGCCCGGGTTATGCGCGAACGCCGGTGGCGTCAGGCCGATGACCGCGCACGTGAGCAGGACTAGGCGGAGGCGGGCGGTCATGCGTCGGTGAAGCTGATCGTGAGGGTACGGGCGACGTGGTCGAGGTCGCCGAGCGAACCTCGCACCGCGGTCGAAGTAACCGACCAGACGGTGATGTTCGGGTCGCCCGCGAGGCTGTGGCTGGTCGACGTGCACGTGACCGTGACCGTGTAGTCCGCCATCGTGCCCACGAGCGTGCCCGCGGGGAACGTCGTGTTGCAACTTGATCCGTTCAATGCGCGGTGCACGGCCCATTCCGCGCCCGCGCGCGCGGCGTAGTAGCCTTGCGCGCCGAGCCCCGACAGCATCGCAGTATGGTGCTGGGTGCCGGCGATTGACACCATGAACAAGCCGAGCACCGCGAGCCCTGTGATCAGGAACACCGCGACCACCAGCGTAAAACCGCGTTGCCGATTGTGGGGGCGGTTCATGGTGAATTTTCCACATGCACCTGGTGCATCAGCGTCACGCTCTCGCCAGCCGACGAGAGCGTGAGCCGCATCGTCACGAGCGCCGCTCGGGTCGACGTCCCGGCCGCGTAGCCGAAGTCGCACGCTGTCACGTTGCGTGCGACGAGCTGCTCACCCGCCCCGGGTGCGGTCAGCGCCGCGCTGATGCCATATGACTCGTAGCGGTACAGCGCGCCACCCGTGCAGCGGTACATGATCGGCCGGTCAACGAGGTAGACACGCTTGCCCGGTGACTCGTGACGGAACCGATGCGGGGGGTCGAGGGTCACGTTCCATTCACCGGCGAACAGGCCGGCGTCCGCGGCAATGGTGATCTCCGTGCCGGTCTGCGTGATGATGTGGTAATCGTCGTCGGGTGAGCCGACGTCGTAGGCATTCGCGTCGCCAGAGCCGAGGTTGTA
>CAYODZ010000197.1:0-6674 GCA_964402835.1 uncultured Gammaproteobacteria bacterium | reverse complement strand
GAGCACGACATCTTCCTGCCCATGGTCGTACTCGAGGAACTCGACGCCGGCAAGAAAGGCGTGTCCGAAGTTGCGCGCAACGTACGTCAAGTCAGCCGCTTTCTCGACGACTTGATGAAGACCGCGACCAAGGACCAAATTGACGCGGGCCTGCCGGTACCGAGCGCGCATGGCCGCCTGTTCTTTCAGACGCGACCGCTGCCGTCGATGCTGCCGGAGACGCTGCCCGGTAACACACCCGACAACACGATTCTCGGTGTCGCACTCGCATTGCGTACGGAACGCCCAGAACAGCCCGTCACGCTGGTGTCGAAAGACATCAACTTGCGCATCAAGGCCTCGATTCTCGGCATCCATGCCGAGGACTACTACAACGACAAGGTCCTCGACGACGTCAATCTGCTCTATCTCGGCACCGCGCAGCTCTCCACGGATTTCTGGGAGCAGCACTCGAAGGACATGGAGTCGTGGAAAGCCGATGGCCGCTCGTTCTACCGCGTCACCGGCCCGGCGGTCGAGGCGTGGTACGCGAACCAGTGCCTGTGGTCCGATGGCGAGGACGGCATCGAGGCGGCGGTCCGGAGCGTTGAAGGCAGCACGGCTGTCATCGAGCTTGTCGACGATTACCGGAACCCGAAACACACCGTTTGGAGCATCAACGCACGCAATCGCGAGCAGAACTTCGCGTTGAACCTGCTGCTCGACCCCGAGATCGATTTCGTCACCCTTGTGGGCGCGGCGGGGACCGGCAAGACGCTACTCACGCTCGCAGCGGCGCTCGCGCAAACGCTGGAAGACAACCGCTACCGCGAAATCATCATGACGCGCGTCACGGTCCCTGTCGGCGAGGACATTGGCTTCCTGCCCGGGACCGAGGAAGAGAAGATGACACCGTGGATGGGCGCGCTGATGGACAACCTCGAAGTGCTGACGAAGACCTCAGAGGGTGGTGACTGGGGCCGCGCGGCGACGAACGACTTGCTGAGCAATCGCATCAAGATCCGTTCATTGAACTTCATGCGCGGCCGCACGTTCCTGAACAAGTTCATCATCATCGATGAAGCGCAGAACCTCACCGCGAAGCAGATGAAAACGCTCGTGACGCGCGCAGGCCCCGGCACGAAGGTCGTGTGCCTCGGCAACATCGCGCAGATCGACACGCCGTATCTGACCGAGACGACTTCGGGGCTCACATTCGTGGTGGATCGGTTCAAGGACTGGGCGCACTCGGGCCACGTGACGTTGATGCGCGGCGAGCGTTCGCGGCTCGCGGACCACGCGACCGAGGTTTTGTAAGGAATCGCGACGCCAAGAGCGTCGCTCCCACCTGTACTTGCACAGCGCTGTGGAGCGTCAGGTGGGAGCGGCGCTCCGCGCCGCGATGAAGCCTTTACCGTCGCCGCCCCGGCTGCTGCGGAATCGGTCGGTCGAGCCGCGCGCGGTGGCCGCGCGGCAGATACGCGCTGAGCTGCTCGAGCCGCGCTTCCGCGCGCCGGCGCTGTTGCTGATTGATCTCCGGAATCGATAACGCAAGCTGAAGCTGATCAATCGCCGGCAGCAAGTCGCCACTCAGCACGTGGACCTCCGACATGAAGTAATGCGCGTCGGCGAGCTCACCCGCGGCGCCGGAGCTCATCGCGAGTAATCGATAGAGCCGCGGGCTGCCGTCCGAATGCGGCAACAACGCGACGAGATGCGCCAGCGCCTCACGCCCCCGCCCGAGGTACAGCAGCGATTGTGCGTACGCCTGGGTCACCGCGACGCTGCGTGGGAACACGCGCATCGCGAGTTCGTAGCGCTTCAGTGCAGACGCCGTTTCCCGCGCCTTAAACTCCGCGGCCGCGAGCGCAAGGTGGTAATACACGACATCCTCGCTGCCCTCGACCAGTTCTTCCAGGATGGGCCGCGCCTCGTCCACCTGCCCCGCTTCGGTCAACGCCAGCGCGAGCCCATAGCGCAGCGCCTCATGTTCGTGGGCCGGTGCCGCATCGAGCGTCGCATTGAACCAGCGCACTGCCTCGGTAGCGTCGGACGACAACGCCCGTACGCGCGCACGCATCAACGGGTACGCGCGGCTGTGCCGCGGTGCGGCGGTGTCGACCTCGTCCGCCCGGTCGCGCGCCTCAGCGATACGCTCGGCCGAAACCGGGTGCGTGCGCAGGAAATCAGGAATGAAGGTGCCCGAAAGACGCGCTCTGCGTTCCATCGTCTCGAACATCGTCGCCATACCCATCGGGTCGAACCCCGCCGCGGCCAGCGTATTGATGCCGACCCGGTCCGCTTCGTGCTCGTGGGCGCGGGTGAAGTTGATCCGGTTTTGGATCATCGCGCTCTGGCCGGCCGCAATGCCGGCTTGCGCGATGTCGGTGTTGCCGCTGGTCGCGCCGACCAGAATCGCCGCGAGAATCGCGGCCGCCGCCATCGCATCGAAGCGCCCCGCCTGCTCGAACTGGCGCGCGATGTGCCGCTGAGACACGTGCGCGATTTCGTGCGCGACGACGCCGGCGAGCTCGCTCTCGTTCGAGGTGTTCATGATCAGGCCGGCGTTGATGCCGATGTAGCCGCCTGGCAGCGCGAATGCGTTGATATCCGTGCTGTCGACGAGGAAGAAGGTATAACGCTGAGCGCGGTCGCCGCTGACGGACGCGAGCCGCTGGCCGAGTGACTGCAGGTACTCGGTCGCCGCGGGGTCCTCGAGCACGAATCCGGACGCGCGTAGGTCACGCATCACTTGGCGACCGATGGCCGCCTCGTCATCCGGCGACAGTGTCCGCGATGCCGAACTCCCCATGGTCGGCAGGTCAGCCGGCCACGCAGGCGCTGCGGCGAACGCCGCGGCCAGCACCAAAAGCACAAACCGTGTCATACCGCCGATTATAAGGCACCGGCCCCGCTGTTATACTCGCGCGATGGAACTGGTCAAGGAATGGTATCGGCGCTACCTGTCGAACCCGCAGGTCCTGATCCTCGCGCTGCTCCTTGCCGCGGGCTTCCTCGCCGTTTTGTGGTTCAGCGACATCCTCGCGCCGTTGTTCGTGGCCGTGGTCGTCGCGTACCTGCTTGAGGGTCTGGTGCGCCAAATAATGCGCCTGCGCTTGCCGCGCCTTCCCGCGGTGATGATCGTCTTCACACTCTTCATGGTGTTCGTGCTCGCGGTCGCAATCTACCTGATTCCAAAGCTGTCTCGCCAAGCAACCGCCCTGTTCCAGGAACTCCCGGCGATGCTGATCCGCGCTGAGGCGCTGATACTCGAACTACCGACCCGCTACCCGAACCTGTTCTCGGAAAGTCAGGTATTGCAGTGGGTCGACAGCATGAAACTCGAAGTGACGGCGTATGGGCAAGCGCTGTTCGCACGCACCGTGAGCTCGTTCGTCGCCATCCTGACGGTCGTCGTATACGTCATCCTCGTGCCGATTCTCGTGTTCTTCCTGATGAAGGACAAAGAGCGCATCCTCGGCTGGGTGCGCGCGCGTCTGCCGCGCGACCGCGCGCTCGCGACGACGGTCTGGGTCGACGTCGACCGCCAAATCGGTAACTACATCCGAGGCAAGTTCTGGGAGATTCTGATTATCTTCTCGATTTGCTTCGCGACGTTCAGCTGGTTCGGGCTGCAGTACGCCGCGTTGCTGAGTCTGCTCGTCGGGCTCTCGGTCTTGATTCCTTGGGTCGGCGCCGTGATCGTCACGTTCCCGATCATGTTGATCGCGTACTTCCAGTGGGGTTTCACCGTGGAGTGGGCGTGGCTGATGGGCGCGTATTTCGTGATTCAGGCGTTCGACGCGAACATCCTGGTACCGCTGCTCTACTCCGAGGTCGTCGACCTCCATCCCATCGCGATCATCGCCGCAGTGCTGTTCTTCGGCGGCGTATGGGGTCTATGGGGCGTGTTCTTCTCAATCCCGCTCGCGACGCTCGTCCAAGCGGTAATGAAGGCGTGGCCGTCCTCCGATGTACCGGTCGTCAGCGACGAACCGCCGCCGCCCATCATGGACGTGCGGCACAACAAACCGACCGTCCACGGGTAGCGCGAGACCGCGGCAAATCGCGACGCCGAGAGCGTCGCTCCCACAATGCTCCGCTTAACGCCTCAGTAACGGATTAGGTCAGAGAAGTAGAGAGCATTCATGAACACGCGGTTCGTGCCGTACCAGAAACCGCGGAAGTTCAGGTTGTCTGCACTCGCAACCACCGTGCCGCGCCCGACACGCAACGCGACGACCGACGCGGTCCCCGCAAGCCGTTCCGCGTTCTCGTCCGACGAATAACCCGACAGCAACGGCGATGCCGTGTACTGCGCGACCGTCGCATAGCGGTTCGCGGGCCGCTGCATGACGTGCGGCGAATCACGGAACACAGGCAGAGAGCGACGTGCGATACCCCAAGCGAGTGGGTGCGTGATATCGAGATCGGTCTCGAAGATCGCGCCACGCAGCAAGGTCAGGTCTGAATCCGGGCGCGCATGCGTGTAATCGCGGCGCGGCGCATCCGTGTCGTTTTCAGCCTCGGCGAACGTCAACTCAACGATGCCCTCCTTCGCGGCCCAACGCGCGGCGCCCTTGGCGACGAACAGCGTGCCGCCCGCCTTGACCCAGTCGCCAAGCTTGGTCGCATCGGTGTTTGCGTACCGGCCGTCCACCATCACGATATGGGTATAGCGGTCGAGGTCCACTCGGCTTAACGCATCGCGCTCGATGAGCGACACCGGCATGCCGAAGCGCTCGTCGAGCAAATGCCACGCTTCGCCTGCCTCGTAGGGCGACACCCCGGTCCCGATGATCAACGCAACGCGGGGTAACTCGAGCGCGCGCATGCTGGGGCTGCCAAGGTCGACGCCGGTCGGCGCGAAGCCGGTCGACAGCGCGTGCACGGTGACTCCGTCTTCGCGGACCGCCGTCTGCAGCGCGTCACGAATCGCGTTGTCGAGACCGTCTTCTTGGATGCCGAGCGGCACGACCACCGTTCCGGCGCCGAAATCGCGGCGCTCGCCGTCGATGTCGGCGCTGAACGGCGCGGTCGCGACGCGTACGCGCACGCCGGCGTCCAGCAATCGGTGTGCGGCGCGCGGTGAGAAATAGGAGTTCCACTCAAACGCATACGCCAGCGCGTCGTCGGGAAGCGTGCCCGATGGGCTCGCGTCGGCATCGTCACCGAGCAGCCGCGTATTGAAGCGACGCCCAAGCTCGGCATACGGAAGCCCGAACGCCAGCGGCAGCGTCCAGGTCGAGACGTCATAGAAGGTGTTGTCCGCGAATTCAGTGCGCGTCTCGAAGATACCCCGCGCGAGCCGATACTGTGGCTGCGCAGTCGGGACGACCCACGCATGCCCCTCGCGATAGGTCTGTTCGTCAATCGAGACGTCACCCGCGAGCGGGTGCACTTCGATCCGGTGCGCACGCAGAATCTCCACAAGTTGCTTCGCGCGGACCGGGTCGCCATCGTCGCCGAACACCCAACCGCGCGTCGCATCCCGCGAGCCGTCGCGCAGCGCCGAATCATAGAACTCGCGCTGCCAGCGCAACAGCTCCGCGCGCTTGTCCTTGACCGCGCGCAGCGTGGAGAACGACGTCACGACCTGGTTGCGGATCGTGAACGGAAACGCGACCTCGCCGTTCACCGATTCTTGCAGGTGACCGCGCGAACTCGCCTGTTCGAACAGGATGCCGATCGCACCCTGGATGTCCGGGTACGTCGAACCCTTACCGAGGTAAAAGTCGTCGAACCCTTCCCGCGAGTAGTACAGCGAGCCGATCTCGTCGAGCGCGGCCGCGTGATACTCGGCGATCTCCTTGGTGAGATCGAAAGTGCGGTCGGGAAACAGCGGGTTCTGCCGACTTCGGACACCGGGTTGGAAGAAGAATGTCTGGTCGGTGCCCATTTCGTGGTGGTCGGTGAGCACGTTCGGACGCCAACGCTGGAATTCAGCGATGCGGGCGCGTGATTCGGGGTGCACGAGGAGCAGCCAATCGCGGTTCAAATCGAACCAGTAATGGTTCGTGCGGGCGCTCGGCCAAGCCTCATTGTGTTCACGGCTCTGGCGATCGGCGACGAGCGTCATGCCGCGGTGACTGTTCGCCCAGGTCGCAAAGCGCTGCAGCCCGTCCGGATTCACGCTCGGGTCGAACAGGATGACCGTGTTGTCGAGTAGCTCGCGCGTCCACGCATCCTGCGCAGCGGCGAGGTGGTACGCGACCACCGGTGCGGCGTTCGAGCCCGACGGCTCGTTACCGTGCACGCTGTACCCCATCCACACGACCGCGGGCATGCCCGCGAGCGACGGCGCGTCACGGCGCGGGTCGCCGAGCGCGAGGTGCCGCTCGCGAATTTCATCCAACCGTGCGAGGTTTTCCGGGGAGCTGATGGCGAGCAGGAGCAGCGGCCGCCCTTCGTGGGTTCTGCCCGTCTGGCGCCATTCGACGCGATTTGACGTCTCTGACAGAACACGCATGTAACGGACGAGGCGGTCGTGCGTGATGTGCCACTCGCCAATTTCGTGTCCGATGACCGACGCTGGCGTGGGAACTGCCGCGTCGTAGTCGGCGTCAGCTGCCGGGAGGAAGTACTCGAGTGGCTCGGCGACCGCCGCCGTCGACACGCAAAACGCAAAACCCAGCAGCAGACCCTTCAGCATCGATATCCCCGGACAATCCATGAACGGCCGATTATACCGATGT
>CAYODZ010000196.1:0-3840 GCA_964402835.1 uncultured Gammaproteobacteria bacterium | reverse complement strand
TCGTTGATGCGCAGGCTGCCCTCGTCCCAACCGTTTATTCGGTTGACGCCGACGGCGCTTTCCTTGGTGAATTTCATGCCGCCAATTGTACCGCGACCGGTCCATCGCGGCGCGAAGCGCCGCTCCTACAGGTGCCGCGGTTCATTGTAGGAGCGGCACCTTTGTGCCGCGACGGTTCTTGCACAGCGTCGGAGAGATTCCGGTGGGAGCGACACTCTCGGTGTCGCGATGGTCGGGCTGCCGTGGCTTCGTTCATCGCGGCGCGAAGGCGCCGCTCCTACGGGTGCCATGGGTCATTGTAGGAGCGGCACCTTTGTGCCGCGACGGTTCTTGCACGACGCCGGGGTGCTTCAGGTGGGAGCGGCGCTCCGCGCCGCGATGAACGAAGCCACGGCAACCCGACCATCGCGACACCAAGAGTGTCGCTCCCACCTGACCAACCATCCTTTGTGGGAGCCAATCTGTGCCTGGCGAGCTTTTAGAGGCTGGAGAGTTCCGCCCGTTCGGCGTCAACGCGCAGCACTGAACCCTGCTCGTACCAGTCGCCGAGCACGATCCGTTGCATCGGCTCGCCGTCGACCTCGAAGTCGTGCACCGCAGGCCGATGCGTGTGGCCGTGAATCATCCGCCGCACACCATGCTCGCGCATCACCGCCGCGACCGCGTCGGCATTCACGTCCATGATGGCTTCCGGTTTCATGCTGTTCTGAATGGCACTCTCATCGCGCGCAGATTTCGCAATCAGCCGCCGCTCCGCGAGCGGTTTTGCGAGCATGCCGCGCTGCCACTCCGGGTTGCGCGCCATCGTACGGAACTGTTGGTACGCGGCGTCGTCGGTGCACAGGCTGTCGCCGTGCATGAGCAGCGTTGGCGTCCCGTACAGGTCGACGACTTCGGCGTCGTCCATGAGTCGGCAGTTCGTCATTAACGCGAATCGATCGCCGAGGAGGAAGTCCCGATTGCCACGCATTACGGCCACGGGCACCGTGCGCGACAGGTCCTGCAGTCGCGCGATGACCGCCTGATGGTGGGGGTCATCGTCGTCATCGCCGATCCAGGCCTCGAACAAGTCGCCGAGGATGTACAGCGCATCCGCCTCCGCGGCTTCACCCGCGAGGAACTCGAAGAACAACCGGGTAATCGCGGGTCTGCTGGCGTCGAGATGCAGGTCCGAAACGAACAGCGTCGTCAAACGATCTCGACTCGCTCGATTTTGACGGTCTCCGTCGGGATGTCGCGATGCATGCCGGCTGTGCCGGTCGGAACCTTCGCGATTTTCTCCACGACTTCGTACCCATCCGTGACTTTGCCGAACACCGCATAGCCCCAGCCTTGCGGCGTATCGGATGCGTTGTCGAGAAAGTCGTTGTCCTTCAGGTTGATGAAGAACTGCGCAGTCGCGGAGTGCGGGTCGCTGGTGCGCGCCATCGCGATGGTACCTTTCTCATTCGACAGGCCGTTGTTCGCTTCGTTCTTGATCGGTGGCCGCGTCGGCTTCTGGTTCATCTGCTCATCAAACCCGCCGCCCTGGATCATGAAGCCGGGAATCACGCGGTGGAACACCGTGCCGTCGTAAAAACCGTCTTTTGCGTACGCCTCGAAATTGGACACAGAGCCCGGCGCTTTGTCTTCGTCGAGTTCGAGCGTGATGACGCCCAGGTTGGTGTGGAGTTTGATCATTGCGTGGCCTCGTATTCGATGACGCGCATGCTGTGGACCAGCACGGGCTTTTGCGGAACTTCGGCGGGAAGGGGGCCGGCGGGGCCGGTCTCGATGGCGGCGATCTTGTCGAACACATCCATGCCCTCAACGACGCGGCCAAACACGGCATATCCCCACCGGCGTCGGTTCGGGTCAAGCTGTTCGTTGTCACCGAGATTCACGTACCACTGCGAGGTCGCCGTATGGGGATCCGCCTGGCGCGCCATCGCGATGGTGCCCCTCGCATTCGTCAGGCCGTTGCCTGCCTCGTTAACGATTTCGTCGCGTGTGGGCCGCGACTTGAAGTCAGGGTCGTAGCCGCCGCCCTGTACGACGAAGTCCGGGATGACGCGATGGATGATCGTGCCGTCGTAATGACCAGCGGCGACGTACTTGAGGAAATTGTCGACGGTGATCGGCGCTTTTGGGCGGTCGAGCTCAATGATGGCGCGACCCTCCGAGGTTACGATCTCGACGGACGGGTAGGGCATTTGAGCGGATGCAGACGCCGTGACGAGCGCAAATAGCGCGAAAATAACGGTGGATTTCATCTTAAAGATGATACTCCTCTGGGCCTGAAATCCAACCGCAATGCTAGAATCCGCCGATGCCGACCGTCACCCGATTCGCGCCCAGCCCGACTGGCCAGATCCATCTGGGCAACGCGCGGACCGCGTTGTTCAACTGGCTCGCGGCACACCACGACGGCGGTAAGTTCCTGCTGCGTATCGAAGATACCGACGCCGCGCGCGAAATGACCGGCGCGACAGACGCAATTCTCACGGACCTCACGTGGCTCGGTCTCGCGTGGAACGATGAGGTGTTTCACCAGTCCCATCAGCGCGCGCGGCATTTAGACGCGGTCAAAACGCTGACTGAGACGGGACGCCTTTATCCCTGTTTTTGCAGCGAGCGCACCCTCGCACTCGCGCGCCGTGCACAGGAGCGCGCGGGCAAGCCGCCGCGCTACCCGGGCACGTGCGCCGCGCTCGATTCCGCGGATGCTGAGAAACGCGCAGCGGCCGGTGAGCCACACACGCTCCGGTTCCGTGTGCCGCAGGGACGAACGGTCTCGTTCGTTGACCGCGCGCACGGCGAGCAGAATTTCGCCTCGGATGACATCGGTGATTTTGTCGTCACACGCAGCGACGGTTCGCCCGCGTTCTTCTTCGTGAACGCACTCGACGATGCCGCGCAGGGCGTATCGCTCGTGCTACGCGGCGACGATCATCTGAGCAATACGCCGCGCCAGTTGCTGATCCTCGAAGCGCTCGGCCACGCCGCACCCGAGTATGGCCATGTGCCGTTGATGCTCGGCAGCAGCGGACGCCCGATGTCGAAACGCGACGGGCTGGATGGCGAGCCGGACTCGCGGGCGAATCGTGCCGGTGCGTATGCCGTGAGTCATTTGCGCGACGATGGCTATCATCCGCTCGCGCTCGTGAACTACCTCGCGCGCGTCGCCGGTCATGTGGACAGCGCGGACGCATTGCCGCTCGCCGAACTTGCGCGCGCTTTCGACCCGGGCAAGTTCGCGCGCTCCGCGGCACGCTTCGACAGCGACCAACTGAATCATTGGCAGCGACTCACGCTCGATTCGCTCCCACCCGATGCGCTCTGGGCGTGGATGGGCGAGCCGGTTCACGCACGCGTGCCGAATGAGGCGCGTGATGCGTACATCGCACTCGTGCGCCCGAATGCCTTGTTCCCGGGCGATGCGCTGGATTGGGCGTTCGTCTTGTTCGACGACGCGCCGATGCCGCAGAAAGCGGCCGTTGCGCTGCTGCAGACCGCAGATGCCAAGTTCTTCGAGCAAGCAACCGCCGCGTACGCCGACGACATCGAATGGAGCGCATGGTTGAACGCGGTGAAGGGCGCGACGGGCGCGAAAGGCCCCGCGTTGTTCAAGCCGCTGCGCGCCGCGTTGACCGGTCGCCTCGACGGCCCCGACCTCGCCGGTGTGTTCGCGCTACTGACCCCGGATAGAATCCGCCAGCGCTTGAAATTGGCTGCTGAACTCTCAGGTTAAATGTAGGAGCGGCGCCTTCGCGCCGCGATTGATGGGGCACCAATGACGCTGCAAATCTACAACACACTCACCGGCAAAAAGACCCCGCTCGAACCCCTCGAGCCCGGCAA
>CAYODZ010000195.1:0-14335 GCA_964402835.1 uncultured Gammaproteobacteria bacterium | reverse complement strand
GATCTCGGCGTACCCGAGCGCCCGCGGCGCCCAGGCCCGGGCCCACCACTCGTTCTCGTGCGGGATGATCCGGGCCGCCGCGGTCATCGCCTCCTCGGCCGTCGCCCGGCCGATCCGGACCACCCGCGCCCCCGCCAGCTCGGCGTACTCGGGAGCGGCCGAGCGGACATAAAGCCCGTCCTCGAAGGCGTAGAGATGGAAGGGGTAGTATCGGACCCCGGCGGCGGGATCGAAGTTCGGGTTGATCGACGTGTGGCCGTCCTTGACCGACGCCACCAGCTCCATGAACGCGACCATCGCCTCATTCCGCGTCATCGCGGGAAGCCGCCGGTCGATCGAGGTCGCGGCGGAGTCCCAGGCCGCGGGGGCCAGGCGGAAGAAGATGTCGGGGTGTCGGGCGGGGAGCTCGGTCGTGATCACCCGGAGGTCGGCCCGCCAGGCCTCACCGTCGAAGTCGGGGCTCATCTGGGCGTGAGAGGCGATGGGGGAGAGCAGGGCGAGCGACAGGGTCAGGAACGCGGTGCGGGTCATCGACTTCTCCTCGGGATGTGGCCTGGCTGGCTCAGTCCGTCTTCGGTGTTGGATGGGGTCGGAAGGCAGAAGGTTGGAACCGGGCGTCGACCCGCCTGGGGTCGGCCGTTTGATCGCCGCGCGCGCCCCCTCTACCTTCCTGCGTCAGTCGGGGAACGCGGACAACGGGTCGAAGGGAGGACGAGCGTGGCGGAGATGGTGAAGGTGGCCCGGGCGGACGAGATCCCCGACGGGGAGATGAAGGGGTACGAGATCGGCGGTGTCGAGGTGGGGATCGCCAACGTCGGCGGCGAGTACCTCGCGTTCCACGACTGCTGCACGCACCAGCAGTATCGGCTGACGGATTCGATGCTGATGGGCACCCGTCTGACCTGCGACTGGCACGGCGCCCAGTTCGACATCCGGACCGGCGAGGTCAAGGCGCTCCCCGCCACGAAGCCGCTGCCGGTCTTCCCGGTGGAGGTGCGGGACGGGGAGATCTGGGTGGGGGTGCCGCCGGAGCGGGAGATCGAGCTCCCGCCGATCTGAGGTTCGGCCGGGAATCGCTGTCGGGACGCCGGGGGGCGTGCTATGTTCGACCCCGATTCCCCCTTCAGGCCGCCGGGAGGCGATTCTTGACCAGGGACCGCTGGTTCCCCTCCAAGCTCGAGACCACCGACGACCCGCCGCGCCCGCGCCGGGCCGCGCCCAAGGACATCCAGGCGTTCTGGAACGGGCTGCCTGACCGGGCCCGGGGTGACGCCTCGGAGGCCGAGCCGAACGGGCCGTCCCCCGAGGAGGCCCCCGCCGCGCCGGAGACCCCGACGCTCGACGTGGCCGCTATCAAGGCCGAGTTCCCGATCCTCGGCCAGAAGGTCCACGGCAAGCCGCTCGTCTACCTGGACAGCGCCGCCAGCAGCCAGAAGCCGCGCGCCGTCATCGACGCCATCGCCCGCTACTACCTGAAGGACCACGGCAACGTCCACCGGGGCGCCCACGAGCTCTCGATCCGCGCCACCCATCTCTACGAGGAGGCGCGCGGCAAGGTCGCCCGGTTCATCGGCGCCGGCCGGAGTGATGAGATCGTCTTCACCCGCGGCACCACCGAGTCGATCAACCTGGTCGCGTCCTCCTGGGGCCGAGCCAACCTGGCGCCCGGCGACGTCATCGTCGTCACCGAGATGGAGCACCACTCGAACCTGGTCCCCTGGCACATCGTGGCCGAGGCGACCGGCGCCGTGATCAAAGCCGCCCGCGTCACCGACGACGGCCAGATCGACCTCGAGCACCTGGAGGCCCTGACCCAGTGGGAGCAGGTCCGCCTGATCGCCACCGCCCACGTCTCCAACGCCGTCGGAACCATCCACCCCGTCCAGGAGATCGCCCGGCTCGCCCGCGAGGCCGGGGCCGTGTACCTGGTGGACGGGGCGCAGGCGGTGCCGCAGATGCCGGTGGACGTCCGCGCGATCGGCTGCGATTTCTACGCCTTCAGTGGCCACAAGATGTGCGGGCCGACTGGGATCGGGGTCCTGTGGGCTCGCTGCGAGCTCCTGGAGGCGATGCCGCCGTACCAGGGCGGTGGCGAGATGATCGACGAGGTCTGGGTCGACCGCTCCACCTACGCCGCGCCGCCGATGAAGTTCGAGGCCGGAACGCCGAGCATCGCCGGGGCGATCGGCCTGGGAGAGGCGGTCGACTTCCTGACCGGGATCGGCATGGCGGCGATCCACGAGCACGAGAAGCAGATGGCTCGGCTGGCGCTGGAGCGGTTGGCGGAGGAGTTCGGCTCACAAATAAAGTTGTATGGCCCGCCGGCGTCGGTCGAGCGGAGCGGGGTGGTGTCGTTCTATCTCGGGGACATTCATCCGCACGACCTGGCGACGGTTCTGGACCAAGAGGGGGTGGCGATCCGGGCGGGGCATCATTGCTGTCAGCCGTATATACGGCGGCTCGGGGTGCCGGCTACGGCGAGGGCTTCGGTGTACTTGTATAACGGCGAGGAAGATCTGTACGCTCTTATGACGGGGCTTCGCCGCGCGTTGGGTGTCTTCATGGGATAGCCCTTCCCACCGACGGATTGACAGAAGCGCATCCGCAACCCAATCTGTGAGTTCGACCTCCTCCTGGATCCGGGCACAGTGGTCACCCAGCCAAATGACGGTGACCGCTCCGGGGGGACCACCTTGCGTACGGACGCACATTTTATGGCCGCGACGTGTATTTGAGTTAGGTCTACCAATCCGCAGTGTTTTTCGTAGCGAAAGGTAATCGTGCCAGAGGTCTACTCAAAGCTTCTGCAGGTTGTCCCTCCTGAGGCCGGATATATAGAACCCCTCTTCCTCGAATTGCTCAAGAATTGGATCGGAACTAGGTGGGCAAGCGGGGAAGAGTGGTTTCTGCCCGGTGAGTCTTCCACCGTGGCATCGCAAGATGGCAGTATATTTAGATGGGAGCCATTCACATCTCAGGATAGCTTTCTGTACGAATTTACATGGCGGCACCCTCACGGCAGTGATCAGAACATTACATGGGCAACCCAAGTGTCTCTTTATAAGGACGGGGATGGTGCTCGATTGTCGGTGAGAGTCTGGAACACCGGACCTGATCATGGGGAGGAGGGGCTACTGTTAACGACCCGCCCAAAGTTTCTTGCCTCATTGCCTGACTTCCTCAACGTACGACACCTAGATGGATCAATGCTTAGTGTTGGTTCGCGGAGAGTGGATGAGGAGGGCTTCCCCTACTTTGTGCGATATGAGCTGCTGGAGTCGCGACGAATCCATCCAGTATTGCTAATAAGCCCCGCCGGGGACGGATCCTATCCCATGGCACCTGACGCACTGGCAGCAGAGTTCATAACCCTTGCTGAAGTGGTCCATGCGGAGAGTCCCAAGAGCACGTTCTCCCTGACCCATGAATTGGATGGCGCCCGCCTGAGCTGTTATAATGGGGCTGTTCGCGTTTACTTGCCCGGTTTTACGAAGGAGGCGGACCCCCTCCGCCACCCCTTACTGCTTCCTCGTCAGATTAAAGACCGGAAGAGTCGAGTCCGGTTAGCTCAATACCTGGCACGCCTTTCCGTACGATACTATGAACCAGATGATGCTATTCCAAAGTTACGTGATCTTCGCGCTCTACATGACGACCAAAGACGACGCGCTCAACTGAACCATGCCTACTCCGCAGCTAGCAAGGCCGGAGACGCTGAAACGTGGCAGATGCTAGCTGAAGAGTACTCTCTAGAAAATGAGAAACTCCGAAATGAGGGCGACAGTTTACGGGAACAGCTGCGTATAGCCCAACAGAATGTGCGAGCATTGTCCCAGTCTTTGCGAGATTTGAACCGCCCTATAGCGGGACCGGACGCCTCTGAAGCAGACATGGAATTTGAGCCGGAAACTGTGCTGGAGGCAGTCGAGCACGCTGAATCAATGTTTGGGGACTATCTTCGTGTTCTACCGAGTGCTTACAGTTCGGCGGAGGCGAGCCCCTATCGTCGTCCAGGACAGATCTTAGCAGCCCTCAAAGCGCTGGCGGACATTGCGTCAGCACGGAGGCAGGGGCCGTTAGGCCGAAATCTCAGGGACGTCTTCACCGAACGAGGTCTAGATTACCGAGCGGGTATTACCGACAATACACCACCGAGGCTGCGGCAACAATACGAGTTTTCGGATGAGGGTAATAGTTATACATGTGAGGAGCACATTTGCTTTGGTACCAGTTACGATCCGGCAGATTGCGCACGTATCTACTTCTCCTCTAGGCTGGAAGGTGAGGGCCGGCTCATTATTGGTCACGTTGGTCGTCATTTTGAAGTGCAAAGCACGACCTAGGACGTGGAGCCAAGGAGAAAGACAATACTAGCGGTGCCCGGTAGGCCGCTCGTCTACCTGGACAGCGCCGCCAGCAGCCAGAAGCCGCGCCGTCAGCGACGCCATCGCCCGCTACTGACTGAAGGACCACGGCAACGTCCTGGAGGCGATGCCGCCGTACCAGGGCGGGGGGCGAGATGATCGACGAGGTCTGGGTTGACCGCTCCACCTACGCAGCCCCGCCGATGAAGTTCGAGACCGGGCCCGAGCATCGCCGGGGCGATCGGTCTGGGAGAAGCAGTCGACTTCCCGTCCGGGATCGGCATGGCGGCGATCCACAGCTCGGATGACTCTCAAGCGGCTGGCGGAGGAGTTCGGCACACATGGATGGATCACCGGCGGAGGTCGAGTGGGTGGGGGCCGTCCACGGACCGGGCTGGTTCTATCTGTACAACGTATCAGATGACGAGACTCTCTCGTGACGGGGCTCGGCCGAGGGAGTGACCTGTTGAAGACCGAGGTTCTTCAAAAAAGATGACGGCTAGAATCACGGGTAGAAGCGTGAAGCTCGCGGTTGCTGACGGGAACAAATGCTCCCTGCACTTGACTTACCGGGCACCTCGTAGTGATCATTGCTGGAACGAGGGTCTCCGGATAAAGTCTAAGGGGTCGATGCATCAGCCGCGCCACCTCTTGGCGGCTAGGTGAGTTCATATTTATTTCCCTCGTCCAGGCCACTAGTGACCTTCCTGGTGAACCCCTTTGCTATCGGAAGCGACGACTGACCTGGGCTGTGGGACTCTTTAGGGCGGAGGGGAAGGTATGAGCGACGAAGGGTCGTCTAGACCACGCATCCCAGTAAGTTTAACCGCGTACACAGTAGTGCGGCTAGCGATCATTTTCGCTTGAGACGAGACAGATCAGATGAGCGAAGACGGTATAGTAGGTATTGATCTATTCGCCGGAGCCGGTGGGATGACTCTGGGGGCAACGGAAGCGGGCGTTAAAGTTATTCATGCTATAGAGATATGTCGTCACGCGGCGCACGCATACCGCCTGAACTTTCCAACCATTCCGCTGGAAGTCGTTGATATAAGAGATGTTCAGAGCCTTCCTGATAAGCCGACTGGAGTGCGTAGCATACTCTTCGGTGGACCACCGTGTTGCGGCTTCTCCACTTCAAATCAGAGAACTAGGAACAGTACCAATGCAAGCAATTGGTTGTTCAAGGAGTTTGGTCGGCTTACCTGTCTATGGGAGCCGGATTGGATAGTTTTGGAAAACGTAACAGGAATAGCAAAAACCTCTGGGGGTAGATTTCTTGCCCACGCGATCGATATGTTCAAGCAAGCTGGATACACCACCACACATTTCACTCTCAATGCGGTGGACTTTGGTGCTCCACAACGAAGAGAAAGGATGTTCGTGATTGGGGCGCGCGATGGGACGACATACAACCCGCCACAGCCAAGTGCAGCACGCCAGGGTACTGTTGGAGAAGCTATAGGAGATCTGCCCCCACTCAAGAATGGTGCTCATGAAGACATCCTTCCGTATGGCAACAGGAAACCAAGCGAATATGCAGCGACCCTGCGGAGGGGCGCCCAAAGGGTGACTGGTAACCTAGTGACGCGAAACGCAGAACACATCCTAAAGCGTTATGCACATGTACCACCCGGGGGCAATTGGGCAAACATCCCGAAGAGATTGCTTGCCAATTATAGTAACGTAGAGCGCTGCCATACTGGAATCTACAGGAGGCTTGACGTGGCGACGCCGTCTGTGGTCATAGGTAACTTCAGAAAGAACATGCTAATCCACCCTTCAGAGGATCGGGGGTTATCGGTAAGAGAGGCTGCTCGTATCCAAGGTCTACCCGACTGGTTCCGCTTCTCTGGCTCGGTTGGGTTTCAGCAACAGCAGGTAGGCAATGCTCTCCCTCCACCCTTGGCCCGCGCTCTTATTAAAGAGGTTGTACGAGGATGACTAGTCCAACAAATGGATACCTCGTCAGACTCTTGGTGGTTGCGGCAGAGGATACCTCCCACGAAGATCATTCGCGGGCCCAGTCGCTCTTGCAAAAGTTCCGTGCTATGGAAGGAACATTCTTTGAAGAGGTACATCCTCATGTCGACATCGGATTGGCAATCCACGAGGTGCAAGTTGCAGGACGCAGGAAGCCAAACATCTTCACTACCCATGGCTGTAGGCATATCTCTACCTTGATAGAGAGTCTTGATCGAATAGCCCAATCAATCGCGCTCGCGCGGATCGATGGAGCGTTAAATGTCCTTGAGGCCTATCTCCTCTTGAGCGCCGCGCACGTCCACGATGCCGCCAACATTATCCAACGGGAAGGCCATCCCCAGCGGTGTGATGAGATCATGGCTAGATATAAGCCTCTGTTCTCAGGTAGTGCAGAAATGGAACAGATTTACGACATAGCGCGAGTTCACGGCGGCAAACACGAGGTATACGGGAAGGATACCTTCAGGAGTTTGCGTGCGAGTAATGTTCAGCCCCCACGAGTTCCATTGCTGGCAGCCGCCCTTCGACTCGGCGATGAACTCTCTGAGAACCCCGAGCGTGTACCAGAGCTTGTAGCAAGGCACCATGAGCATTCAGAGGAGACGAGGCTAGCCTTTGCATACGCGACGAGCTTTCGGGGCTTTGCCCTCAATGGCGACTCGCTCTCTATAACTTACAACCTGTATCCTGCCCAAAGGGATTTATCGGTTCAGGTGTCTGGTGCCCCCGTAAGTTTCTTGGAATTCTTGGAAGGTAAGCTTGATGTGATTGATCGAGAGGCACGCTACTGCTCCCAGTACGGTAGGCCGATTTTGTACATCAGCCAGATCAGAATCGCCATCAATCGCTATGCAAGGCCCCTCCCAACAGAGGCAGAAGACACTCTAACCTTTAGCTGGCAGCTGTTGGATGGGTACCCCCAGGCGTCCGAACCTCTGTGTCAGCGATCAACGGAGTTGAAAGATAGGGGGCTGAAGAGACTGCAGGACTATTTTGGTGATTCCAGAGGGGGTGGGTTGGGCGTAAGAGCACTGATTCGTCAGCTTCTCAGGGAGAGAACATAGTGCGCAACCCATTTGAATTAGTTACGGCCTCTCGGCTGACTGCACAGGAGGCAAAAGACCTGTGGTGCGATGATACGAGGCTTGATCGCGTTAAGGGCAAGGAGAACTGTTTTATTAACGGTCATCGGGGAACCGGTAAGTCGATGCTTTTTCGTGTTCTGCAGTATGACTGCCAGCGCTTACTGCAGCCAGCCAGCGAGCCGGACTTTTTAGCCGTCTATCTACCTGTCCGGGACACCGAGTTTCTTGCTGAGGAGCTAGAACTCTTCCAAGACGATTCTCAGAAAAGCTTGATCTCAGAGAGTCACTTTTGTCTGCTGCTCGTCATAGATCTGTTCGTACTTCTCACTGAGTATCCCGAGGCTGTGCCCCCAGAAAGTCGAGAAGAGCTTATTAGTTTTAGCGTTGACACGTACAAGAGAGCTTTTAGATTCGCAGCTGAGGACTCCCAGGATATTAGGTGCGATACATACGAGAGTTTCCTTGACTCGTTTACGTCGGCCCTGCGAGATCAGAAGCAACAGATCGTTCAGTATATGGGAACTCGACTGTACCAGTCGAGGAGCTTTAATGGCCCACTGTTTCTGTTCGAGAGTTTATTAGGTCCCCTGGCTGATTTTCTCCAAAAAAGGGCACGTAAGATACTCTACGTGCTCGTCGATGATGGTGATGACTTGCCACAGTCTCACACAGTAGTACTAAACTCATGGATCGCCCGGCGTCGCGCAAGTGTAGTTTTTAAGGTTAGCACAATGTTCGGCTACAAAACCTATGATACAAAATCGGGGTCGGCCATTCAGCATCCCCACGACTTCTTCCAGTTCGATATTGCCACCCGATTCTTAATCTCTGACGGCCCCGAGGACTATGTTGACCTACTGCGCCGAATCTGCGAGAAGCGCCTGCAGCTCGAGGATGTCCAGACGCGCCCAGGTACAAACCCGGCCTATGAGTTCTTTCCTGAGGATTCAGTACAGACCGAGAAATTGCAAGACATTAAGGAACACCTTCTGGAGGAGTATGCAGAAAGGTATGAGGGGCGGACGGCGCAGGATTATGTCTACCGGCATGCGACCTCAGAGTATCTCAAGCGGCTCACCGCGAAGAAGGCCACCCATAGTTTCACTTACTCAGGGTTTGAGACAGTTGCCATTCTGAGTAGTGGTATGGTGCGGGATTTCATCATTTGCGCTCAACGCATGTTCGATAACGCTTCGCGGCACGTCGATGAAGTGCATGAGATACCTCCCAGCATACAGTCACGAGTAGTACGGGACTATGCAGATGAAGTGTTAGACGACATAAAGGATCACAAGCAAAAACGGGCCCGAGGTGCTACGCAGGAGGACTGGCGCAAAGTACACAACTTAATCCACGGGTTGGGCAGCCTGTTCAAGCAAAAAATGTTGTCGGATGATTCTGAGCGAAGGGTCTTTTCTTTTGCCTTTCAGGATGATCCCGGGATGGAGCTTGAGCAGTTGCTTCGATGGGCAATCGAGGAGGGATACTTGATGAAGGGCTTTATTAGTAGGAAGGAGGGCACGGGACGCCGCGTACTCTATGTCTTGACCAGACGCATTGCTCCGGCTTTTTACCTTGATGTGTCCTCCTACGCGGGGTACTTGTCGCTTAGATCCGAAACGGTACGAGCCTTAATGGAACACGGCCCGCTACTCGATGTTGTTCGTGCCGGAGAGCAGCTCACCTTCTTTGAGCCGATCTCGCACATGAGGGATGATACGGCCAATAATGCCGAGAGCTGGTTTCCAGCCCCCTCCGAGGAAGTGGGCTTCTAATGGAGTCGTCTGAGGGGGCAACTCTGCTCGGAGCGGTTTCGTTCGAAGAGCGTAGCATTGGGGGTCCGACAATGTACCTCGAGCGTGGTGGGGACCCAGCAGAAGCATTCCTGTTGGATGTAGTTGATTCCAGGGAGTCTGTTGAGAAGCGAATTGACGAATTGGAGAAGATGGGATTTAGTAGTCGCACCCTAATTAGTCGGCTACAGTCAAGGGCCCTGTGGGATTGGACATGGCAGGCGGTGCAATCCTCATCGAAGCATGTTCTTATAGATGCCACCTGCTTCAACAGGGAAATCCTGGGAATGCTATTGTTTGCTATCTCCGTCAGACGACACGAATTTGAACGAATTGAGATCTTATATACCGCTCCCGAGTTATATGTGACCCAGTGTAAACATCTCAGCGAAGAGGAAAAGTGGTTGAGTCGAGGCGTACACACGATTCGTTCAATAATCGGTTTCCCGGGGGATTTTTCCAGCCGTCGAAATCGCCACGTTGTTGCAATGGGCGGGCACGAACTTGAGCGGCTCCTAGAGATCATTACTTATCTCGAGCCGAAACGTCTATCCATAAGCAACGAAGCGGAGGCAAGTTCAACTGTAATAGGGGCAGATGAGATAAGCGCCAGACTTCGAGAGAAGGTGGGATGTCCTGAAGACGACGAAGTCATCTTCTACGCTGACTCCATTGATAAGACGTTCGACAGCCTGTGCGCGAAGTTGCGTAGCAATGAGGGGGAGAACATTACTGTCGTGGCGATGAATACAAAACTGTCATTTATCGGGGCGGCACTATGTGCGCTACACTTGCGACATCTACGAATGGTTTATGCCGTACCGATAGAATATAACCCAAACTATAGCAGAGGACGGCAAGGCACCAAGGCGTTCGATATCACCGAGCTGATAAAATCGGTGACAGCTATTCCGGCTCATTAAGACCCAGAGGGATAGCTTCAGATAACGACGGATAATCGATTCCAATATTGGCCACAGCGTCTCTCAGGTGTTGGGCATAGCGATAATGTGCTCCAGGGCCAGTTCTTAGGGTAGCCTCGTAGATGAACTTATCGAGAGTTGTGGTATGCTCAAATCTAAGTTGGGACCCGAGTAGTAGCCAAGCAACCGCGTCGGGCCTGCCGTCTTCAAATCGCATGACCGCGGACTGGGTAGCACGGTCTCCAAGAGTTCTGATTTGCTTCACTGGCGATGATTCCTCGGGAGCTTGATCCTCAGCGCAGTAAAAGCCTACTGGCACCAATTCACAATATTTCTGTCCCGTTCGGTGACGGTTTAGATCCCGCACTTCAGCTATGGAGACCGCAGTCCAAGAGAAGCGAACCGCTGTCCGACGAGATGGACTATCCACGTAAGCATAGCGATTATCATACCACCTGAGGGAATTGACTAGATCTCGTTCTTCGATGTCCCTAGGTGGAAAGACCTGAACGTCTGCCCGACACTCGGCTTCTCCGAGCCTGGATCCCACTAGCCGCGCTTTCCGTTTTAGCAAGACTAGCTCCTGATGTAATCCCCGTTGGAAGGAGTGCTTTGTTTCAGCATGCTTCACCATGCGGGGCGCGCTCAGGGCCAGCTCGTCTCTTATTGCCATACCAAGTGACACTGCTTCAGGGGACCAGTGAGACAGAAGATGCTGGCAGAGTTGTACCCATCCCCTAGCCGACATTACCATCATCATGTTCGTCTTTGCTGCTATCGGCAGAAAATACCGAGCTCGGTCAAAGGCATAATTACGACGTATTCGTGCGATGGCCTTGCGGCTCTTGTCACTGCGATCAGCTAGCAATGATTTGGGTATTCTGGTTAACTCGGGATGTTTGAGACCTATTTCCTCCCACTTGGTGAGCGCGGTGGAATAGCCTTCGAAGCAGCGTTCCATGAAACTGTACCATGCAGACGCCTCAGATGATGGGATCCCGAAGGAGTCAGGCGGTACTAGTCCCTCCTTGTTAAGCTTGATATACCGCGTTGATGATTCTTGTCCACCAGCTGTCGGACACCAGGTCCACACGAGGTAAGCAAGGAATATGGAGATCTCATCGATAAATATCGCTACTGGGACCATGTCAGCGATCGATTGGTGTCCGTAGTCTATCATTCGGAAGATGCTATCAACTGACTTGTCAAGATCTTCTGGGTCAATCTTGGACAAGATGGCTTCCAATCCATCGTTATTGCGGGAGTAACGCGCCCCTGAGGCGGCGAGTAGCTCTGGGGTGAGGGCAGGTCGGCCCGCAGCATCCGATGCTTGGGTTGGACGAAGAGCTACTTGTGTGACCTGCATAATCCTCTAGAATTCAGGGTGGGCTTGTCGGCCCGATCAGCACTAAGCGATCTATAGTAGTGGTGTCGTCAGCTGAAATGCTCGGATATGAGTCATGACGCAGACCAAGAAGCCTCATTTTCGAAGATCTAGTGCCACTGGCCGGAAGAGTCACCTGTCCCCTTGGGAAAGAGGCGAGGATCAAAATCGTTTGGTTCCCAACTACAGCATATCATACGTAGTTGTGGTTTTTTCAGGACACAGTGTAGCGGCGGCCTTCCAGCGACGTGGCGGATAGGTGAACTCCGGTGCGATCTGCAGACGATTTCCAAAACTTGCCGTCCGATGCACACCTCCAGCAATCGTACCATAAGTGCGACGTCGCATGGAACTCGAATCGCCGTTCCGGCGGTCGTTCAGGCCCAGCGGAAATCCACTCCCCACCGGTATCACCTATGTCACCCAGCCAGCTCCAACCGTGGAGCTCTTAATGATCCGCACCATGTCCGCCTCCACCCGCTCGACGCCGATTACAGGCCCTCGCCGTCATCGAGCTGTGGAATATATCCAGTACGCCGTCGAGGTGCCGCTGATGGCGCGGTTCCTGGACGTCACGCTGGGGGCCTGCAATCTGGACGTGGCATGCGGTCGCGGGACCGCAGCTACCCGGACCCCGATAGACCTCTATCCAGCTTAAGTCAGATGACCTGTCGCAGCTTGATCACCAATCCCACGGTCCCCTTATCCCTCTCCACCCCAAGCCGCACCGGAACCGACTCCCGCAACCGCGCCCGCAGCCCCGGGACCCCCATCTCCCCCACCGCCCGCCCGTCCACCGTCACCAGCCGATCCCCCACCCGAACCCCCGCCTCCTCCGCCGGCCCACCCGGCAGCACGAACCGGACGACCATCCGATCCCGGTCCCCCCGCTCCGCCGTAAAGAACATCCCGCTCCCGTCGAAGGCGTCCGGCCCCAGCGGCTCCTCCCGCGGCGCCAGCAGCATCCGCCCCCGACCGTAGTCGAATGCCACCCGCCACCGGGCGAGGAAGGGAAGTCCCAGAAGCGCGTCATAGGCGCGCCCCGCCGGCAGAACCCCCGGCGCCGCGAACCCGCCGATCACGTCCTGGGCGGTCGCACCCCCGACGGTCAGCCGCGGCACCCGCGCGAACGTGAACCGGGTCTCGCCTCCGACCCCCGCACCGAATGGCGTGTCGACGACCGGGGAGAGGCGCGCCAGGGGATCGTGCTCGGCGATGAATCCGGGGCCGAAGAGGATCGTCGCCTTGGCGCCCAGGTCCACCAAAACGTCGACCGGGATCGTCTCGCCCGCCAGCTCGACCTCGCCCCGGGCGTACGGGACACCATTCTCGAGCCGCAGATCCACGGGCTCGCCGGGCAGCGTCGTCCCCGCGGGCCACACCCGCACCCGGCCGGCCTCGAAATCCAGCTCCACGACGTGGTCGCCGAAGAGCGGCCCGCCTACGATGCCGGATTCGCGGATCCCGGTGGTGGGGCCGATAACGGAGTCGAGCGGAAGGGTGCGGACCCGGTCGACCGGGAGCTCCAGGTCGCCCAGCCGCCACGAGCCTCCCTCCGCCCAGCCGAGCGGTATGCGCCCCGCGCCGGCGCCGCCGGTCGTGCCGGTCCATTCGATCTCCAGGCCGAGCTCGCCCGCCAGGTCCGAGTCCAGGATGTGGGCCGAAGCCCCGGTGTCCAGCAGGAACCAGCGGATCCGCCCGTCGCCGGGGTCGACGGGCACGTAGGCGTGCTCGTCCAGGACGCGCATCTCGACGTCGGCCAGGGGGACCGGCCGGGGAGCCGGCTCGGGGTCGGCCCGGTCCGAGAGGGCGACGCCGCCGAGGGCGAGCGGAACCAGGAGCAGCGGAAGGGTGGCGAGGCGGCGCATGACCAGAGAACGCGCCGGCCCCCCGATCAGTTCAGTCGGCGCGCACCGCCCGCCAGACGGCGGGCGGAAAATCGGGTACACTGGGGAAGCGTGGGCGCCAGCCCGCGCCAGTTCCGGTCTGACCCACCGGAACGATCCAAGGGGGGCGGCGTCTCTCCGATGTCGCCCCCTCTTTACCGCCGGGCTCGTTCCGGCCCGCCGATCACGCCCGATCCACGGCCGCCGGCGCCTTCTCCCGCCGGTACGCCACATACGAGTACACGAACGGCACCCCGACCGCGACCGTGACGACCGGGGCGATCACCCACGCGACCGCCTCCACCGGCAGGACCAGCGAGGCCGCCATGATGGCCACGCCCGCCGCCACGAACAGCCATCCCGCCAGCCGGTGGGTGGAGCGCCACACCTCGTCGCTCTCCAGCGTCCAGGGCGTCCGGATGCCCATCCACCAGTTGGACCGGATCTTCGGCAGCCAGTTGCCGAGGAGCGCGAACAGGAGTCCGACGGCGAAGGGAATGAAGCGCGCCGGGTCGACCGGCGCCCCCAGCCCGACCGCCACGATCATCGCCTGCTGCAGCGCGAAGAACAGGGTCATCAGGTTCAGGACGGTCCAGTACGCGTCCTCGAACTTCTCGTAGTGAGCCCGCCGCGGATCGATGGCGCGAAGGCCGAGCAAGAGGAGCCAGATCCCCAGACCCATGGCGGGGAAGAGGAACGCCCCCGGCCACCGGGCCATCCAGTCGTCGGGCTGGCCGGAGAGGTTGTAGTGGGTCGGGATCTGCTCGGGGAGCGCCGACCAGAACACGATCGCCGCCGCCGTCATCGCGGCCACCAGCGCCGGGGTCAGCCACCGCCGGCTCACGATTCGTCTCCCACACCGAACATGCGCATCGCCTCCTGGATGAAGTCCTGGACCACGGTCGTGTCCAGCG
>CAYODZ010000194.1:0-12867 GCA_964402835.1 uncultured Gammaproteobacteria bacterium | reverse complement strand
GATGATTGGTGGGCTCTTCGCCGGTACGGAAGAGTCGCCGGGCGAGGTCGAGCTGTATCAGGGCCGCTCGTACAAGTCCTACCGCGGCATGGGCTCACTCGGCGCGATGTCACAGAAGCACGGCTCGTCCGACCGCTACTTCCAAGACGCGACTGACGAAGTCGAGAAGCTCGTTCCCGAGGGCATCGAGGGACGCGTCCCCTACAAAGGCAGCCTCGTCGCGATCGTGCACCAACTCATGGGCGGGCTACGCTCGTCGATGGGCTACACAGGTTGCCGTGACATCGATGAGATGCGGACGCGACCGACCTTCGTGCGCATCACGGGCGCCGGCTTCCGCGAGAGTCACGTGCACGACGTGACGATCACCAAGGAAGCGCCGAACTACCGCACCGAATGACCCAGGATATCCACGCCCACCGCGTCCTGATCCTCGATTTCGGGTCGCAGTGGACGCAGCTCATTGCCCGCCGCGTTCGAGAAGCGGGCGTTTATTGCGAAATCCGGCATCCCGGCATCTCCGCCGACGAACTACGCGAGTTCGCGCCGCGCGGCGTGATTCTGTCGGGCGGCCCAGAGTCCGTCGTCGGCGACGCGAAGCCCAAGACTTCCCCCGCCGTGTTCGAAATCGGCGTCCCCGTGCTCGGTATTTGCTACGGCATGCAAGACATGGCCGCGCAGCTCGGCGGCAAGGTTGAGTCCGGCGCCCATAGAGAATTTGGGGTCGAGCGCATGACCGTGCTCGCGCCGTCACGCTTGTTCGACGGCATCGAGGACGCAGTCGACGACCAAGCACGGCCAGTGCTCGAAGTGATGATGAATCACGGTGACTCGGTCACCGCGTTGCCACCGGGTTTCACGCTCACGGGCCGTTCGCGCGAGGAATCGTGCGCGGCGATGGCCGACGACACACGCGGCTATTACGGCATACAGTTCCACCCTGAAGTGACACAGAGCCGTCAGGGCGGACGCATCCTCGAGCGTTTCGTGCGCGAAATCTGCGGCTGCGAGCCGCTCTGGGACCCGTCTAACATCATCGACGATGCGGTCGCCGCAATTCGAGAGAAAGTCGGCGCTGACCAAGTGCTGCTCGGGCTGTCGGGCGGCGTTGATTCATCGGTTGCGGCCGCGTTGCTGCATAAAGCGATCGGCGATCAACTCGTGTGCGTGTTCGTCGACACGGGTTTGTTGCGACACCACGAGGGCGACCAGGTCATGGCGACGTTCGCCGAGCACATGGGCGTGCGCGTGATTCGTGTCGATGCCGAGCAGCGGTTCCTGTCCGCACTCGCGGGCGTCACCGACCCCGAGCAGAAGCGCAAGATCATTGGTCGCAGCTTCGTCGAAGTGTTTGACGAGGAATCCCACACGCTCAAGGGCATCAATTGGCTCGCGCAGGGCACCATCTATCCGGACGTCATCGAGTCTGCGGGTGCATCGGGCAGTTCGCATCTCATCAAGTCGCACCACAATGTCGGTGGCCTACCCGAGCACATGAAAATGCAGCTCGTCGAGCCGCTGCGCGAACTCTTCAAGGATGAGGTGCGACGCATCGGCGTCGAGCTCGGCCTCCCGCACGAGATGGTGTATCGGCATCCGTTCCCGGGTCCGGGGCTCGGCGTGCGCATCCTCGGCGAAGTGAAAAAGGAATTCGCTGACCTGCTACGGCTCGCCGACCACATCTTCATCGACGAACTCCGCAAGGCGGACCTGTACGACAAGGTCAGCCAAGCATTCGTCGTATTCTTGCCGGTCAAGTCCGTCGGTGTGCAGGGCGATGGTCGTCGATACGAGTATGTCGTCGCGCTGCGCGCGGTCGAGACGATCGATTTCATGTCGGCTCGCTGGGCGCACCTGCCGTACGATTTTCTTGACCGCGTCTCACGCCGCATCATCAACGAAATCGATGGGATCTCCCGCGTGGTCTATGACGTGTCCGGCAAGCCGCCCGCCACCATCGAGTGGGAATGAGCGAAGACCGAGCACCGTATCGCGTATCGAGCAGCGAGGACGACGTCCGCTGGATGCGCCGCGCATTGGAACTGGCCGCGAAGGCGGGCGACGCAGGCGAGGTGCCGGTCGGCGCGGTGCTCGTGCGAGACGGTGAAGTCCTCGGTGAGGGCTGGAACCATCCGATTGGGGGCTGTGACCCGACGCTCCATGCCGAAGTCCACGCGCTGCGCGAGGCCGCGACGCGCGAACAGAACTACCGGCTTTCGGGCGCGACCTTGTACGCAACACTCGAGCCGTGTTCGATGTGCGCGGGTGCCATCATTCACGCGCGTGTTGCGCACGTCGTGTACGGCGCCGACGACCCGAAAACCGGTGCCGTGCGCAGCGTGTTCCAGCTCCTCGACTCGAACCCTGCGAACCACCGCGCGACCTACGAGGCCGGCGTGCTCGCCGACGAGTCCGCGCAACTCCTCAAAGCCTTCTTCGCCGCCCGCCGCGACTGACCCCGAAGGTTAATACGGCGGTTTGTCGATGATCGGCGGCGCGACGTCCGCCTCTAGCGCTGCGGCTGCGGCCGGTGCGCGCTCCGCATGCAGCCACACGAGCACGTCGTAATAACTGCGGATGTTGTCGACGTAAATCACCGGTTCCCGGCCGCGCGCATAGCCGTATTTCGTATCCTGGTAGTAGCGTCGCTGGGACAGCTTTGGTAGATGTTCGCGCACATCGGTCCACCGGTCGGGGTTACCCCCTTGGCGTTGCGTGATGACCCGGGCATCCTCAAGATGGCCGAGTCCGACGTTATACGCGGCGAGGGCGAGCCAAGTCCGGTCCGGTTCCTGAATGCGCGTTGGGAGCCGGCTACGCAGGTTCGCGAAATAACGCGCGCCACCGAAGATGCTCTCGCGCGCATCTGTTCGGTTGTCGACGCCGATGAAGTCTGCCGTGTTGAGCGTCAACATCATGATGCCGCGGACGCCCGTTGGGGACACCGCACGCGGATTCCAGTGTGACTCCTGATAGCCAATCGCTGCGAGCAGACGCCAGTCGACGCCGACTTCGGCGGCCGCTTCGCGGAACGACTGGCTATATTGCGGCAAGCGGATACCGATGTGGCGCAGGAATACCCGTGTACCGACGTAATCGAATCGGTCGGATTGCGCGTAGTAGGTGTCCAACACCTGCTCGAGCGTGCCGCTCTCGCGGATTCGCTCGAAGTAACGCTCGACTTCGTCGAGCAGGCTGCGGTCGTCGGATTTTGGTAACGCCCATGCGAGGTGCTCTGGATCGGAGAGGTCGAACGCTTCGCGGACTTCCGGGTAGTAGCGCTGGTTTAGCTGGAGTTCATTTGAATCCGCGACGGTGTAGTCGATCGTGCCCTCGGAGACTCGGAACAGAAGCTCCGTGCTTTCAGCGTCGTGGTTCTCGTACCAGACAAGGTCCGGGTGCTCTTCCCGATGCAGTCGCAGCTGCTCGGAGTGGCTGCTCTCGGCGACGACCTCGAGGCGCCCACCGGCGAGGTCGTCGGGATTTCGCGGTCGTCCTGAACCATAGCGGTAAACGAGCTGCTGGACGACTTCATGATAGGGCGGACCAAAATCGACGATCTGGCGACGCGCGTCGGTGACCGTCAGGCCGGCGGCGGCGATGTGGGCGCGGCCGCTGAGCAGCGGTGGGAACACCATACCGACGGTCCCCGCGACTTGGAGCTTGAGTTCGACGCCGAGTTCGTCAGCGAACCGTTTTGCGAGTTCATATTCGACGCCGAGCGGGCCGTCCGCGCCTTGGTAGTACGTTGTCGGGCTGTTGCGTGTGACGACGCGCAATTCACCGGTGATGCGGATTTGGTCGAGAATCGGCGGCGGCGTGGAGCAAGTGGTCAGCAGCAGACCCGTGACGGTCGCGACCGCGAGGCGCAGCGTTGGCGTCAGCGACAAGGTCATCGCGCCTAACGATACCCGAACGCGGCATCAGCCGGTATAATCGCGCGTTGCACCGACTCGACAAACCGGCAGGAAAGCCGGTTTGCACCGCGAAGCGGCCCCGAAGGGGCGAGGTACATGGATGTACCGAGTGAAATCGGTTGCAGGCAGTAGGCAGTTACAATAACGAGTGCTACGGAGAGGTACCGAAGCGGTCATAACGGCACCGACTCGAAATCGGTTGGGGGCTTACGCTCCACGTGGGTTCGAATCCCACCCTCTCCGCCATACAAAATAAAGCGGGCCCCTCTGGGCTAGGCGTTCAACTAATCTGTTGATGGCTAGCTAAGGGCCGCGTTATACCCCTCTAGGTCACACTTGAAGGGGTTTATTTATGCCCAAGAACAAGAGCCTCGCCGGGAAAGGTATTGAGTCGCGTCCCTCCGGAGGGGGACGGCCTGCAGCTGAATGTTTGTCGAAATCCAGCCCGCCAGAATCTTGGCAGTTGGTCGCTACAGAAAGTCGGTCGGAAGCATGGTGAACGCGATGGCTATCGCGTAATCGTCGATTTTTAGAAAACCAGGTTCAACTAGCGTTTGCCTTCGTATGCTTGACCACTGAGTATGCGGCCGCAGAATCGGCGACACCACGTAACCACCGTGGCCATAATGCGCGGTGCCGCCGATTGTCCCATTCCGCAATTCGATTGTTTACTTTAGAAAGTCCAGCCGATACCTAACCTGATAGCTTGGAAATCACCAGCTCGTCCAATATCTGCCGCAAGCGTAAAGCGATCATACACTCGATACCGTGTACCGACGCCGAGCCAGACGTTCGTGTCGGATTCGCTGATTCGGTAGCTTTCTTGGGGCACTAAATGAGTCAGCACCGCGCGGTGCTCACTTTTTGAGAAAAGCACGCCTGCGCGCGCGTATATTGAAAGTGCTTCCAACGGTCGGTAGTTATAGGACATTGCGAGTAGCGCGCCCTGGGTGCTGACTTCGCTATCTAGGACAGGCGGAACCGCGGGCGCAGGCTGCGCCGGATCGAACGTTGTGTTCACAATCCGGTCTTCTGTGCCCTTTGGAAAGAGCACAATATCTCCGGAGATGGCCCGGGATATCGGTATCGACACCTCGAGCGCGTAGGTGTTGACGCTTTCGTCGAAGGATGCAAAGCGGACTCCCTGACTGGTAATGTGATTCCCCGAAAACTGATTCTCAGTATTCGCTGCAAATACACCAACGAAAATACCGTCGTCTTGGGCCAAGGCTGGCGAAAGCCCTGCGGTCAGCAAGGCGATAATTGATAGTCTGATCGCGATTGTGCGCACGTTTATGCTCCTTGAAAGAATTTAATAGCAGCCGGAAATTGGCGATAACAACCCGTATGAAGAGAAGGCACTACAATTCGATCCGCTACACGCGCGGACTCGAAAGTACGTCGGGCTGCTCACGTTCAGCATCTTCGACTGGCTCGTCCCAACATACTGGAACCACGGGCTTGAAAATGACGAGCTATGCGACGCTTGAAGCTGGTACGTCACACCGGATCCGGATGACCCCCATTGCGCCTGCCCTTGGCCATAACATTGAAAACTGCTGACCGAGAAATTTGGCGGAACGGATGGCGTGGAGCCCAAGGAAACCAACAGGTACTCTACTGCTGCGAGCGCATCTGGTAGTGGACCAATATTATTATTTGGAGGTACAACCTGCGATGTTCCAGTCGCGACAAGCGCCTCGCGCATTTGGGCCGGAGTCGCCGGAATTCCGCCACTCTCAGACTTGTATGCCGACTGAACTAGCGCGGCCACTGCGCCGACGATTGCGGTCGCAGAAGACGTCCCCCCAAAGCTATAGGTATAACTAGATGTTCCTTCGGTTGTCGTGACTGCGTTACCCCAACCTTGAAGGTTCACGCGCGAGCCATGGCTCCCCTGGATGTGCGTTCGCGCGCTCGTTGAAGGCGCATATCCAGCTCCTACAATAATTGAGCCGGAATCATTCTGGGCTAAAAACGGCGCGTGTCCAGTATTAAACATCGAAGCGTCAAGGTTGTAATTCACACCGCTCGTGCCTTGGTTTCCAGCTGCCATAACGATGACGTAGCCGTTGCCGATAGCAGTTTCGATACAGTTGTAAAATTCGGGGTCCCACTCTACTGGAACGTAACCATGAACGGCACCAGTTCCATTGGGGCCCGCATATTGTGCTTCCAGAACAATCACATCACCAGGACTCATAAGCACCATTGCGTCGCCCATTGCTTCGCAAATATATTCGCCGCCGGTCCAAACTGTAGAGAAGAGCAGAGGGCTTCCATAACTGATGCCGGTGGTGTACTCGCCATTACGCGACGATCCGAAGATTCCGAAAGTCGCCGTACCGTGGTTCGCCTCGCCCTGGTAGGTCGGGTTCCCGTTGACATCCGTAATGCTTGGAATGTCGACGTGATCGTTGTAACTCCACTCGACACTAGCGAGTTTGACACCGGCTCCAGTCGCTCCGTATGTGTCCCAAACGCCTTCCGCACTTACGCCAGATGGGGCGGAGAAAAGGTATCCCTGGTTTGACTCAAGATTGGGTGGATTCGGCGGTGGTTCGGGGAGTTGCGCAAGTCCAGCGAGTTCGACAATCTCCATAGCGTTTAGGCGATTTACGAGCGCCAGAGCGGAGTTTTCGTTCGGCACAGTAATCTTCACGAGCTTTGAAAGATCGGCAACGTCACGACCGAGATTCCGGATTGCGTTCTCGCGCCACTCCCTCAGTTTCTCGGGCGACTGCTTCAGCGCCAATCTAACTTCCGCTTCGCGCGTAAGATCCGCGATAGAAACAAGCGCATCATTCTCGAGCTGACTACCCGCACGTAGCCGACCGGCTTGGACCGAAACATCCGCATCGTCCATGAACTTCACGATGACCACATTCGGCTCATGGGACTCGGTCCGTTCGAAGCGCTCGGGCTTGATTGGTAGTTGTCTCTCGCGCCACTCGATTGTTGGCGGGTCTGCGCGTTCTGAGGCAGAGGCTGGAACCGACGGCCCGGCGGCATTTCCCAGAAGAATTGGTGAGAGAATTAATAAAGGTACAAGCCAAGCGCGATTCATATGAATCCCTCCATGGTTGGGTGGTACTCCGGTCTGACTGACCGTGTTTATCCTTGCGCCCGGGTAGGAGAAACCATTAGCCTATCTACTGTCAAGGTGATTTTCTCCCAAAAATTGTCTTGTAGCGCACACTACGACCCACGCCAACTCAGTGGTAAATGCCGGGAAGTCTCCAACAGATTGAGCACGGCATCTACCACTGAATCACCGGGCGACCGTTATCGAAAAAATCGCGACGGGTTAGCACGGGAATAAAAAAAGCCCCTCCAGTTACCTGGAGGGGCTTCGCACAACTAAGGCCGTTCTTCTCTAGGCGTTCAACAGGTTAATTGAACGCCCTAGCCCTCTGGGGCCCGTTTTGTTTTGTTCGGACGAAGATGGCGTGGACGAACCCACTCGGGTTCGACC
Source organism: uncultured Gammaproteobacteria bacterium (assembly GCA_964402835.1). Lineage (GTDB taxonomy): Bacteria > Pseudomonadota > Gammaproteobacteria > Natronospirales > JAIVGZ01 > JAIVGZ01. Next base: position 5,475 of record CAYODZ010000194.1, on the reverse strand, counting down.
AAATCGCCGGGAGCGATTTGGCGCTGCCGAAGGCAGCCCGAGCGACGCGAGGGCGCGGCACACGGATGTGCCGCGCAATCCCACCCTTAGCCAGCGCGGCACTCCGCCCACGCCCTTCGCCCCACCGCGTGCCTCGCACTGCCATCCTCAAGAATCACCACGCTGCGCAGCCCGTTCGAGTACAGCGTTCCGGGTTCGTCGCCGCGTGCGCGTGGCAATTCAATCACGCCCGTCGCAGTATGCAGCTTGATGATCCGCCCCAGCAGTTCCGCATTGAAACCAGTGCTGTCGTCGCAGGTGTAATAGCGCATTTCGCCGCGGGCGGCCGGGCCGGCGCATGCGCTCAACATCAGGGCGAGCGCGAAGAGGGCGATTCGCGTCATGGGTATTGCCTCGCGTGCTGCCAACTGCCGTCAAACGAGTAGATGATCCGATCGTGTAGCCGTGCTTCGCGTTCGTGCCAGAACTCGAAGCGGTCCGGTGCGAGCCGCCAGCCGCCCCAGTAGGGTGGACGCGGCACCGGGCCCTCGGCGAACTGGGCCGTGAAGCCCGCGAGCCGTTCTTCCATCGTCGCGCGCGACTCAAGCGGTGTGGACTGTAGCGATGCCCATGCGCCGAGCTGGCTGCCGCGCGGACGGCCCGCAAAATACGCATCCGCCTCATCGTCAGAGACGCGTGTAACGCGCCCTTCGATGCGGATTTGGCGTTCGAGGATCGGTAGCCAGAACAGCACGGCGGCCTGCGGGTTCGCTGCGAGGTCGGCGCTCTTACGGCTGCCGAGATTCGTGTAGAAGACGAACCCTTCGCGGTCGTAACCCTTGAGCAACACGATGCGTGCGGCGGGTCGCCCCGTGACGTCGGCGGTTGCGAGCGTCATTGCCGTGAGTTCGTGTTTCTCGTGCGCGCGTGCGGCTTCGTACCAGTGGTCGAAGAGGTCGAACGGGTTTTCAGGCGGGTGGTCGAGACCCGCGTCGGGCAATGCGGACATGCGCATGAAGATAGCATGATATCCTTCGCACCATGCCTGCCAAGCCGCTTTTCCGCATCGCATTCGTCAACCACGGCAAGGTCTACGAGGTGTATGCGCGCAAAGTCGGGCAGGGCGCGATGCTCGGGTTTGTCGACGTCGAAGACCTTGTGTTCGGTGAGCGTTCAACCGTTGTCGTCGACCCCTCCGAAGAAAAATTGAGCGCCGAATTCAGCGGCGTACGCCGCTTCCATGTGCCGGTCCATTCGGTCATCCGCATCGACGAGGTCGAGAAGCGGGGCACCGCACGCATCCTGCCGTTCGAGGGCGGCGCGAGCGTGAAGTCGTGAGGTTTTCTTACCTCGGCAGCGGCAGCGGTGGCAACGCTGCGTTGATCGAAAGCGGGGAGACCCTGCTGATGGTCGATTGTGGCTTCAGCGTCGTCGAGGTCGAGCGACGCATGGCGCGTCTCGACCGCCATCCGAGCGATTTAACGGGCATCCTGGTCACGCACGAACACGGCGACCACGTCGCCGGCCTCGGCAAACTCGCGCGTGCCTACGAGATTCCGGTCTGGCTGAGCGCCGGTACGCGCGCGGGCCTGAAGGACCGTGTGCTGCCGGTCGCAACCGAGATCGTGCCCGGCGAGCGCTTCGAGGTCGACGGCATCGAAGTCACGCCGGTCGCGGTCGTCCACGATGCGCGCGAGCCGACGCAATTCGTGTTCTCGAACGGGAGGGTCCGTGTCGGGGTGCTCAGCGACATCGGTACGGTCACGCCCCACGTCGAGGCTTCATTCGCATCGCTCGACGCGTTCTTGCTCGAATGCAACCACGACTACGACATGCTGCTCGCAGGGCCGTACACGAACCGGCTCAAAAAGCGGGTCGGCGGGCGCTACGGGCACCTGAATAACGGTCAGGCTGCGGACTTGTTGCGCGCGGTTGACACGAGTCGCCTGCAGCATATCGTCGCCACACACATCAGCGAGAAAAACAACACACCGGCGCTCGCGCGCGCGGCCGTTGCGGAGGCGCTGGGCTGCGAGACCGACTGGGTCGCCGCCGCTCATCAGCGAGACGGATTGGATTGGCGCGAAGTCGCCTGAACCCTTAAAATACGCGGATGCTACGGCTCCGCGGCGGCCCCGCCCTCTCTGACTTTCGCATCGAGAAATTGCTGGGGCGCATCCGCGCGCTGGCGCCCGAAGTCGAAACGCTCTCTGCGACCTATCTCCACCTCGTCGATACCGATGGCGACCTGACCGCGCCGCAACGCGTGCTGCTTTCGCAGTTGCTAGGCGACGGCGATGAGCCCGTCGGCGACGCAGACTGTATCGTCGTTCCGCGCTTCGGCACGATCTCACCGTGGTCGACGAAAGCGACCGACATCGCCCATGTGTGCGGTCTCCAGCAAGTCCACCGCATCGAACGCGCCGTCGAATTCCGTATCACGCCGTCCACCACGCCGGTCGACACCCTCACAGCGCTGCTGCACGATCGCATGACCGAATCTGTGGTGACCGACGACGCGCAGCTCGCGCGCGTGTTCGAGCGTCACGCGCCGGTACCGCTCACGACCATCGCCGTGCTTCAGGGCGGGCGCGACGCGCTGGTCGAGGCCGACCGCGCGCTTGGGCTCGCGCTGTCCGATGACGAAATCGATTATCTTGTCGAAAACTTTGTGCGCCTGGGCCGCGATCCGACCGATGTCGAGTTGATGATGTTCGCGCAAGCGAACTCCGAGCATTGTCGCCACAAAATCTTCAATGCGGATTGGATCATCGACAACGCGCCGCAGGACAAATCGCTGTTCGCGATGATTCGAAATACGCATGCCTGCGCGCCGGCGGGTGTGCTGTCCGCGTACAAGGACAACGCCGCGGTCATCGCGGGGCATACGGCCGGGCGATTCTTTCCGGACGCCTCGACCGGCGAGTACGGTTACCACGCAGAGCCCGTGCACATCCTGATGAAGGTCGAGACGCACAACCATCCGACCGCGATTTCGCCGTTCGCCGGCGCCGCAACAGGTGCGGGTGGCGAAATCCGCGACGAGGCCGCGACCGGCCGTGGCGCGCGCGCGAAAGCCGGCCTCGCAGGCTTCACCGTCTCCAACTTGAGGATTCCGGGCTTCGAGCAGCCGTGGGAAGTCGATTTCGGCAAGCCCGAACGCATCGCGTCTGCACTCGACATCATGGTCGAGGGCCCGATCGGCGCCGCGTCGTTTAATAACGAATTTGGCCGCCCTAACCTCGCGGGTTATTTCCGCACCTTCGAACAGCGTGTGCCGGGTCCACACGGCGATGAAGTCCGCGGTTACCACAAGCCAATCATGATCGCGGGCGGGCTCGGCAACGTCCGCGCGGGCCACGTCGAAAAGCTTAGCGTCACGCCGGGCGCGCCCATCATCGTGCTCGGCGGTCCCGCGATGCTGATTGGCGTCGGCGGGGGCGCTGCGTCATCCATGGCGAGCGGCGCGTCGACGGCGGATCTTGATTTTGCCTCGGTGCAGCGCGGTAACCCCGAGATGCAACGCCGCGCCCAGGAAGTCATCGACCGTTGCTGGAGCCAGGGTGACGACAACCCGATTCTGTCCGTGCACGACGTCGGTGCCGGCGGACTTTCGAATGCGATCCCGGAAATCATCCACGCGGACGGGCGCGGTGGTGACATCGAGCTGAGAAAGATCCCGAATGACGAGCCGGGCATGAGTCCGCTTGGCGTCTGGTGCAATGAAGCGCAGGAGCGTTATGTAATCGCGCTCGACGCCGCGCGCGTCGACGAATTCGCTGCGCTGTGTGAGCGTGAGCGCTGTCCTTGGGCAGTCGTCGGATATGCGAACGACAGCGGACGGCTCGTCGTCGGCGACCGCGTGTTCGACAACAATCCGGTCGATATGCCGCTCGAAGTGCTGCTCGGCAAACCGCCGAAAATGACGCGCGACGTACACCACGCGACTTTCCATAAACGCGAAATCGACACCGCCGCGGTCGACGTCGCCGACGCGGCGCTGCGCGTACTACGCCATCCGACCGTCGCATCGAAGGCGTTCCTGATCACGATCGGCGACCGCACGATTGGTGGGCTCGTGCACCGCGACCAGATGGTCGGCCCATGGCAGGTGCCGGTGTCCGATGTGGCCGTCACGCTCTCGTCGTTCGATAGCCGGACGGGCGAGGCGATGGCAATGGGTGAGCGCACGCCCGTTGCGGTGCTCGATGCGCCCGCATCGGGCCGGCTTGCGGTTGGCGAAGCGCTCACGAATCTGCTCGCAGCCGACGTCCGAAGCCTCGGTGACGTGCGTCTGTCCGCAAACTGGATGGCCGCCGCCGGCCACCCGGGCGACGAAGCGGCGCTGTTCGATACGGTGCGTGCGGTCGGCATGGAGTTATGCCCAGAACTCGGCATTGCGATCCCAGTCGGCAAGGACTCCTTGTCCATGCGTACGACCTGGAAAGTCGATGGTAAATCGCGGGAAGTTACTTCACCCGTGTCGCTCATCGTGTCCGCGTTCGCACCCGTTGCCGATGTGCGGCATACGCTGACGCCTCAGTTACGCACGGATTGTGGTGACAGCGACCTCGTGCTCGTCGATCTCGGCAAGGGCCGGAATCGGCTCGGGGGCTCCATCCTCGCGCAGGTGCACGGCGACATCGGACACCACACCCCCGACTTCGACGATCCGAATGCGATGCAGGCGTTGGTCGAAGCGCTCGCGGAGCTTCGCGACGACAAAGTACTGCTCGCCTACCATGACCGCTCCGACGGCGGCCTGTTTGCGACGCTCTGCGAAATGGCGTTCGCGGGCCGCACCGGCGTACGTGTGTTGCTCGACGACCTCGGCGACGACGCGACGGCGGCCTTGTTCGCCGAAGAGCTCGGCGTCGTGATGCAAGTGCGTCATTGCGACACCGATACTGTGTTGCAGGTGTTGCGCGAGGTCGGGCTCGGGCGTCACAGCCATGTGATTGGTACCGTCGCCGACGACGACCAGGTGTACATCCAGGCGGCTGGCGCCGCGCTCGTCGATGCGCCACGCGTCGAATTACAGCGGGCGTGGGCCGAGACCAGCTATCAGATTCAGCGTATACGCGACAATCCCGCCTGCGCAGACGAAGAGTTCGCGGCACTCGTCGACGCCGACGACCCAGGCCTGTCACCCGTCGTCGCGTTCGATCCCGCTGACGACGTTGCCGCGCCCTACATCAATACCGGCACGAAACCGCGCGTCGCCATCCTGCGCGAGCAAGGCGTGAATGGACAGGTCGAAATGGCAGCAGGTTTTGATCGCGCGGGATTTGCGGCGGTCGATGTGCACATGAGCGACCTCATCAGCGGACGCGCAACGCTCGACGGTTTCAGTGGTTTCGTCGCGTGCGGTGGGTTCAGCTACGGCGACGTACTCGGCGCCGGCCAAGGTTGGGCGAAAGCCATCCTGTTCAACCCGACCACGCGCGAGTTGTTCGACCGCTTCCTGAACGACGAGACCAAGTTCGCGCTCGGCGT
>CAYODZ010000193.1:0-12549 GCA_964402835.1 uncultured Gammaproteobacteria bacterium | reverse complement strand
ACGACGGTGTTCGCTTGCACCGTCACCGCTTCGAGCCTCTCGGCGCTCAAGGTCATTTCCGTCTCGCGCGCGCCGACGGTCTCTCGCGCCCTTGCCAGCTCCGCGGTCAGGGCGGCCGCCTCCGCCTCCTGAGTTTCCACGACGCTTCGCGTCCGGGCCAATTCCGCGGTCAGGACGGCCACCTGCCGGTCCTGCTCCGCCACGCGGGCCAGCGCTGTGTCGCGCCCGGAACGAAGCTGCCCTTCCTGCTCCGCGGTCTTTCGTTCGGCGACCTGCCGTCGCTCGGCGGCGAACTCGTCGAAGACCCGTAGCCCCGCGAGGAGCGAACCGAGATGGTGGTAGTCGGGCTGGAGGCCGCGTCCGACGACGTCGTCGAGGTACGCGTACAGCACCTTGGTGTTGGCGTCGACGAACGGTGAATAGTGCGCCGGCTCCGCGCGCGCAGAATGTTTCACCTTTCCGGCAACGACGATCCGCTTCAGTTGCTCTTCCGCCATCGCCGGATTGACACACACGCCGAGGTGGCGGGCTAATTGGCCCGTCACCTCGACAGGCGAAGCGACGAGCCGCTCGAACGAGGTCACGAACCGCGGCAGACCCGTCGTGTAGTGAAAGATGCGCCGGTAGTACTCGTACCACAGCGACAGAGCGTGGTCGAGGCCGATGGCGTTCTGCTCGACAATCGAGCTGGCCGCCCCTCCCGGGTTCCGGAAGACAATCACCGGCACCATCGCCGGACAGGCCGCCCTCCAGACGGGCAGCGTGAGGGCCAGTCTCGGGTCCTTGATCCCGGCGATTGTCCGTCCCGCGAAGTAGAACTCGGTCACTCGCCGCATCCGCGCCACGTGGTCGTCGAACCCGCCGCGCAGGAAATAGTCGAGCGGCGGGGGCTGGAACACCCCCGCGCCGATCGCCGCCAAGACCTGGTCGTTGAGCTTCAGGACTTCGCTGTTCTCGAAGTACCCATCCGGATTGGTGCGGTTGGCCGGGATGTGGTCGACGGCCTCCCCAAAGTCGATCCCCAGGACCTCGTGGAGCACCCTGGCGAGGAGCGACGAGCCACTGCGGCTCAGTGAGAGCACGACCACGAGCCGTGGCGTCCCGGGCCCAACCGTGTTCATCGCCCGGGTTTCTCGCCCTTCACCGAGCGTACACGAGCTTGGCGTACGCGAACGAGCGCGTGCCGCCCAGGCCGAAGCGCAGCTCGGCGCGCTCACGGAGCGATCGCGCGTGGTGCGTTTCGAAGATCCCGACGTCGGCCGCGGGCGAGCCTTCCAGGCGGAGCCGGAGGACAAGCGGCTGGCCGGCGGAATGCTCGATCGGATCGAAATCGAGTCGGAGCCACCGCCCGGCCGCGCCGGTAACCGTGAACGGGCTCTGCCCGCGGCGCAGGACGGGCCCGGACCGCGAGGCGATCTCGAAGGCGAGGCGCCCGTGCACGGGAGCCTCGAGTGGGCTGCCCAGGAGAACCTCGATCACGCTGAGCCTGTCGAACCGGGCCGCCAGCCCATAGGCTTGCGCGCGCGCGAGCGAAACGTAGTCGAGCGGCGGCGCACCCACGACCTGGACGATCGTCGGGGGCGCCGACGCTGCGGGCGGGGACGGCTCGCCGCCCTCCCCCACCGCGCGCCGCCGTGCGCCGTGCGTCTCGATGGCGGTCATGTACATCGTCATCAGGTCGTTGGCGGTCCGGTTGGGATGAAGCTCGACGCGAGCCACGCGGCGCGCGGCCTCGACCCCCCGGGAACGCGCGGCATCGTCGAGCGCGGCCGCGCGGCGGATTCCGTCAGCGATATCCGGCACCGTCGTCCCGGCGCAAAGGATGCCGGTCTCCCCGTCGAGCACGAGTTGCGGAATGCCGCCGATCGGGGTCGCGACCACCAGGACACCGGCCGCCATCGCTTCCCTCAGCGAGGCGCGTAGTCGACATCAACGCCCTCCGCGAATCGCGTGTCCAGGTGGTGCAGGACGCAGTAGCGCGCGCCCGCGAGTTCGTAGCCCATGAGGTATAGGCACTGTCCCATGGAGGAGGCGCAGATCAGCCGCCCAGGTGCGATCAGGCGCACGGCGGTGCAGGTTGCCAACCGCGCGCGGCCGGCGAGACGAAAGGACGGGTGACCGCTCGTGTTGCGCGGCTCGAACGGGATCCTCACGTCGCCGCCGGCACTGCGTCGCTCGCCGTGTCGCGCCACTGCCAATAGTGCGCGCGTCGCGGTCGGCTGCGGTCCAGACGGATCGAGTCGGGTCGCTCCAGGCGTTCCAGTTCTGGCACTGAGGGGAATTCCATCTGCTCGAGCGTGAGTCCGGTCCGGTTGACGTGCCGGCCGACTTCGATCTCGCTGGGATCGAATCGGCGCGCCAGGTACTTGGTGCGTGCGTGGCGTAGCGACAGGAAAGGATAGTGGCGCAGCACCAGGTCCTCGGGCGAGATGCGAAGCGCGGGTCCGTCCAGTGCATGCATGGCGATGCCACGGTCTGCGGCGTGACACAGAAGATTCCGGTGTGCGTGGACGCGAGCCTCGCGGCGAGCTTCACCGTCCATCGCTCGCCTGGCTCTACGTCGCCCGAAATCCAGCAGTCGAGATCATCCCGGAAGCAGGGGAGCCAGGCCCGCAGCGCACGCGCCACGTCGTGACCGCGGCTGGACTCCCGTGACCAGCTGATGAAGAGCGCTCGGCCTGGCTCCGTCATCTGCTATCGGCCCCTCCGTAGCAAGTCGTGCTCCGTCACAGACATGATCTTAACCCCCACCCGGTGCCCGTCTCAGGGACGTCGAGGTCCTAGCGACGTCAAGGCCGCGGGACATACATGTACCCGTACCCCGCTGCAAAGGCATCATCTCGAACCACATGCGCCGGGTTCGGGGCCAAAATCATGACTCCAAGCGCCGAGAAGAGCCATGTTCTGTAACCTGGAGTGCCGAAACGGAAATATTTCACGATTTCCCGCAAAGCAATCTCGTTGTTAAAAAACATCCCGGGCGGGGAGAACAGAACAAGTGACACGGGGCGGCCACCGCCCGTGTAGCATAGGTCCCGCCCGAAGTTCATCAGCAATAATTGACAGTGTCTAAAGTCAGGAGTGATTGGTACGCCTCCCAACGTAAGAATGGTTCCGTACTCTTGCATCCGTGCCAAATGAGATCCATCACAGGTCTCGCCCCACGGTTTGTACCATATCCGCGTCTTGAACAAAACACTTGATCCGGGTTTAGTGAAGCGTAGGCGAAAAACGGATGACATGTAAGGATCTCCGCGTCCGGTCTCCATCTCCACGCGCCAGGCGCTCGTAATAAATTCCTGTTTAATGCACCGGAGGAATTCCCGCACGTATCTCGCCTGACACGGTGGTCTGGGGGGCTCGCCCGGCAGCGGGTCCATATGGTAGAGGATGTCGCCCGTTTTGATCAGGTCGGGGTTGGGGACTGCCGCCGGCCGGCCGTCGATCATCGTGCTAAAGTTCTTGATGTGATCGAAATCGCCCCAGATCGCCATCGAGTACTTGCTGAGCCAGTCGCCTTCTTTGACCTTGATCGACCGATCGCGATCGACCGTCACCTCGTAGCCGCCGCGGCTGAACGTTTTCGGTAGGAATGGCATTCAACGCCTCCTCTCATGATCGTTTGAAGACGGGACCATTCCAACTCAGGGGATCGTCAGCCTCTGCCCCGGCTTGATCAGATTGGGATCGGGGCCGATGTGTGGGGGAAGGCATGAGGCGTGGGCTGGCCATCCCACATTTTCAAAGCGCAGTTACCGAAGATGTCTCGCGACTCGGCAGCAGGACCCCGCTTGGCGTAGATGACGATCCTGACCGTGTCGGCGATCGGCGTGTCCTTCCAGGGCGAACCCAACAGAAAAGTCCGTTCCACCGGGTCAAAGCGCGTAGTCGACATCAACGCCTTCCGCGCCCTCGCGCCCCCGTTTCCAGGCCATCACGCCCCAGCCCCGCACCCCGCTGGAGCGGCAGGCACAGCGCGCATCAGGCGCCGGGCGCCCGGCCGCGCCGGCCCGGCGGTGGATGGGATGGGATGCTAGGCGCGCCCACCGCTGCCGTCAAGCGGCAAATGACCCGGCCGGATCACCAGAGGCGACGCGTCGCGGCGCGGGCACGACGGCGGCCAGCGCGCCCTCGCAGAGCCGATCAGGGAACGGGTGGGGCGGGCCGGGGCTCGCCCCTGAGCGGGCCATCCCCAGATGCGCGAGGAGCTTCCGAATGACGGCGGGATCGTGCAGCGTGGCGATCAGCCGCAGCCGACCCCCACAATGCGGACACGCCAGGACGCGTCGAAGTACGCGAGCTGCCGGTTGAGGGGCGCATGGGCAAGCAGCGGCCGCGTCCACCGAGAGCAAGCGGCCGGGCAGGGGCAGGGGCAGGCGCGGGAGGCGCTGGACAATTCTTCCCCTGGCGAGGTCATCCGGCAAGTCGCGATCGATCCGAACGTGAAATGCGGTTAGTCATCTATTCGCGCATTCGGAGCGCATGATATCTGGCCCAAGCGTCGACGATGGTCCATCGCCGAAGGTCGGCGTCCCAATCAAGATGTCGGTCCTCATGTCGGTCCTCGAATCCAGTGCGGCGTTCCCGCGACAGCGCCCCGGCGCCCGACCCGCACGTCGTCCGCTCCACGCTCCGGAGCGCGCGCAGCTCGGCGTGCATTCTCGTTCTCGGCGGCCAGCCACAATGGAGCGCGATTCTCGGCATGGCGGCCCATATACTGTGGCGTCGCGATCCTGCGCGCACGTCGCGTGGACGGAGGCCCCGTGAAGGTTGGCGAGCTGATCAGGGATACGATGTGGCGTCCCGGCCCCGGCTGCACCGGCCCGAGTCCTCGCGTGTCCGTGCTCTTGCCGACCTTTCGACGTGGCGCCGACGGCACGTTCCTGAAGGCGGCCACGAGCGTGCTGGGGCAGGCGGAGCACGACCTCGAGCTGATCATCGTCGACGATGCCTCGACCGACGGCACCGCGGAGCAGATCGATGAGCTCATGCGGGCCGACGGCCGAGTGAGTTGCCTGCGCCATCCCTCCAACATCGGGCTCCCCGCGGTGTCGGAGTACGAGGCCTTCCTGCGTGCGCGGGCCCCGTACCTGGCCTTCGCGTTCGACGACTTCATCTTCGAGGCCGACGCGCTCGGCCGGCTGCTGGATGCAGCCGAGCGGCGCCACGGCGCCGTCGTCCACGGATCCGTCGAGAGCTTCGACGTGTTCGGCCAGTACCGGCTCCTTGGGGCCCACAACACGAGCTGGGAGCACCTCGCGTTCGAGAACGTCCTCGGCAACGCCGGGGTGATCGTCCCGCGCTCGGTGGTGGAGCACGTGGGCCTTTACGATCCGCACATCGGCGTGGTGCGACTGTGCGACTGGGATCTCTGGCGCCGGGTCCTCCGCGAGTACCCCATCTGGCGCGAGGACGTGTTCGTGGGGCGCGAGCTGGGACCATCGCGCTCCGACAGCCTCGTTCGGACCTATCCGCAGTATTTCGAGGCGGTCCGGGAATACTGCGGCCGTGACCGAAACGCGGGCCTCCGGCCCGGGAAGCTCGAAGACTGGGACGTCTGGCAGATACCGCCGGACGCCTCGGCCTGCCTCGCCGAACACGTGCTCATGATGCGGAGATTCCTGCGAGGCAAGGCCTGGGCCACGGGTCTCGACGTCAGGTCAGCCTCAGACGCCACCGCCCTCCTGTCGCCGCGCGGTCGGTGCGTCGTCGTCGCGACGAGCCTCACCGCCAGCTCCGCCCTCTGCTTCGACGGCTTGCTCGACCGCCGTCAGCCACAGTTGCTGTTCGTGTCGCCGGCGGTCGGCGACTTCCACCTGCAGCTTCTCCTGGCCCGGTGTGACGCCGTCATCCTGGTGAGGGGTCTCCTTCATGATCAGGGCAGGCGGGTCGCGCTCCTGTGCCAGTCGATGAAGGTACCGCTGTACTACCTGATCGACGACAACCTGATCCTCCTGGGCCAGGAGCTTCCGGAGCTCGGGGCCTACACGAGAGAGAATGTCACGAGCGCCCTCGAGGACTTCGCCGGCGTGCTGTGCACGTCGGAGGCGCTCGCGGAGTATGTCCGGGCTCTCGATCCCGCTCCGGCCATCGACGAGATCGGTCCGGTGTTCGACGCCACGAAGCTCGCGAAGATCCGGCGTCTTCGCGCCGACGCGCACGGTCCCCCGCTGCGCGTCGGATTCGTTGGAGGCGAGTTTCGCCGGCGAGACCTCGACGAGCGGGTCGTGCCGGCGCTCGCGGCCGTGGCCGCCGTCACGCCGGTGGCGCTCTTCAGCCGATTGCCGCCGGCGAACGCCGAACGCCTGCCCTTCACCCTGACCGTCATCCCGTTCACCGAGTTCTTCGACGACTTCCTTACCGCGTGGGGATCGGTCGGGCTCGACGTGCTCGTCCACCCACGGGGCGAGACTTGCAATATCGACTACAAGACGAGCAGCGTGCTGCTCAGCGCTCTCTATCTAGGGGCCGTCCCGATCGTGGCGTCCGAGCGGGCGTTTCAAGATCTCGGTGAGACGCAGGGCGTGCTCAGGGTGCAGGACGAGCAGGCGTCCTGGGAGCGGGCGGTGCGGCGGGCGCAGGATCCGGAACGGCGGCGGGAGCTGCTCGCCCGGCTGGAGACGTTCTGCCGCGCCCACTTCGCGCCCGAGCGTACCGTGCGGGTCCTGGACCGGATCCTGGCCGCGTCGGCGCCAACGGACCTGCTGACCTGGGCCTGGCGCGTGCGGCAGGTCCGGGCGAGTCAGCTGGACCAGGTCTTCCGGGCCCAGCTCGCGGTTGAGGCGCGCGCCGCCGACGTGGCGCGGCTCGAACGGGCGTCGGGACTCCTCGAGGCGCGCGTGAGGCAATTGGAGGCGGAGGCCCGAGCCCGCGAAGCCCGCCTGGCGTGGCTGGAGGGGGAGGTCAGCACCGGGGCGTACGCCCTGAGGCTGAGACTCAGACAGGTCGCGCGCGTGGTCCGGCGGCTGGCCTCAGGGAGGACGCGCGCGTCGTCGGAGTGACCCGGGTCACGTCCAGCGCCAGGACGTCGCGTGGAACGGCTTGTACCGGCTCCACTTCGCGTCGATGTAGGCGGTCGACGCCGCGAAGTCGCTCACGAAGGCCGGGTTCGACCGAGCGGCGATCTTGGGGGAGTCCGCGGGGCGGGCGATCAGGCGCCCGTCGCGGTCGCGCCACTTGTGCCAGACGAAGGCGTCGATGGCATAGCTCTTCATTCCGGCGTCACGCGCGGTCAGCGGAAGATCGATTCCTAAGCAGTGGAAGCTCGGGAGGTCGGGGTCGAGGGCGAGACCCCGCGATCGCCGCAGGCCCAGCCACTGCTCGTCGAGCCCATCCACCTCTGCGGGAAGCGGAAGCCGCCGGAAATAGCCATGCGGATCGCACCAGTGTCCGCGAAGCTCCGTGCCTCCGGCCGGGCCAGCCAGGGCGCCCGCCGCGCCCAGGACCCCCCACCGCGGATCGAGCCGTTCCAGCTCCCAGAGGGCTTCGAAGAGCCGCTCGTCCCAGCCAGGTGGAAGGTAGAGGTCCTGGTGCATGAAGAAGACGAGGTCGTGGTGGGCGGCGGCGCAAGCGTCGGCGTAGAGGCGGGACATGCTCCGGTAGCGGCGGTTGCCCTCGTTCTCCACGAGGATCCACTGGTGGCGCGGCGAGCGTGCGACCGGTGAAGCGATGAGGTTCTGCTCCAGCTCCCTCCGATCGTTGACCGCGACGATGAAGGTGATGGGCTCGCTGTTGGGGACGGCGCGGCCTCGACCGCCCTGGAGGTCGACTCGCTCGCCCGGGTCGTAGGCGAGGTTGTAGCAGAACTCCCTCACCTCGTGGTCGCGCGTAGCCCGGACCGATTTCAGGGGATAGCCGATCTCGGCCCGCAGCTCGATGCGGCCCGTGGTCCCGGTCTCGGAGGCGCCCCCATCCGGCCAGCCGGCCGCGTCATGATCGGCGGCCTCGACATGGCGATGACAGGGGAGGTCGAGAAGGTCGTGACCGGGGAACCCGCCGGTAGGCCGGCCCACGAGCGCCAGGAGCGTTGGCACCACGTCGAGCGTGCAGGCGGACCGCTCCTCCAGGGGCGGAGGCTGGCGCGCGCGGAGCGGCGCGGGAAGCCACAGGAAAAGCGGTACGTGGAGCAGGTCCTGGTGCAACCGGCCGCCACGACGCACCCGGCCGATCTCCGTCTCGAGCTCCTCGCCGTGATCGCTCGTCACGATCACGATGGTATCCGTGAAATCGATCCCCTCGAGCACGGTCCGCAGCGCCTGGTCGGCGGCGCAGATGGCGGCGTCGTACCTGGCGACGATGTCCTCGGGCACGTCCCGGTGGCCGTCCGGAAGCACCTGGGAATGAAGAAGCAGGAAATAGGGCTTCCCGCCTCCCTCGGCCGGGGGGGCGGCGCGGCGGGCGCCCAGCAAGCGACGGGCCTCGTCGAGGGGTCGACAATGGTCGTCCCCGCTCGCCGTGAGCTCGACGGACTGATACGCCTCGCCCAGGAGCTGGGCCAGGGGCGGGCGCGGGGCATCGCGAACGCCCGCTCCGGGACCGGCCGGATGCCCCGTGACGACGCAAGCACGGGCGTCGGCCGGGCGGCTGGTGGGAGCAAAACACCGCGCGAAGCGCGTTCCGGTCACGGACGAGGCGTCCAGGAACGGCGTGGTCTCTCGCGAGTAGCCGTAGCAAGACACGTGGTCGGCCCGGACACCCGCGATGACGATGAGGGCGATGTTGAACGTCACGGGATCGCCGGCGCAGGGCGTCGCGCTCGAAGTCTCCGGCTACGGCCGATCCGCGGCGATGCCGAGCGTCGCGCAGTGTCTCTCGAAGAGCTCGACGGCGAACGGGTAGACCGCCGCGTCGACCGGCGAGGCGGCCTCGGCGCGGGCCCGGCGTTCGGGGGTCAGCTCCGTGGGCTCGATGGCGCGGAAGAGCGTCGCATCGAGGCGGGGGTTCTCCGCGGTCACGTTGATCCGGTGCTCGAAGCGATCGGACCACGGCACGTCGATGGTGGCGGCCAGCAGCATAAGCGAGCGCCGGAACTGCTCAGTGATCCCCCCGAAGTGGAGCTTCTCCAGCGCCTGTCGGCACGCGGCGACCGCGCCCGGGAAATCACGAGTCCGCCGCGCGAGGATGTCGGGGACCAGTCGAATCGAGTGTCCCTCGGCGAAACCGCACTCGACCGCTCCTTCGAGAAAGGTCTCAAACGAGCCTGACTGCGCCAGATAGATCTGGGTCCGGTGTTCGGGCGGCTCGCGCTCGATGTGGGCCTGGGTGAGCGAGCGCAGGTAATCGTAGGTCGAGAGCAACTGCCGGGCGGGATCCCTCCACATCGTCATGTAGAGTCCCTCCGGGTCGGCGGCCATGGCCTCGGCGAGCGTGAAGAAGTGGCTGTGAATCAGAGGATAGCCGCGGAGCTTCTCCAGCACCTCGCGCTCGCCGCGCTCGGCCCCGAACCGCCACGCCTTGAGCCGGTCGTTGTAGAGCGTGTTCTCGCGACCGACGAGGCTCTCGAGAAACACCCGCAGCGAGCTGCCCGCCGTCTTGGGGATGTGGAGGAAGAAGACGCGACGCCAGGGGCGCCCGGCACCCCGGCGGGGCGACGATGGGGACGTCGCGGCCACCCGGGTGGCCCGGGCCAGAGCGGCGTCCAGCGCGCCGCGCGCTGCCCTCGCCGAGCACTCCTCCGCAACCCGGGCCAGCGCGGCCGTCCGCTGTGCGACCCAGCGGTCCTCGTCGACGTAGAGGGCCATGCACGCGCGGGCGAGGGCCTCCGCGCTCTCATTGGGCGGCACGGAGAGCGACCGGCCGTCGTTCCAGCCAAGCTGGTGGGCGAGCAATGACGAAGCGACGACGGGCACGCCCTGCGCCGCCGTCTCGTACACCTTGATGGGGATGCCGGCCGCGAACCGCGTGGGGGCGACGAATACACGGCTCGAGTCGTACAGAGGCGTCAGATCTTTCACCCGGCCGGGGATTCTCACGGTCGGACCGGCGAGCCTTCCCACCACGTCCGACGCTCCGTGGCCGGCAATCGTCAGGCAGACCCTGCCGCCCGAGAGCCGATCGATGATCGGCATCACTTCGCCGACGAACCAGACCATGCTGTCGTAGTTGGGCCCACCCGGGCCGTGGAAGGCGCCGACGAACAGCAGGTCGCGCCTCGATCCAAAACCCGGCGACGTCGGCCGCGGGTGCACCACGTGCCGAAAGAGGATCGGCTCTTCGACGCCCCGCGAGACCAGCGCCTGACGCTCGACCTCGGACACGACGATGACCACGTGCGCTGCGCGCGCGAGCTCGACCTCGTGAGCCACGGCTCGCGCGGCAGCGTCGTGATCGACGAGATAGCCCCCGACCTGCGCCTCACGCACGGTCCGCGAGGTCGGTGAGCATTCCATGTCGTACACCAGCGCGGCGCTGCCCAGGAGGTCGGGTGCTTCGTCCCGCAGAGTCAGCCAGAGCTTCATGTTGGGCTGGCGGCTGACGAGGACGACGTCGTAATAGCCCCGCCGCTCTTTCAGGAACCGCGCCAGTCCTTCCCGCTGTCGGTCGCCGATCAGCTCAGTGCCCTCGGGCAGCACGCTCGCCGCGCGAGTCCAGTCCATCCGACTGGGCTCGGTGGTGAAGACCGTGACGAACCATCCCAGATCGACGAGGGCGGCGATCATCTCCCGCGCGCGCCCGAAGCCGGCACCGAAGACAGGGTCCGGCGCCCGATTGTCGATGAACAGCAGCCGGTGCTCTGGCGCCGGCGACGCGCGCACGGCCAAGAGGGCGGCCGGATCGCGAACTCGGCGCCCCGCGAGCCCGGCGCGATGCTTGGCGAGGAGCCGCTCCCGGTTGCGCCGCATCAGATCCGACTTCTGCGCGAGCGTGGTGCCGGCGTTCTCGAGGTGCCACACCGCGGCGCCTGGGGCGTACATCACCTGCAAGCCCTTCTCCGCCAGCCGCAGGCAGTAGTCCACGTCCTCGAAGTAGCCGGGCGAGAAGGTCGAATCGAAGCCTTCGAGCGCGAGAAAGAGCCGGCGAGGCGTGGCGAGAAAGGCCGCCGAGCAGAAGTCGACCGGCCGCGCGAAGCGATACTCGCCTCGGTCCGTGTCCTCGCCGCGCCCGTAGCCATTCACCAGCCCATCGCGCCAGACGATCGACCCAGCCTCGAGGAGCGTGCCGTCCATGGAGAGCAGCCGGCCCCCGACCGCCCCGACGTCGGCACGGCGGGCCAGGACATCGAGCGCCGCCGAGATCGCCCCGGGGTGCAGGCGCGCGTCGTTGTTGAGGAGCAACAAGACATCACCGGTGGCCAGCCGCGCGCCCTGGTTCACGGCGGCGACGAATCCGAGATTCTCGGCGTTGCGAAGCACCGTGGCGCCGGCCACTCGCTCGAGCAGCAAGTCCGACTCAGCGGCCGGCCCGTTGTCGACGAGGACGACCTCGAAGTCCTCGACGCCGCCCAGCGGAAGTGACTGCAGGCAGGCGTAACCCAACTCCGGCCGGCCGAACAGCACGATGACGATCGAGATCCGCGGGGCGGTCAGGCGGCGAAAGGTCAGGAGCCCGCCGGAGGCTCGGAAGCTCTCGAACTCCGCGGCGCATTGGTGGAGGTAGGCCTCTGTGGCCGGGACGACGTGCTCAGGCCCCGGCGCGGCGTTCGCCGTCGCGCGTGTCGCGAGCAGCTCCGCGTCGATCGCCCGCAGCCGGGCCTCGAGGGCCTCCATTCGCAGCTGAGCCAGGGCCAGCGCCTGGGCCTCGGTCCGCGCGAGGGGCGCGCTCACCAGCCCGACCGGCGCGGCGTTGACGACCCGTTGGTGGTGGAGGCCGGCGAGGTGCAGGATCCGCCGGCCGACCCGGCGCGCGATCCAGCGCTGGAGCCGGCCGTGGTACGGAAAGTCGGGAATGCTGGAGCCAAGCTTCGCGACCTCTGCCGCGGGTCGAGCGCGGACGCCGCGTCGTCCAGGTCGCCGGTCGCGCCGAGGCTGGAGCGGATCCGTTGGGAGGCGTCGAGCCGGGCCGACGCCTCGCGCTCGAGCCGGGCGATATCTTCCTGGATGAGCGAGAACTCGACCCGGGTTCGCGCGCGCTCGTCGAGCAGCAAACCCGTGGTCGGGGACGAAGCATCCAGGGACGCTCCGCCTCCGGCTGGGTCCGTCACCGGCTAGGTCCCCCGCATAGCGAAATCTCTCTCTCGACCCGCCGGGTAGTGTAGCATCCGGCGTCCGATGGCCGGTAGGAGCGCTGCCACTCGAGCGTGAAGGGCACGTGCTCGCCGGGCGCCACCGTGAACTCGCCCGAGGTGTGGAGGTGCTCGCCGCGCAGCGGGCCGCCGAGCCGCGCCGCGAAGCAGGCCGGGGAGTCGAAGCGCGGCAAGCAGGGCCAGTCGATCGACCCGCGGACGTTGCCATGCCGTCACCCCTTGTCGCTCTCGTCGTGTTCGTCCTCTTCCTGGCGCTGACGCTGCTGCAGATGCGCCTCTCCGAGCGCGTGGTCTCGTATGAAGAGCGGTGACCCTGGCGGCGGGCAGCGCGGCGCGGCGGACATCGGCGACTGGGGCCTGCGCGCCGG